>NZ_QTWS01000006.1:147275-147969 GCF_003461245.1 Blautia sp. AF19-10LB
ATGACTGAAGTCACGTGCTTCCGGACGCTTTAGGCGTCAGACTAAATATCGGCGGATACACCTGTAACTTAGGTGCGCAGTTATGCGCATTTTCCATGCCGGATACGGCAGATTCCCACATTGCAGGTAGTCCACTGTATATCTGCCTGCATTTATGCTATTCTTAAGTTCATTTCCGAACTGAGTTTTTTCAGATCTGCATAAACGCATGAGGTTCTACGCTTTACTGCAGGGACTTTTGCCTCCAGCAAAGACCTTTCCGTTACCGGAAGGGGTTTTAAAAGTTCTCTGATAAAATATCTTGCTCCTATATTGTACGATGCTGATAAGTCGCAATTATATCGTTTTCCTGTCTGGAATACACACAGGCTGTGGTTTCCCGGATCACGGGCAACTGTTCCTGTTCCATCATATGCAAGCCTGCTGGTGTTCCACGCACAGATCCTCGATATCCGCATCCCATTTCTATGTGCCTGATGTTCACAGCGTTTCTGGATATCCCGTTTTCTCCACAGATGCAGTTTCTGTTTCTTTTTCCCGGATATCTTTCCTTTTGTCTCCAGGTATTCGAAGACAATTATATCTGCACGGTTCTCTTTGGCATATTTTGTGATTGCTCCTGCAATCTTCCTGCCCAGTTCTATGTTCAGGCTTTTTGCATAAGCCCATCTGCTTTTCGCCTGTACAGATCCAT
>NZ_QTWS01000060.1 GCF_003461245.1 Blautia sp. AF19-10LB
AAAAGATGGCTAACGACAACCATCTTTCTCTCCGTTACATGTTATAATGTAACTATGCTGAGTCTCGGAGTCATCCAGAACACCAAGCCAGCGCTGTTTGTGAGAGTTCCACAGTTTAAGCCATTTGTAAAACAGGTTTTGTGAAATGCCGAAGTGCTCACAGAGCTGTTCTATGGAGCCAAGGGAGGCAAAGTACTTCCTCAGAAGACGCAGAACAAAGAGCAGGCTGAAACTGGAGTAAAGAGATTAGGTGAAAATGGAGAACGAACAGATAGTAATAGAATTAAAAGAACTTTTGTATATGGAATTCAGGCGATATTTATATCGAAGGAAAGCAAATGTAACCGCCCAGAGTATCTTGCTGGCGATCGGGTATAACATAAACAAGCTTCATCATAAGATTCAGGCAGGAAGGACAGGGCGGCATTTATTTCCACTCAAACAAACCGCCTGATTTTGACAGGTCAAAAGTAAATCCTGAAAACGAACCTTTTTCCAGAAAAGGTTTATTAAAGTTCGCCTTCTTGTAGAAACAGAATGAAAGGAGAGAATATTTCGCCTTAAAAACTGCAAAAAGATGCTGCCGCACCTATGATTTCCTAATCATTGATGCGACAGCCCCGACTATAAGGAGATTTCCTTAACCTTCAATGGCAATATAACCATCTTTTTCTATTTTCTCAGGTGCTTTCTTTGGCACGGACAGTTTCAGAATACCATCTTCATATTTTGCATGAATGTCTTCTTCGCTTACTGCATCGCCTATATAAAAGCTTCGGCACATGCTGCCCGCATAGCGTTCACGCCTGATATAATTACCTTCTTTATCTTTTTCATCTTTATCCAGTCCCTTTGCAGCAGAAAGTACCAGATAACCATCTTTCAGCTGTACCTGAATCTCGTCTTTCTTAAATCCCGGAAGATCGACATCCAGTTCATAGCTACCGTCTGTTTCACGGATATCCGTTTTCATCATGTTCTGCGCATGTTTACCATAAAGCGGATTCTTCTTGCCCCAAAATTCATCGTTAAACGGGAAATTCATCCAATCATCATCAAATAAGTTTTCTCCAAAAATACTAGGCATTAACATAAGTCATCTCTCCTTTTCATGACAAACAAATCTATATTCAAGTCTTTCGACTGTTACTTACAATTATATTTAAAGGGTACTGCCCGAAATCTTCGGGCAACACCACGAGCTTTTTATCAATCAGATGTTATCATTATCATTCAATGGTTATATATTTCGGATCATTGGAAACTGGTTTTGCTTCTTTCTTCGGAACAAACAGTTTCAGGATACCATGTTTGTATTCACCTTTAATGTCTTCCTGAGTCACTTCTTCGCCTACATAAAAGCTTCGCTCACAGGCTCCTGCGTAACGTTCACGTCTGATGTAGTGTCCCTTCTTATCTTCATCGTCTTCATCCAGACCTTTTGCTGCACTGACAGTTAAGTAACCATCTTTCAATGCAACTTTGACTTCATCTTTCTTGAAGCCAGGAACATCAACAATCAGTTCATAACCTTCCGGTTTTTCCTTAATATCTGTCTTCAGGAGATTCTGTGCTCTTCTTCCGTACAGCTTCTTTTCCGCTTTCTTCTCATCTTTGTCATCATAATAGAATGGTGTAAAGAAATCATCAAATAAGTTTTCTCCAAAAATACTAGGCATTAACATAAGTCATATCTCCTTTCAAAAGCTCCCTAGATCTTCACGATCCAGTCTGCTGTATTATCATTTCTAGTTCTTCGAACATCTGGAATACCTTTTCTTTTATCTCTCTTCCTTTGTTCTATCTGTAATATAACACGCATTATTAGCACTGTCAAGAGGCGAGTGCTAATTTTTTTGTGAAGATTTTGTGATCCTTGTGATTTTGTGAATGTGTTTTGTGAACGCTATAAGCCATGCAAAATGGTGAAAAAAGACGCCCTGCAAGTTTACTGTTAATGCATCAGCCTTTTAAAATTAGCCAACTACTTTTCCAAAAGTTTTTAAGGTGGAGCCGGAAGTGACTTGGATAGGAGCATATTTTTTATTTAGAGAAATAAGTTGGATACCGGAATCAGATTGATGATATTTCTTTACATAAGCATCACCATCGAGGAAAAAGACACCGATTTCTCCTTCTTCATGAGTTTCTTGTTTATGAATCCAGATGATCTGTCCATCCAGATAGAGAGGCTCCATACTGTCACCACATATGATGTTGTTCCGAAAGAAGAAATTGCTGAATTTGAAGAGCTTATGCGCAAAACCATAGCTGACATTGTATCAGAAGCCAGTAGCGTTGTCTGTTGGGTGTATGTGCAGAAATATGTGAAGCACAAAACCCTAAACGAAATGCTGCAAGAATTGCCAGACGTAGGTCAATTCATCCTAGCTATGGATACCTGGTTTGAAAAACTGATGGAGAAATAATCTAGGAAAATAGTTTAAAGTTTACATGTTATGATCATGTATGAAGTTGGAACAAAATAAAAGATTGTGCTATACTATGGTTTAAGAAAAAAACTCATTGACATATTTCAATCTATTTAGGAGGATAAACGATCATGTGTACAGCAGCAACTTATAAAACAAAAGATTTTTACTTTGGACGAACCCTCGATTATGAATTCTCTTATGGTGATCAGATAGTAATTACACCACGTAATTATGCGTTTAATTTTCGCCATGTTGGCGATATGAAAAATCATTATGCAATTATTGGAATGGCTCATGTTGCAGAGGATTATCCTTTGTATTATGATGCTATGAATGAAAAAGGAGTGGCAATGGCAGGACTGAATTTTGTCGGAAATGCTGTTTATGCCGCGATTAAGCCAGATGTGGAAAATATTGCACAGTTTGAATTTATTCCGTGGATTTTAAGTCAGTGTTCTTCTTTAGTTGAAGTTCGCGAGCTTCTTGAACGAATTAATATTGTTAATACTCCTTTCAGCGAGCAATTGCCATTAGCACAATTACACTGGATCATTTCTGATGAGAATGAGTCAATTACGGTAGAATCTATGTCAGATGGTTTGCATATTTATGATAATCCAGTAGGAGTGCTTACGAATAATCCGCCATTTCCACAGCAGATGTTTCAACTAAATAATTATATGTATTTATCTCCTAAACAGCCCAGAAATACTTTCTGCGAAAATTTGGCTCTTGATGCATATAGTAGAGGTATGGGAGGATTAGGTCTTCCGGGAGATCTCTCATCTTCATCACGCTTTGTACGTGTAGCTTTTACAAAGGTAAATGCAATTTCAGGTGAATCAGAGGAAGAAAGCGTTAGCCAATTCTTTCACATTCTCGGATCTGTGGATCAGCAACGAGGATGTTGCGAAGTAGCGGATGGAAAATATGAAATCACATTGTATACGTCGTGTTGTAATGTTACAAAAGGTATTTATTATTACAATACTTATGAAAACCATCAGATCAGTGCAGTAGATATGCATGTAGAAAATCTGGATAGTGATAAAATGATTTGTTATCCAGTAATTCAAGGAGAACGAATCAACTATCAAAATAAATAATGTTTTGAAATCAGGGATGAGGTAGAAAGGAAAGTTCCATGACAAAAGATGAAGTAAAAAAACTCAGGATGAACAGTCCGGAATCACTACAGTTTTTAAATAATGCTACAAAATTTTATAATTTAATGATGATGTATCGTTGTGCTATTCGGGAGATACAAACTAAACTTGAGGTTTTGGATGATGAATTTTCAGTTGAGAACAATCGAAATCCTATTTCTTTTATAAAAACAAGAATTAAGAAGCCCAATAGTATTTACGATAAATTGCAGAAGATGGGATATGAATTTACAACAGAAAATATACAGACACATCTCAATGATGTAGCAGGCGTTCGAATAGTTTGTGCGTTTATTGACGATATTTATATGATATCAGATTTGATTACCCAACAGGATGATATTAAAGTTATTGAAATAAAAGATTATATAAAAAATCCAAAATCGAATGGTTATCGAAGCTATCATATGATTGTTGAAATACCAGTATTTTTTGCTAAGGGTAAAACACCTATGCGTGTAGAATTACAGATTCGAACCAATGGTATGGATTTCTGGGCAACATTGGAACATCAACTTCGCTATAAAAAAGGAATTGAAGAAATGCCTGGCTATGATGAGATAAGTGAAGAATTACTTCATTCTGCAAGAGCTATCATTGAAGCAGATAATGAAATGCAGAGAATAAAAGACAAAATTGGTATGTTCCATGAAATTTAGGGAGAAAACTGAGCAAGTAGGAAGGTGGAATATATATGAAACAAGATACTTTAGAGGGCAAAGCAAAAACAAAAAATGGGGTAAAACGGCTGTGTTTTTCCATAATCTGCATTCTTTTGGAAGTGATTTTTATTATTACTATCGTAACACGCTTGAATGAATATGCAGAAATCATAAATTTATTTACAAGGATTTTGAGTGGGATCTTGGTTTTGGGATTGTACGCATCAAATAAGACATCCTCTATGAAAATGCCTTGGGTCATCTTAATTCTAATTTTCCCAATTATGGGTGTAGGCCTGTATTTGTTGATTGGTTTGAATGGTGGCACACATAAAATGCGTGAGCGATATGCAGAAATTGATAGCAAATTGTTACCAATGCTTCCGGACAGTCAAGAGTGTTTGAGCAAAATAAAAGAAACAATTCCGAAAGCAGGAAATATAGCAAGTTACATACAAAGAAATTCGCAGTATCCAATCTATCAGAATACGGATATTGTGTATTTTGATGAAGCAGTGAAAGGATTAGAGGCACAGCTTAAGGATTTGGAGAAAGCACAGAAGTTTATCTTTATGGAATATCATGCG
Organism: Blautia sp. AF19-10LB; assembly: GCF_003461245.1. Classification (GTDB taxonomy): domain Bacteria; phylum Bacillota; class Clostridia; order Lachnospirales; family Lachnospiraceae; genus Blautia_A; species Blautia_A intestinihominis. The sequence continues at coordinate 4,851 of NZ_QTWS01000060.1, forward strand.
ATAGAAGACGCTGAAGCATGGCATAAGATTCAAGATGTTCTGGAAGAGCGAGTAAAAGCAGGTGTGGAAGTTAGAGTGTTCTACGATGATATGGGTTCTATAGGCTTTATTAACACAGATTTTGTGAAAAAGATGGAGGCAATAGGAATTCATTGCCGTGTATTCAATCCGTTTATGCCAGGTTTAAATCTGTTTTTGAACAATCGTGATCATAGAAAAATAACAGTTATTGATGGAAAAGTCGGATTTACAGGTGGATATAATCTAGCAAACGAATATTTTAATTACACACACCCGTATGGACAGTGGAAAGATACAGGTATTCGTTTAGAAGGAGATGCTGTTCAGTCGCTTACGGTGACATTTTTGGAAATGTGGAATGCAGTAAGTGATAAGGCTGCTAATGATTCTGATTTTAGTAAATACCTTTTCCACTATGATTATGCGGCACAGCAAACTGGGTTTGTTCAACCTTATGCAGACAGCCCTATGGATAATGAGCAAGTAGGAGAAGAAGTTTATATCAGTATGATAAATAAAGCTGAAAAATATTGTTGGTTTATGACTCCATATCTAATCATAACAGATGAAATGACGCATGCGTTATGTCTGGCTGCTAAGCGAGGGGTAGACGTACGAATTATCACACCTGGTATCCCTGATAAAAAATTCATTTATAATATAACTCGTTCTTTTTATCATGGATTAGTTAAACATGGTGTTCGTGTTTATGAGTGGACTCCTGGTTTCTGTCATGCAAAAATGAGTGTGGCAGATGACTGTATGGCAACTTGTGGAACAATTAATCTGGATTATCGAAGTTTATATCACCATTTTGAAAACGGCTGTTTTATGGCAGATTGTCAGGCAGTTGTGGAAATAAAAAATGATCTGATAAGAACGATGGGAGAATGTCGTGATGTGACAGACCAATATCAAACCGGACGAAGTGCATATTTGCGACTGGGACAATTATTTATGAGATTATTTGCTGGATTGCTATAAGAATCTGATGAAACGACCTTTCAAAAAACAGTTGATTTAGAAGTTAACTGTTTTTGAAAGGCCGTTTTTGCTATATCTAACAGTCTGTTGTACAAAGAAGATTTTGCATGGATAGTGATTAATACAACGGAGTAAGAAAAGCTCCTTCATATATTAGAATAAAAATATGACTGTTTCTTTAAAAAGAAGCCGGTCATATTTTTTTATGAAAAATAAATTTTGTTGAGGTTAAATTGAGATTGACTTTGTATTGTATAAGTATGAAATAAAAAGGAATCAGGTGATGTACAATGAAAAAGCATAAAATATGTAAAATCCTTCTTGTTATACTGGCAATTTTTTTATGTGTGGCTTTTTATGAATTGCTCGGAATCTGCGTTGCATATAAAAAACAGCCGGAAGTGTCCAATACAACCAAAAAAGAAACAAAAAATGGGTCATGGAACGAATGCAGTGAAAATACAGAACGGGCAGTAATCATAGAAAAGAATCCAGAAGCGCTTTTACAAAGAGTGCGTCTGATCAAGAATGCAAAAAAGGAAATTATTCTTTCTACTTTTGCATTTCAATCCGATGAAAGTGGAAAATTGATTTTAGGAGCACTGCATGATGCGGCAGACAGAGGTGTACATATTCGTCTGTTAGTAGATGGAATGGAGAGCTGGATTGATATGGAAGGAAATCCGTATTTCTATGGATTATCATCCCATGAGAATGTTGAAATTAAACTGTATAATAAGGCAAATCCGTTGAAACCGTGGAAAATGATGGGTAGAATGCATGATAAATATTTGATTGCAGATGGAAAGAGATATATTCTTGGGGGAAGAAATACATACAATTATTTCCTGGGTGATTTTCCGGGACATAAGAACTATGACAGAGACGTGTTAGTGGTTTGCGATGAACCTGAGAAAGAAAATTCAGTTAACCAGTTGTCAGAGTATTTTGAAACCATATGGAATCAGGAAGACAGTGGTTATTTTCATAACAATAAAAAACTGGCAAATAGAAAATCTGTAAAGAACGCAGTTTTAGAGCTGCAGAACAGCTATCAGAAATATTTTGAAGAGAATAAGGAAAGAATCTGCGAGACCGATTATACGGACGAAACTTTTGAGACAGAAAAGATTACATTAGTGTCAAATCCTATTCACACAGGTTCCAAAGAACCAGTAGTGTGGTATCAGTTGGGAGAATTGATGAAAAATGCAAAAAATCGTGTGAAGATCCACACGCCATATATTATCTGTAATGATATGATGTATAATACATGGGAGGAGATTGCAGAGAACGTTTCAGATTTTTCTATCATGACAAATTCAGTTGCGAATAATGGGAATCCATTTGGGGCTGCCGATTATGCGAAAAACAGAAATAGAATCTTAAGTACAGGAATTAATATCTGGGAATATGAAGGTGGTTATTCATACCACGGAAAAAGTATTCTGATTGACGATGATCTGTCTGTAATCGGTTCCTTTAATATGGACATGAGAAGTGCATATCTGGATACGGAACTGATGCTTGTAATTCGCAGTAAAGATATTAATAAACAGTTGGAAGAGGGCATGATGGAATATGAAAAAGTGTCCCGCCAGATATTAGAAGGCGGAACTTATAATGATCCATATCATGTAGAGCCAATCGAATTAACAAAGAAACGTCAGAGAAAAATATTTTTGGTACAGCATCTGCTTGGATGGGCAAGGTATCTGTTTTAATAAGGAGGAAGGAAAACGTGTTTCAAATATTGATTGTAGAAGATGATAAAGAATTAAGCCAGCTATTCCAAAAAGTGCTTGAGAAGAATGGATATCAAGTCAAAAGTGCATCGGATGGAGCACAGGCATTAGAAGTATTGGATAAGGAATATATTGATCTGATCATTTCTGATATTATGATGCCGGTTATGGATGGCTATGAACTGGTGTCAGAACTCCGTTCAGCAGGATATCAGATACCAGTGCTTATGATCACTGCGAAAGGTTCCTTTGATGATATGCGTCAGGGATTTCTTTCGGGAAGTGACGATTATATGGTAAAACCGGTAAATGTGAATGAAATGGTTTTAAGAGTCGGAGCATTGCTTCGCCGTGCACAGATACTGAATGAACACAAAATTGTGATCGGTTCAACAGAGTTTGATTATGATGCAATGACGGTTACAACTGATAAGGAAAGTCTTGTTTTGCCTAAAAAAGAATTCCTGCTTTTATATAAGCTTGCAGCTTCGCCAGGCAGAACATTTACAAAACAACAGTTGATGGATGAAGTATGGGGATACGAGACGGAGGCAGACCCACATACGATAGAGGTACATATAGGAAGAATCAGAGAGCGTTTTAAAGATAACTCGGATTTTGAAATCGTAACAATGCGTGGAATTGGATACAAGGTGGTGAAAAAATAATGGAACAAAAGAAAGAAAAAGGATTGCGGATCCGATCCTGTCTGACTGGTGCAATCTGGCTGGCACTTGTATTTTCAACAGTCATATCTGCTTTATTATTTGCTTTTTTGAATCATTTTTTTAATCTGCCGGGCAGCATACCTGTGCTTGGCTGGCTTTTGATTTTTAATACATTGATTGCAGGGCTGATCACTTCCTTTATTAATGCAAAGTTACTGGAACCAATTACCAGACTTAGTAAAGCAATGAAGGAAGTTTCTCAGGGAGATTTTGAACAGCATTTGGAAACGAACAGCCGTATAGCAGAAGTTGGAGAATCTTATCAAAGTTTTAACGTTATGACAAAAGAACTTCGTGCAACAGAGGTGCTGCAGATGGATTTTGTATCTAATGTTTCTCATGAGTTTAAGACCCCGATTAATGCCATTGAAGGATATACAATGCTGCTTCAGGGAGAAGAACTGTCTCCGGATCAAGAGGAATATGTAGAAAAAATCTTATTTAACACCCAAAGACTTTCCGGATTGGTTGGTAATATTTTGCTGTTATCCAAGTTAGAGAATCAGAATATACCAATGAAAAAAGCAGAATATCGTCTGGATGAACAGATCCGCCAGGCATTTCTTTCATTGGAAACAAAATGGACAGAAAAAGAAATTGGTTTTCAGGTAGAATTGGAGGAAGTTAAATATACTGGGAATGAAGGACTTTTTATGCATATCTGGATAAATCTTTTGGATAATGCGATTAAGTTCAGCCCTTCAAAGGGGACAATTACGATGTTTCTGAAACAAGAACAGGATTCTGTTAAGTTCATTCTGGAAGATGAAGGACCAGGAATAGAGGATGATGTAAAATCCAGAATATTTGACAAGTTCTATCAGGTAGATGGATCTCATAAAGCAGAAGGAAATGGCCTAGGTCTTGCACTTGTAAAACGGATTGTAGATAGTGCCGGAGGAACAATCAAAGCAGAAAACCGTGAATATGGTGGATGCAGATTTGTTATAGAGCTGCCAAAGCAGAAAGATGAGATTATATAGTTTTAAGATAAATTAGAAGATGGGAGGATTTATATGACATTTTATCAGGAGTTGCAGTTAAATCAGGCAGGTTCTAAAAACCTGTTGAAAAAGAGTGAAACACTAAAAGAAAAATTGTATCATATGTGGGTATATCTGGTGAAGATAGCTGTTACAATGGCATTTTGTTTTTTCTTTGTTAGTATTTTCAGCATCCTATTTGGAAATGAGAACAGCATTGTAGGTGTAGTAGTCTTATTATGTCTCATGGTGTTTAGAAATGCGGATCTGGGGATCCACACCGGACAATCTACGATGCTTTTGGCTTTGTTCTTTGTAATTATGACTGTATGTCCGCATTTAGCAAATCAGTTTTCACCGGTATTGGGAATGCTGTTAAATATTGCGGCACTGGCTGTGTTGATTCTGTTCGGATGCCATAATCCATTCATGTTTAATCAATCTACATTGGTTCTTGGGTATCTGCTGCTATATGGTTATGATGTTACGGGAAAAAGCTATCAGATGCGATTAGTCGGAATGGCTTTAGGTGCAGCACTTACCTGCTTTGTATTTTATCGAAATCATAAAAACAGAACTTATAAAAGAAATCTGAAAGATCTGATACAAGAATTTGATATCACTTCTTCCAGAACAAAATGGCAGATATGTCAGATTTTATGCGTACCGATTGTCCTTTGCATTGCAGAACTTTGTAATATGCCACGTGCAATGTGGGCTGGTATTGCGGCCATGTCCGCGATTTTGCCGTTTATGGAAGATATGCACTACAGAGTCCGTAAAAGGATTGTCGGAAATATTGCAGGTGTTATATGTTTTACAGTATTATATTTTCTGCTTCCTTCGTCAATCTATGCATATATAGGAATTCTTGGTGGAATCGGTGTAGGATTTTCAGCACAATATGGCTGGCAGGCAGTATTTAACACATTTGGTGCTTTAGCCATTGCTGCAGAGACTTATGGACTACAAGGAGCGGTTAGTCTTAGAGTGATTCAAAATGTTTTTGGTGTTGTGTTTGCTTTAGCATTTTGTGTTATATTCTATTGGTTTATGTCTAAAAAAAAGGAAAGTGAGGTGACCGTACATGCAGAGGGAAGTGAATCAGGAAGAAAATTTGAATAGAATTATTACGGTTCCTAATCTTCTTTCTTTTTTTCGGCTTTGTCTGATTCCGGTAATTATATGGAGTTATTGTGTAAAGAAAAATCCTCTGTTAGCTGGTGAAATCTTATTGCTGTCTGGTCTTACGGATCTTGCTGATGGATATATCGCAAGAAGATTCCATAGGATTAGTAATTTAGGAAAAATACTTGATCCGGTGGCTGATAAGCTGACACAGGCAGCGATGTTAATCTGTCTGTTTACTCGTTTTCCGCATGTGCTTCTTTTAATCGTAATAATGGCAGGTAAGGAGCTGTATATGGTAGTCAGTGGATGTCTTGTGATACGAAAGACAGGAAAAGTACATGGTGCAGACTGGCATGGAAAGATAGTAACCTTTTTATTATATGGAACTGCAGCGGTGCATATTATATGGTTCCACATTACACCGATGGTATCAGATCTGTTGATTGGTTTGTGCGCTATAATGATGGTCATATCGGTCGCTCTGTATATTATCCAGAATACCAGGACTCTTAAGGAAGAGACTGTATAAGCAATTTTATATTGCAATGACTAGAAAAATATTTAGGAGAAGATAGATATAAACAGTAAGTCAAACACACAAACTATGGAGTCTTTAGTCGGTTTAATAAAATTTTAGATAGAAAATAAATCATTATAAAAAGGGGCTGTCGGGAAATATGAACCGCTCCCCGTCAAGTAGACAATTGAAAAAATACAAAT
>NZ_QTWS01000061.1:0-1390 GCF_003461245.1 Blautia sp. AF19-10LB
GAGTTCTCGGAAACCTACCATAGTGATATGGCAAGGCGCCGGGTTCTTACCCTACTTTACTGTTCGGTATCGCCTATCCCGTTTGCAACTATGACCAACAGAGAGTGGGGGCAGATAGGCAACAACTACTTAAAAGCCCTGTTCGCCCTCGGTTTTCAAGGCTTCCTCATAATGATATGCGTCGGCATTTATGCGGTTTTGGTTGGCAGCATGATTGTAGCGGACAACCTGCACAGCGCGATTTTCTCCCTTGCAGCCTACACCGTGATTTTGTGCTTCTCCCTATTCAAAACAGGCACACTTGCGAAGTCAATCTTTAACGCCCATTAAAGACCGAAAGGAGGTTTTCACTTGGCGTATGTACCCGTACCCAAAGACTTATCAAAAATCAAAACAAAAGTCGCTTTTAATCTGACAAAGCGGCAGATTATATGTTTTGCGGCAGCCCTCGCTATGGGACTACCGCTTTTCTTTTTGCTCAAAGACAGCGCGGGAACAAGCATGGCGGCATTTGCAATGATTGTCGTTATGCTTCCCTGCTTCCTCTTGGCAATGTATGAAAAACACGGGCAGCCCCTTGAAGTCGTGATAAAGAACGTCATTCAGACAAAGTTTATCCGACCAAAGGAACGCCCCTATCAGACGGAAAATTTTTATGCCGTCATAGAAAAACAACGAAAACTGGAAAAGGAGGTATCGGCTATTGTCAATGGCAGAACGAAAAACCATGACCCGCGCGGTAAAAAATCCCGTGAAGCGTAAGCTGACCCGCGCAGAAAAGAAAGAAATCGCCGCCGTGATACAGGCGGCAAAGGGCGACGGGAAGCCCCACACCGCGCAGCAGACCATTCCCTACTTGCAGATGTACCCGGACGGGATTTGCAGGGTAACGGAAAAGAAATACAGTAAAAGCCTTGTCTTTGAAGATATTAACTATCAGCTTGCACAGGCAGATGATAAGACCGCCATTTTTGAAAACTGGTGCGATTTTCTCAACTACTTTGACGCTTCCGTTTCGGTGCAGCTCTCTTTCATCAATCAGGGCGCAAGAAAGGAAAAGGCACAGGCGGCTATCGAAATTCCGGCACAGGACGACGCTTTTAACTCTATCCGCAGGGAGTACGCGGATATGCTGAAAAATCAGCTTGAAAAAGGCAACAACGGACTGGAAAAGTGCAAGTACATTACCTTTTCCATTGAAGCGGACAATCTTGCGGCGGCAAAAGCCCGCCTTTCCCGTATCGAAACCGATGTACTGAATAATTTTAAGGTGCTTGGTGTAACCGCCCGCCCCATGAACGGACAGGAACGCTTGAACGTCCTGCATGGGATTTTCCACCCGGAGGGCGAGCCGTTCCGCTTCTCTTGGGACTGGCTTTTGCCGTCGGGG
>NZ_QTWS01000061.1:1400-10934 GCF_003461245.1 Blautia sp. AF19-10LB
TGTGCCGTCGGGGCTTTCTACAAAGGACTTTATCGCCCCGTCCTCGTTCCGTTTTGGCGACGGGCGCACGTTCCGCATGGGGCGAAAACTTGGTGCGGTATCGTTCCTTGAAATCCTTGCGCCGGAGCTGAATGACCGTATGCTTTCGGACATTCTCGACCTTGAAAACGGGATAATCGTCAATATGCATATCCGCAGTATCGACCAGAGCGAAGCAATCAAGACTATCAAGCGCAAGATAACCGACCTCGACAAGATGAAGATTGAGGAACAGAAAAAAGCGGTACGCAGCGGGTATGACATGGATATAATTCCGTCCGACCTTGCTACTTTCGGCAGCGAAGCAAAAAATCTGTTGCAGGATTTACAGAGCCGCAACGAGCGAATGTTTCTGCTGACGTTCCTTGTGGTAAACATGGCAGACACAAAACGGAAACTAGATAATGACGTATTTGCTACGGCGGGCTTTGCACAGAAAAACAACTGCGCTCTGACCCGCCTTGACTATTTGCAGGAAGCGGGCTTTATGTCCTCTATTCCTCTTGGGGAGAACCTTATCCCCATTCAAAGAGGGCTTACGACCAGTAGCACCGCTATTTTTATCCCGTTCATCACGCAGGAGCTTTTCCAAAGGGGTGCAGCCCTTTACTACGGCTTAAATGCCCTTAGTAACAACATGATACTCTGCGACCGCAAGCAACTGAAAAATCCCAACGGGCTTATTCTTGGAACACCGGGAAGCGGTAAATCCTTTGCGGCAAAACGGGAAATGACAAACGCCTTTCTCATTACCGACGACGATATTATTATCTGCGACCCGGAAGCAGAATATTTTTCCCTTGTGCAGCGTTTGGGCGGGCAAGTGATACGTCTGTCGCCTGCCGGAAAAGGCATGGACGGCAAGCCCCAGTATGTGAACCCTATGGATATTAACCTCAACTACTCCGAGGACGACAACCCGCTTGCCTTGAAATCCGACTTTATCCTTTCCCTCTGCGAGCTTGTTATCGGCGGCAAAGAGGGCTTGCAGCCCGTGGAAAAGACCGTCATTGACCGCGCCGTTAGGAATGTGTACCGACCTTTCCTTGCAGACCCCGACCCGGCAAAAATGCCGATTTTGGGCGACCTCTACAACGAACTGCTGAAACAGCCGGAGCCGGAAGCTGCCCGCATTGCGGCGGCATTGGAGCTTTATGTTTCCGGCTCTCTGAACGTCTTTAACCACCGTACCAACGTGGAGCTTTCAAACCGTCTTGTCTGCTTTGATATTAAGCAGCTTGGAAAGCAGCTCAAAAAATTAGGTATGCTCATTGTGCAAGACCAGGTGTGGAACCGCGTGACCGTCAACCGCGCCGAGAAAAAGGCAACCCGTTACTATATGGACGAATTTCATTTGCTTTTGAAAGAGGAACAGACCGCAGCCTATTCTGTGGAGATTTGGAAGCGTTTTCGTAAATGGGGCGGCATACCGACGGCTATCACACAGAACGTCAAAGACCTTTTAAGCAGCCGCGAAGTCGAGAATATCTTTGAAAACTCCGATTTTGTCCTCATGCTCAATCAGGCACAGGGCGACCGGGCTATCCTTGCAAAGCAGCTTAACATCTCCCCGCAGCAGATGAAGTATGTAACCCACACCGAAGCGGGCGAGGGGCTTATCTTTTACGGGAATGTGGTGCTGCCGTTCATTGACCGCTTCCCGACGGACACCGAGCTTTACTGTCTGCTTACGACAAAGCCGGAGGAAGTGAGCAAGCCATGAAAACAGACGTAATCATCAACCGCGACGCCCTCTATGCCCTGCGGGAGCTTCCGAGCGAAAGCGTGAACTGCTGCGTCACAAGCCCGCCTTACTATGGACTAAGGGACTACGGGCTTGACGCGCAGATTGGACGTGAGGACACGCCGGAGCAGTATATCGGGCGGCTTGTGGAAGTGTTCCGGGAGCTGCGCCGGGTACTCAAAGACGACGGGACATTTTGGCTGAATATCGCAGACACATACTGCGGCAGCGGCATGAAAGCGGGCTGCAAGCAAAAGGATTTAATCGGTATTCCGTGGCTTCTTGCCTTTGCCCTGCGCTCTGACGGGTGGTATTTACGCAGCGATATTATCTGGCTGAAAGAAAACCCTATGCCGGAAAGCTGCCGCGACCGACCGAGCCGCTGCTATGAGCATATCTTTTTACTGACGAAATCAAAGAAATATTACTATGACGCTGCCGCCATTGCAGAGCCGATCGCGCCGGGAACGGCTGCGCGCTACAGGCAAGGGCGCAGCGCAGGACACAAATACGCCGAGGAAGTACCAGGACAGGGCAAGGTACAGGGTATCAATCAGCCCCGCAGCGGCAGCTATTATGACGACGCCCTTATGCCGACCACAAGAAACAAGCGGGACGTTTGGCTTATCAATACCGTACCGTACAAGGGCGGGCATTTTGCCGCCTATCCCCCGAAGCTCGCGGAAACGTGCATACTTGCGGGCTGTCCGAAAGGCGGCGTTGTGATAGACCCGTTCTTTGGAAGCGGCACCACCGGGCTTGCAGCGCAAAGCCTTGACCGCCGCTATATCGGCATTGAACTGAACGCCGAGTATTGCGCCCTTGCAGGGGCGCGGATTGGAGGTGGTAACACTTGAAAGACCCATTAAAGCCCCGCGATAAAATCACGCAGAAAATGACCCGCGACGGGGCTATCGCAGAAAATCAGACCACGGGAGACACGGAACGTATCAGCAACCGCATACGGGACGCGGATTTACAAAAGACCCCGGAACAACAGGCGGCACAGGACGCTATGCAGCTTCCCCCGGTATCTGATACAAGCCCGCTTCCCCATGTGCCGGGAGCTGCCCCCAAAGCGGACACAGGCAAAACGGAGCGCGTCATGAAGCATATCGACGCCGCCCATACACGAAAAGCCAGTAAAAAGGCAGTACGAAAAGCACAGGCAGAAGCTACCGCCGGGACGAAATCTTCCCGGCTGCAATTTACCGACGAGGAACGCGCTGCCCCGGAGCTTGAAAAGTATATCAAGAAATCCGATAAAGCCGCCGACCGCTTGGATAAGGCAAAGGCAGCTATCCCCAAAGAAAAGAAACTGGTAAAAGAGCGCACCTTTGACGAAACCACCGGGAAAGGCAAGACCCGCCTGCACTTTGAGGAAAAGGACAAGCCGCCCGGATTTAAGGAGAAGCACAACCCGCTATCCCGCCCCACACAGGAAGCCGGGATTTTGGTACATAACAAAATCCATTCTGTCGAAAAGGATAATTCCGGCGTGGAGGGCGCACACAAGAGCGAGGAAGCCGCAGAACGGGGATTGAAGTACGGGGCGCGGAAAATCAAGCAGGGCTACCGCAACCATAAGCTGAAACCCTACCGGGAAGCGGCAAAGGCAGAAAAAGCGGCTTTTCGGGCAAATATGGACTTTCAGTATCACAAGACCCTGCATGAGAACCCGCAGCTAACCAGTAACCCCATTTCCCGGTTTTGGCAGAAGCAGAAAATCAAGCGGCAGTATGCAAAGGAAGCCCGCAATACCGCAAAGGGTATCAAGGGCGCGGCAGAACGCACCCGCAAGGCGGCAGCCAAAGCCGCCGAGAAAACGAAGCAGACCGCAGCATTTGTGGCAAGGCACCCGGCGGGTGTGGCAATCGCTGTCGGGGTGCTACTGCTCTTTATCATGGTTATGTCCGGGCTGTCCTCTTGTGGGGCAATGTTTTCCGGCACGTTAAACGGCGTGCTTGGAACGTCCTATACGTCCGAGGACAGCGACCTTGTGGAAGTGGAAAACAGCTACGCAGGATTGGAAAACGAGCTGCAAAGCAGGATTGACAATATCGAGCGCGACAATCCGGGCTATGACGAGTACCGCTATGACCTTGCAAATATCGGACACAATCCCCATGAATTAGCGTCTTATCTGACCGCAAAATACCAAAGCTACACCTGCGCCGAGGTACAGAGCGAATTACAGCGGATTTTCAATCAACAATACAAGCTGACGCTGACCGAGGAAGTGGAAATACGCTACCGGGAGGAAGAACGCACCGACACATGGACAGATGAGGACGGCAACGAGCATACGGACACCTACACGGTACAAGTGCCTTATGAGTATTACATCTTGAACGTCAAGCTGACGAATACCCCACTATCCACCATTGCGGAAAACAATCTGACCCCGGAACAACTGGAAATGTACCGGGTGTACTTACAGACAAGCGGGAACAAGCCCCTTATCTTTGGCGGCGGCTCTCCCGACACTTCCGCGTCGGAAGATTTAAGCGGCGTGGACTTTGTAAACGGAACGCGCCCCGGCAATACCGCTATCGTTGACCTTGCAAAACGGCAAGTCGGAAATGTGGGCGGCTATCCGTATTGGAGCTGGTACGGCTTTAATTCCCGCGTGGAATGGTGCGCCTGTTTCGTGTCCTGGTGCTACGGGCAAATGGGACTTTCCGAGCCGCGCTTTGCCGCCTGCCAGTCGCAGGGTATTCCGTGGTTTACTTCTCACGGACAATGGGGAGCGCGGGGCTATGAAAACATTGCCCCCGGCGACGCTATCTTTTTTGACTGGGATTTAGACGGCAGCGCAGACCATGTAGGACTTGTTATCGGCAGGGACGAAAGCCGCGTCTATACCGTGGAGGGCAATTCCGGCGACGCCTGCAAGATTAAGAGCTATCCCCTTGACTATGCCTGTATCAAAGGGTACGGGCTGATGAACTGGAACTGACACATTTTTTGAAAATCGAAAGGAGAAAAATTTTATGGCAATGAGTAAAATCGAAAGAATTGACAAGGAAATCCAAAAGACCCGTGAGAAAATCACGGAGTATCAGAACAGGCTGCGCGGACTGGAAGCACAGAAAACCGAAGCGGAAAATCTGCAAATCGTTCAGCTTGTGCGCTCTATGCGCCTTACCCCGCAGGAGCTTACCGCTATGCTTGCGGGCGGAGGTATTCCGGGCATTGCCCCTATGCCCGCAGACTATGAGGAACAGGAGGACAATGCAGATGAAGAATAAAATTCTTAGAAGCCTTACCGCACTTTGCGCCGCCCTTATGCTCATGGGCGGCTTTTCTGTTACCGCCTTTGCACAGACACCTACGACGGAAGAAACCGACGACAGCGGCGTGATCGTGGAAACCGAACCGCAGCCCCTTACCCCGGAGGGCAACATGACCCTTGTGGACGACATCGACGGGGACGCTGCCGAGGATAAACAGTTTATCGTCGTGAAAAGCAAAGGCGGCAACTATTTTTACATTATCGTTGACCGGGCAGCCGAGGGGGAAAATTCCGTCCACTTCCTAAATCAAGTAGACGAAAGCGACCTTATGGCGATTATCGGGGAGGAACAGACCGAACAGCCCCCGGCTGTCTGCAACTGTACCGAGAAATGCAAGGCGGGCGAAGTCAACACCGCCTGTCCTGTCTGCTCTGTAACTATCAATAACTGCACAGGCAAGGACACCGAGCCGGAAGCTCCCGCAGAGCCGGAGAAACCCAAAAACAGCATGGGCGGGCTTCTCATCTTCCTTGTTGTGGGACTTCTTGGCGGCGGCGCAGCCCTCTACTACGTTAAGTTTATGAAACCGAAGCAGAACGTAAAAGGCAGCACCGACCTTGACGAGTTCGATTTTGACGAATACGACGAGGACGAGCCGGAGGAAGAAACTGACATCGCAGACACCGAACAGGAGGACGAGGAAGAATGAAACTTGTGATTTGTGAGAAACCCAGCGTCGGGGCGGCGGTTGCCGCCGCCCTTGGCGTTACGGGTAAGAAAGACGGATATATCGAAAATGACAAGTACATCATTTCTTGGTGTATCGGGCATTTGGTACAGCTTTCCGAAGCTGCCGCCTATGGGGAGCAGTACAGAAAATGGAGCTATGACAGCTTACCCATTCTGCCGCAGGAATGGCAGTACACCGTAGCCGCCGACAAGGGAAAACAATTCAAAATCTTGAAAGACCTCATGCACCGCGCCGACGTTTCGGAAGTCGTGAACGCCTGCGACGCGGGGCGCGAGGGAGAATTGATTTTCCGATTTGTCTATGAAATGGCGGGCTGCAAGAAACCCTTTACCCGTCTTTGGATTTCCTCTATGGAAACGGACGCAATTCGAAGCGGCTTTGAACATCTGAAGGACGGGCGCGGGTATGACACCCTCTATCATTCCGCACTATGCAGGGCAAAGGCTGACTGGCTTATCGGTATCAATGCGACCCGCCTTTTCTCCTGCCTGTATGGAAAGACCTTGAACGTGGGACGTGTGCAGACCCCGACCTTAAAAATGCTTGTAGACCGGGACGCTGCCATTACAAACTTCAAGAAAGAAACCTACTATCATGTGCGCCTTATGCTCCCCGGCGCAGAAGCGGCAAGCGCGAAGATCTGCGCCGCTGATGAAGCGGGCAAACTGAAAGCAGCCTGCGAAGCGTCGGCGGCTGTCTGTACTTCCCTTGTGAAAGAAAAGAAAACCATTGCCCCGCCGAAGCTCTTTGACCTTACCAGTTTACAGCGGGAAACAAACCGTATTTACGGGTACACGGCAAAGCAGACCCTTGACCTTGCACAGACCCTCTATGAAAAGAAGCTCTTGACCTATCCGAGAACGGACAGCGCATTTCTGACCGATGACATGGGAGAAACAGCGACGGGCATTATCGCGCTGCTATGCGGGAAGCTGCCCTTTATGGCGGGCATTTCCTTTACGCCGGAAGTTTCCCGCGTTCTGAACAGCAAAAAGGTATCAGACCACCACGCAATCATTCCCACTATGGAGCTTGCAAAGGCTGACCTTACCGCGCTGCCGGAAAGCGAGCGCAATATCCTTACCCTTGCCGGGGCGCGTCTGCTTATGGCGACCGCCGAGCCGTACAGTTTTGAAGCGGTAACGGCGGTTTTCTCCTGCGCCGACCATGAATTTACGGCAAAGGGAAAGGCGGTAATCGCTGCCGGGTGGAAAGACATGGAACGGCTTTACCGGGTGACCCTCAAAAAGAAGCCGGACAGCGACGACGAAAACGAACTTGTTTTAGATGTGCCGGACTTTACCGAGGGACAGACCTTTGAAAACCCTGCTGCAAAGGTTACGGAGCATGAAACGACGCCGCCGAAGCCCCACAATGAAGCGTCCTTACTTTCTGCTATGGAACGCGCTGGGAATGAGGACACCGACCCGGACGCAGAACGCCGGGGGCTTGGGACGCCCGCTACCCGCGCCGCTGTCATTGAAAAGTTAGTAAAAGGCGGCTTTATCGAGCGCAAGGGCAAGCAGCTACTTCCTACCAAAGACGGCACAAACCTTGTGTGCGTCCTGCCGGACAGCTTAACTTCTCCGCAGCTTACGGCTGCATGGGAAAACAATCTGACGCAGATTGCAAAGGGTAACGCTGACCCTGCCGCTTTCATGCAGGGTATCGAAGCAATGACGCAGGAGCTTGTAAAAACCTATGCTTCCGTGTTGGGTGAGAAACAAGAGCTTTTCAAGACAGAAAAAACAGAGCTTGGGAAGTGTCCCCGCTGCAAGTCCCTGGTCTATGAGGGAAAGAAAAACTACTACTGTTCCAACAAAGAGTGCGGCTTTACCATGTGGAAAAATGACCGCTTCTTTGAGGAACGAAAAACCGCCTTTACCCCGAAGATTGCCGCAGCACTTCTTAAATCCGGCAAGGCAACAGTTAAAAAACTGTACTCTCCGAAAACGGGCAAAACCTACGACGGAACGGTACTTTTAGCCGACACGGGCGGTAAATATGTGAATTACAAAGTAACCATTTCAAAGAACAAAGAACTTGAATAGCAAGCATAGGAAGCGGGTACCCACTTCCGTAAATCCCCCGTTTTCGTCTGCCGACGATTGCGGGGGATTTTTCTTGTTGGGAAGTTTCCCAAACCCTCTGCAATTTTTCAAAATCTTTGGCAGAACAGGCGGCGCGTTGTATTTAGGAGCGTAACCACCAACGCGCAGCGTCTACGCTGCCATTTCAGAAAGGAGCGAATACATGAGCGAACAATTTTCCATTCTTATCGACAGCCGCACCCGCTTTGAAACAAGCGAACCGGGCGGCGTGTGGCTTTCCATGCCGACCACAAAGGAGCAGCTTCACGAAGCTATGCAGCGCGTCGGCATTACTGCGGATAACCCGCAGGACTTCTTTATCAACGGCTTTGCAAACACCGAGCAGCAGCCCTTTGACGTGCCGCTTCCCGTTATCCAGAGCGCAGGGCTTGACGAACTGAACTACTTAGGCAATCTGCTTGCCATGCAGCGCGACGAGGACAGGGACAAGTTTACGGCGGCGGTAGCTCTTGGGGAACGTGCCGGAAGTGTCAAAGACCTTATCAACCTTGCACAAAATCTTGACTGCTACTGGCTTTATCCCACCGTACAGAACGAAGAAGATTACGGCTATTACCTTATCGACGAACTGGACGAATTAGAACTGCCCGAAGAAGCAAAAAAGTATTTCATGTATGAGGATTACGGGCGGGACGCTGCTATCAATGACGGAGGACGCTTTACCGAACAGGGCTATATCTACAACAACAAGAACACCTTTACGGAGTGGTACAACGGCAGAGAAAGCGACATACCGAGGGAATACCGCGTTATGAGCTTCCCGCAGCCGCACCGCCCCGACCCGTCAAAGGTAGAAATGGACGCAGCCGCACCGGGACAGAAAACAGTGCAGACCATAGAGCAGCCGCAGGAGCCGCGCCCGGTTATCCCTATTGTGCTGACGAGCGAAAAACCCGCAGAGAAATTGAAAGAGATTACCGACCGTCTGGAACAGGGAATAACGGAACTCTTTGACAGCGAGCGTTACCGGGAATATCTGCGCGTCATGTCAAAATTTCATAATTACAGCTTTAACAATACGCTGCTTATCGCCATGCAGAAGCCGGACGCTTCCCTTGTTGCGGGCTTTTCCGCATGGAAAAATAATTTTGGGCGAAACGTGATAAAAGGGCAAAAAGGAATTAAAATCATTGCCCCGTCGCCTTACAAAGTCAAACAGGAAATGAAGAAAATCGACCCCCACACGCAGCAGCCTATCATTGGGAAAGACGGGAAGCCGGTTACGGAGGAAAAGGAAATCACGATACCCGCTTATAAGGTAGTGTCTGTCTTTGACGTGTCGCAGACCGAGGGGCGCGAGCTTCCCGACATTGCCGTAAATGAACTGACGGGCGACGTGGAGCGTTACAGGGATTTTTTCGCTGCCCTTGAAAAGACTTCCCCCGTTCCTATTGGCTTTGAGCAGATACCGGGTAGCTCTCATGGTTACTACCATTTGGAGGACAAGCGCATTGCCATTGACGAGGGCATGAGCGAGATTCAAACCTTGAAAACGGCGATACATGAAATCGCACACGCAAAGCTGCACGATATAGATTTGAACGCGCCGGAGAACGAACAGCAGCCCCATATTGACAGGCGTACCCGCGAAGTCGAAGCGTTATACTCAGCATTCCAAAATGTTAATCATTTTAAAGAATGCTGAGAAATAAG
>NZ_QTWS01000062.1:0-6913 GCF_003461245.1 Blautia sp. AF19-10LB
TTTTTCAGCTTGCTTGTGTTGATTTTCAAGGTTTCTTTCTGGTTGCCCTTTTCCTCCGTCATAATCGCAAATATCGTATCCATGTCAAGCCGCCCGCTCTGGCTTAACTGTTTCATCCGCTGTGCCTGTGAGAGTGAGGGCGTTGCTTCTTCGCTCTCCATCGTGGCAAAGAGGTTTTCCTGCTCGTCTTTCTTCAAGAAGGACAGTTCCACCGCAGGCGTGAGGGCGATTTTCCCCTCGTCCACCATCTGCAAAATCGGCGGTATCAGTTCCGTCAGGCGGATAAAACGCTGCACGGTCATCCTGCCCACGCCGAAGCCCTGTGCCACCTTGTCGTCCGTCCGCAACTTCGTCACAACTTGTGACGAGGTTAAGTCTGTGCGGAAACCCTGCCGCTTCATGGCTTCGGATTTCATCTTGTAAGCAAACGCCCGCTCCGATGGCAGGATATTCTCACGCTGCAAATTGCTGTCTACAAGGGTGATGATGGCTCGGTCACGGTCTAAGGGCAGGACAAACGCAGGCACGGTATTTATCCCTGCAAGTTCAGAAGCACGGACACGCCGCTGTCCTGCAATCACTTCATAACCGTCCCCGTCCTCTTTCGGGCGTGTGATTATCGGCGTGACAATGCCAAATTCCTTGATGCTTTCCGCTAACTCTGACAGTGTTTCATCTTCTGCCACATGAAACGGATTGTCGGGGAACGGGTACAAGTCTTTGGTCTTTAACACCTTAAAATCCTGTTTCTTCATTCACATATCTACCTTTCTTTCGCTCTGCTTCTATGATTTTTCTGCAATTCTTCCAACACTTCGGGCGGTATTTTTGACAGCAGCCGCCCCATCTGCTCGTTGGTTCTCTGCAATTCAAATATCTTCTGATTCGCTTTCTGCACCTTTAGTTCCTGCTCGTACTTTTCATCACGCATACGCCCCGCATAGTCTGATTCCTGCCCAATTCTCTCTTTCAAACTGTCGATATACGCCTGCTGTTTCCCGATTTCCTTAGAGAATTTCTCCACGTCTGGCAGCCATGCAGAGAGTAAATCTAACGCTTTATCCCTTTTCTTCCCTGCGTTAAAGGCGTTGATGTCGGATAGGGCAGACACGATTTCTTCATACTGTTTATCAAGCCTGCCGCCTAATTTATAGAGCCATGTGGGGACGTGTTTCCGCTTGGTTTCCATTGAGGACTGCCCCCGTTCAAGCTGATTCCACCGTGAGGACATCCGCTCATGGTAGGCGGTCTGCCACTCGGATAATGATTTCTGGTTGCCTAAGATAGCTTTCGCTGACAGCTTATTGTCTGGCGTAATCGGCACAAAGCAGAGGTGCATATGGGGCGTTCTCTCGTCCATATGGACGACAGCGGAGAGGATATTCTGCTTTCCAACACGCTCCGAAATGAAGTCAAGAGCCGTCTGGAAATACGCTTTTTGTTCTTCGGGCGGTAACTGGTTCATAAATTCTGGTGAAGCTGTGATGAGCGTTTCCACCATCATCACGCTGTCTTTCCTTGTCCTGCACCCCGCTTCGGCTACCATGCGGTTAATCTCTTTCTTGTAGGTGTACTTTGGTGGTGCTATGAGATGGTAATTGTTTTTAGAGCGTTCCATATCTATATCTGGGTTGCTTTTGTAGGCTTCTTTCTTCCGCTCGTTGTGGCGTTCACAAGCCGCAACGCCGCCCGCTTTTCGTTTCTGGAAACGCAGGATTGCATAAGGCATAGGCGGATTCCTCCTTTCTTTCGGCGGGTGACCGTCCTTTGGGGTGACAGCGGTGACGGTGGTGACAGCAGTTTTGGGATACCCCCTGCCGACTGCCGCAACTGTCACCCTCACCCCCTGCATGACGGTCATGTCGATGATGACGGTGTTTTTGGGATACCCCCCTCGCAAGAGCCGTCACCGTCATGCCGCCATTCTTTTATCCGAAGCCGTAAGGCGTAGGATAGCAGGGCACAGCCCTGCCTTAAGGGAGTCCAGAGGGAACGTCTGGCACACGACTTTGCAGGGCAAAGTGTAGTGTGTTACACCCTGTAAACGCAGTCGGAAAAATCGGAATGATTTTTCTGACCGCAGGGGTGGTTTTACACGACCGAAAAGGGCGAGTAAATCTCACGCCTGCATTTTGCGTTTACGGGGTGTTCTCCCGTAGGGATGACAGCGGCAGGGTATCCTAAAATCACTGTCACCACCGTCACTGCTGTCACCCGCAGGGCAGAGCCGCCAGCTTTACATGGCTTTAAGCGTCAATGACAGTAACAGGGGGGTATCCTAATATCGCTGTCACCACCATCACCGCTGTCACCCGCCCTCCTTGCAAGGGCAATCCGCCTGCCGTCTTTCCTGCGGCTGTACTGGTAGCAGATACGGTTCTCGCTTAAAAATGTGGTGCGGTATTCATTCAGCCATTTCGTAATCACCGTGGGTATGGTTTCCGTTTCCCCCATAGCGGCTAACAGTTCCGTTGCCGTGCCTATCCATTCTTCCTTATCCCTCATAAAATCCACCAACCGAAAAAGGACATCTGGTATCGTTTCTTTCGCAAGCTGCTCCTGCGTTTTCCGCTCCACAAGCTCCCAACGGCAATCACGGAAACGCAGCGTGTATTCCTGATAAGGCGTGTCCCTGCCCGTCACATACAGCTTGGCGGTGTCAGACGCACGTTTCTCCTTTTCCAGAACAAAGGTAGCGTCCGCACTCCCCGTTAATCCTGTCGTCCCAGACACCTTGTTGAACACGTCGCTGTCATTCTGCTTTCGGATGTGGTGTACGACAATGACCGCCAGAGAGTGCCTGTCGGCAAAGTCTTTGATGAGGGAGATGTCCCCATAGTCGCTTGCATAGGCATTGTCTTTTGAAGCTGTACGGACTTTCTGCAAGGTATCAATGACAATGAGCCTGCTGTCTGGGTAATCTTTCAGATAATCTTCAAGCTGCACGATAAGACCGTCTGACAGCTTGCAGCTTGCCACGGCAAAGTGGAGCCGCCCGCTTGCTTCGTCCGTCAAACGAAATAACCTGTCCTGTATGCGGCAGAACGTGTCCTCAAGGCAGAGGTAAAGCACATCGCCCTCCATTGTCGGCATATCCCATAAAGGGATTCCCTGCGACACGCATAAGCATAGCTTCAGCATGAGCCAGCTTTTGCCTATCTTCTGTGAGCCGCAGAACAGCGATAAGCCTGTCGGGATAAGGCTGTCCACCACAAAGGATGGTTTCTCAAGCGGTTCATAAAGGAGCGTTTCGGCGTTGACTGTCTGTAACTTCTGCATGGCTTTCCTCCTTTCGGGCGGTGTCTTTGTTTTCGTTGCACATAGGCGTTGACCTCCTTAAAAATAGATTTACTCCCACGGAAAAAAGTGAGAGTATGTAATGCCGCCAATCCCACACAAATAAAAAACAGATTTCTTTTTCGGGCGGTGTCGGTCACGGTTGGAGATATTTCTTCAATTTCCGCCTTTACTTTCTCCTTTGCAATCGCAACAGATTTCTGTATTGCCGAAGCGGTGCAATGCTCCATAGCGGCGATTTGGTAAAAATTGAACTCATACTCGTAGTAGAGCAGGAAACGCCGCCTTTGTATCTCTGGAAGGCTCCCAACCGCCTTATAGAGCGTTTCATTCCGTTCTTCCTCAACCATGCGTTCATCAAGGCTCTTAGGCACACGCAACGCCCGTCTGTAAAGGGTTTCGTCCCATACCTCGTTAAACTCCCTGTGCCGCTCGTCCCATTAGAAAAGATTCCTGTTCCTGCGCTCCATCTGCCGAAACTCCATAAAGAACTGTTCCGACACTTCCAACTCGTGGGATTTGCCCTGCCCGTCCTTAAAGCTGATAAAATACCTTGTGCCGCTTTCCGTGGATTCCTCCCGAAGCGTGTATGCCTTAACCCTGTATGCCATCCTGTTGTCCTCCTGCAAAAAATGAGTGAGGGGATTTCCATCCCTCACCCAGTAGCCCGCAGGATGGCAGGCTGTTTTAGAAGCTATAAAATTTTCCGCAGCTTCTTCCGCAGATGGTCTAACCTCGCATAGATGGCACCAGTCGTCAAATGCACAAGCGGGGCAATCTCCTTTGTGGAATACCCCTGCATTTTCAGCAGGACGATTTTCAAGGTACGCCCGTCCACCGTGACTAATACTTGATAGAGATTTTCGCTCTCAATCTCTTCCAGTAACTCCGCAACCGTACCCACTTCCGCCTGCCGCTCCCTGCCTGCCATGTCCTCAAGATATTCCGCAACGTCATTCGTCCATCGGTAAAACCGCCTGTTGGAATTGAAGTCTGCCCTGTCCGCCATGCGTATCTGCTCAATGGTCGCTTCATCAACGCCGCACTCACGCAGCAGCTTTTCCTCCGCTTCTTTCCAGATACGCCATTTCCTGTCCTCCCGTCCGTGGTTGTATGCCATTCTTACTTCCTCCAATCAGAATTGATTGAGAGGGCAGAGAAAAGCCCCCTCATCTTCCCAAAGGAAAAAACAAGGGGGCTGAACGCCTTAAATTTTAATTTTCTATTATCTTTCTTAGTTTTATTAGGATTCTGGCTTTGCGTTTGTTTACAACGCTCTGGGTTATGCCCAACCTCGCCCCGACTTCACGCTCGGAAAGTCCGTCAAAAAAGATTGCCTGTATCAGCTCCTGTTCACTATCCGACAGCAAAGGCAGGGCGGCTTTCAGCCTGTCCACCATGACCGCATTGACAACGGTTTCTGCAATGTCCACCGCTTCATCAGTGATAAAGTCCAGAGGATTCCCCTCGCTGTCCGTAAATCCGTCGAGAGATAGCAGTCTATTCTTTGTATCTAATTTTTGCAGATAACGCCACCGTTCCTTGTCACGGTAGAAGTCTGTGTATTGCTCCCTCACGACTTCAAGCAGACAGCCTTGAATGGGGATAAACAGCTTGTCCATATAGGTCTGGTCGGATTCCCTGCAACGGCAGAACTCCGTGTAGGATAATTCCACATAGCCGCCACTTTCTCTGATATATACCTTTCTTGGTGCATATTTCACCATAAATACCTCCCATCTGAATTTTTGAAATGTAAAAAATCCAGATGGAGAGGCGGAGAACGACACCGCATATCAGAAACAGCCCTACGGCACTTTCCAACAAAAATCGACAAAAGAAAAACCGCAAAGGCTCTGTGACCTTTACGGTTATAGGAAATAGTAATTCTATTGTATGGAGATTGTACTTCTACTTTCAAGGTGAGAAGTACCGTTGCACTGGCAGAAATTTTTTTAACTGGTTTCCTGCCGTTCTCTGATATGCTATGTATTGATAAATTTTGCTTCGTATGAGCAGATAGATAACTGCCCGAAAAAAGGACATAAAAAAATCCCTCCAAATTTAAAAACAAATTCAGAGGGTAATTTAGGGTATAACAAAATAACCCACCCGAATATCGTTTTTTTTATTTGGTGAGTTTGTTCTTTCAAATACGAAACAAATGCTCATGTACGGTAAAGTATCACAAGAAAATTATGTCGAATTGACAGCCGCCTCCGCTATACCGAATAAGGAAATAAAGAGTCCTCAAATTTTGCGCTACTAAATGAAGACGAGCGGAAGTAATCTCCCGCTCGTCAGTAAACTTAACTATGCCATATCAATCCCGCTTCTTTCCCGCCACCGGCACTAAGAACAGCGCGGGCAACAGCAGGAAAGCGGTACAGACCAGCCCCCAGGGTATGGACACCTGCTGGGCTACCAGCCCCACAATAGGCCCGCCGATGATCTGCCCGAAAGAGTCCAGCTGTCCGCTGGTGGAAAAGACTGTGGCGCGCATTTTCTCATCCACTTGGTCGTTCATCCAGGCGGCCAGCACAGGCTCCTTGATGGTGCGCATAAGCCCCGCCAGCAGGAACACCAACAACATGAACCAAAAGCTCCGCCCCACCGCGAAGAGAACCAGGAACAGGATATACCCGGCGCTGGTGGACATGACCACACTGGTTCGGCTGACAGTCCCTTTTTTCTCCATGCGGGCGATGAGCAACTGAGAAGCCAGAATACCTAAGCCGTTGCCGATAAGACTGATAACACCGAACCAAGTGACGCTGTTCAGCGGCCCGATAACGGGTATTACCGTGTCATCCAGAAAATGAGCGGTGGAGAGCCGGTCAAAG
The DNA here is from genome assembly GCF_003461245.1 of Blautia sp. AF19-10LB. GTDB lineage: Bacteria > Bacillota > Clostridia > Lachnospirales > Lachnospiraceae > Blautia_A > Blautia_A intestinihominis. The sequence goes on from NZ_QTWS01000062.1 coordinate 6,141, forward strand.
CCTTCACTGGCAAGTCCCCCGCATAGTGTGATTGCTAAGAGCGCCAGCAACACAGGTGCGCCTTTCACAAAGCCCAGGTTGAGCTTGAACAGGCAGACAAAGTCTTTAAGCAAGCCCTGCCGTTCCTCAATAGCAGGGGAGAAGTTGGTTTCTGGCATGATGCGAACCATCACCAGCCCCAACAACAAGCACAAACTGCCCCCCAAGATGAGAGGCATTTGCAGGTTTATGTTTCCCAGCAGTGTGCCCAGCACCACGCCCAGAACGCCGCCGATTTGCCCCATTTGACTGCCCCGCAGGAACACCTTGTCTATGGGTTTGTCCTCTTCCTCCGAGGCAATCCACGCCTCCAGAGCGCCGGTGATGAAGGTATCACCGCAACCCCAGACAACCTGGGCCAGCAGAACCGGCGCGAACCACGGTAGCGCACCCTCCATCAGAAAGCCCAGGCCGTAGAGGAACATTCCAATCAGCACCGAGCGCCGACGGCTATACAAATCCGCCACCACACCGGTGGGCATCTCGAACAGAAAGCAGGAGGTCTCCTGAACCGTCCCTACCAGGACAAGCTGGAAAGCATCCAGCTGCACCACCTCCAGGTGGTACACGATGGAAAGCACTGTGGACATAGAAACCGCCAGGGAACAGACAAATCGGAACAGCAGGTAGACAGAATATGCCTTTGAATTTTTAGCAAACATGAAGTTACATTCTCCTTTCAAATCTCATTTTATATGACTTTTGCAAGCTGTTAAGCTAACTTGTGGAACATA
>NZ_QTWS01000062.1:6923-9919 GCF_003461245.1 Blautia sp. AF19-10LB
AAGAGCCGATGATTCGTGAATTGTTCCACAATTTCATCGGCTCTGCGTCTTAAGCGTCTGGCTCTTTGATGACAGTTATCTTCAAGTTGTCAACTTTAATCAATCTTTCTTGTCTGCATTTTGGACAATAAAGGGGATAATTCTCCAAAACAGTGTCCTTCCTAATTTTATTACGGGTTTTGCTCCCACAAACAGGACACAATATCCATTCGCATTTCATCATAATTAGTCTCTAATCCTTTCAAATCTCATTTTATATGACTTTTGCAAGCTGTTAAGCTAACTTGTGGAACATATGCCGAACCTTATCTATACGGCTATTCGGGCGGCGGGGTTGGCAAATAAATTTACCAATAGCTGGCTGGTATCCTTTTAACTCTGTCAAGCAGACTCCCTGCCCATTTGTGAAATAAGTTAAATCGTTCCTGTATTCTTGAATACATCTAGCAGGGATTTCTCCTTTCAGAATGACCTCGTCATTCTTTATCTGAGTACTTACAATATCTGCACAATACCTTGGAGCATCATGATACGCCCGTGAGAGATATTCCTGCGGTGCATAAATTTCAAAGTGGAGATATGGCTCTAATAGTTCTGTCCCTGCTTTTTTTAAAGCCTGCTCCAATACGATAGGGGAAAGCAGCCGAAAGTCTGCGGGGGTACTTACAGGACTATAATACAATCCATATTCAAAACAGATTTTACAGTCTGTCACTTTCCATCCATACAGCCCCTGCTCGCAGCCATAAAGAACCCCCTCCATAACCGCATTTTGGAACGATTGATTTAAATATCCAAGTGAAACTCTGCTTTCATACTGCACTCCGCTTCCAATAGGGAGCGGCTCTATGGACAACCCGACAGAAGCCCAGAAAGGATTTGGCGGGACTTCTATGTGGATGGTATATTCTGCTTTTCTAAGCGGTCTTTCCATATATATAACAGTAGGCTCTTTTATTTCTGCCTCCACATGATATTTTTCCTCAAGGATGGCACAAATGACTTCCATCTGCACATTCCCCAAAAAAGATAACATAATCTCATGGGTAACAGTATCAATGTCAAAATGCAAAAGAGGGTCTGTATCAGCAATCTCTGCGAGGGCATTTAACAGGGCTTCCCTTTGCTCCGGCTTTTGCGGCTCTACCGTTGTCCGAAGTAATGGCATGGGATTATCAATCCGTGTTTTGTGAGGCAGGAGTTTTTCATTTCCCAGGATATCGTTCAGTTTCAAAGTATCATCAGCTAAAATAACAATTTCTCCCGGACAGGCATGGTCAGCCGGGACGATTTCACCATTTGACGGAATACACATCTCTGTGATTTTTATTTTCTCTTTTTCAGATATTCTAATAACATCCCTCAAATGCAATGTTCCGCTATATATACGCACATAAACAAAACGCCGCCTTTTCTCTGAATATTCAATCTTAAAAACCTGCCCGCATAGTTCAGATTGACCTTCAGGCGTTGATGAATAAAATTTACTGGCAATTACTTCTATAAGCTGCCGAATCCCCAGATTGTTTTTAGCGCTTCCGTGATAAACGGGAAATAACGTTCCGTTTTGGAATCTCCTGTTTTCTTCCTGTTCCAGTTCTGACATTTTAAACGGTTTCCCTGACATATATTTCTCTAATAGTTCATCGTTTCCCATAATTACCGCATCCCACTGTTCCATATCGTCATTGTCCGTTACATTTATATGGGGATGCTGCCCAACCTTTTGCTTCACTATAATTTCCGAAGAAAGCTTTGCTTTCATTTCCCGATATACCATTGGCAAATCAATCCCCTCTTGGTCAATTTTATTGATGAAAAAAATTGTCGGAATCTTCATTGTCTGTAGTGCATGAAACAGTATACGGGTCTGTGCCTGTATGCCATCCTTTGCAGAAACTAATAATACTGCTCCGTCTAATACGGATAAAGAACGGTATACTTCCGCCAAAAAATCCATATGGCCTGGCGTATCTATAATGTTGACTTTTACATCCTCCCACTGAAAAGATGTCACTGCTGTCTGGATAGTGATTCCCCTTTGACGCTCCAAATTCATTGTATCTGTCCTTGTTGTGCCTTCATCTACGCTCCCTAGTTCTGCAATTGCACCACTGGTATACAATAAACTTTCCGTTAATGTTGTCTTTCCTGCGTCAACGTGAGCCAGAATGCCTAAGTTAATTATTTTCATGTGATTTTCCTCCTATCAACACCCAAAAAAGGGCATAAAAATACCCAGTGATAAATACTCCTATCACTGGGTAAATAACTCCAATAGCCCCAAAACACTTATATGTTTTCGGGCATATAAAATTACATGATAAAAGTATTCTTAAACTGGGTACAAAAAACTAAGCCCCATATTAAAAGTGAAACGGGACTGCTACTTTTTGTTCCCACTATCAAATTGACAGTTTATTTAAGAATACCTTGCCGCATATTTATTAACTCCTTGTATAATACTGAATCTAATTATATTCCTTAACCCTTTATTTGTCAAGCTGACAAACTAAAGCAGAAAAAGCGGCAGGATTTCCCCCTGCCACTAATCATCTGTTTATGCAAAAATAATTTCCTTTTCCACAATCTCCCTCGCACAAGCCCTTATGTTATTGAGGCATCCTGTCCATTCTAAGGCGTTTTCTGCCTTTAGCTGTTCCGTTATGCCCTGTGCCTGTTTCATACCCTCTATGAGCCTTTCAAAGCGTTCCTGTGCCTGTCTGTTGATGTCGGCAAGGTAGGCGTTTAGCCTGCCGCTTGTAAGAAGATTGGTGTATGTAACTTTACGGTACTGTTTTAGATAATCTAAATGCCGTTGCCCCCAGATGCCTATTGCCTGTTCTTCTTCGGCGGGTACAGTTAAGCACGGTATCAAATAATCCCCTTGCCTTTCGTATTTGCCGCCCAGTTCCTCAAATAATGATTTTGCCATTGTCTGTTACCTCCACATTCTTTTTTATTTTGAATGTCCGCAAAATCCGTCCTACATCAGA
>NZ_QTWS01000063.1 GCF_003461245.1 Blautia sp. AF19-10LB
CACGGTAATCGCCAGTGAGCCGTGTAGCTAAACTCGGTGCGTTGCAGTAATGCAGGGTACTAAGCGAGTGGATAAAGTAACCTCGGTAAGAGGGGCGAGCAATTATGCAGACCGTAACATAAAGTGAATTCTGCCGTATCGTTAAAAAGGTCTCTGAAAAGAGAGCAAAGGGAAGCTGAACCTTGTGCATATGGGTGAAAGCCATGGAACGTGTGAAGAAACTGGAAAGCAGCACGGAGGAATCCCTCGGTATAGAGGAAACGGTATGTATGAAAAGTGTGGTTCGGAACTGGAGAGACCCTACCCATCACCGAAAGGTAAAAAGAAAGCGTATAAGCTTGGCGAAATCGTATTTCTGATGGGAGGGAGTCGGAGAGGAACATAGTACCGATAATGACTGTGCAAGAAAACGCAGTCTATGGGAAGGTTCCTTGCTTCATTCACGTTTGTAGAGAGGGTAAGAGTGAGAGAATGTCATGCAGACTAACAACTCCAAAGAAAAAGTTCGACAACTTCAAAACAAACTATATCTGACAGCCAAGAAATGTGATAGCCGAAGATTTCATGCACTTTACGATAAGGTATATCGGGATGATATACTTTTTGAAGCATGGAAAAGGGTAAAAGCTAACAAAGGTTCCAGTGGTGTAGATGGTATCAGAATCGAAGATATTGAAGAGATGGGAATTGAAAAACACCTGTCAGAAATCAAATCGGAACTGATGGATGGAAAGTACAAACCATCCCCAGTAAAGCGAGTTATGATACCAAAACCAGACGGAAGTGAAAGACCTCTTGGAATACCAACAGTCAAGGACAGAATTGTGCAGATGGCTACCAAGATAGCAATAGAGCCAGTATTCGAAGCTGACTTTAGAGATTGTTCCTATGGATTCCGACCGAAAAGAAGTGCCAAGCAAGCACTGGAAGTGGTAAGGAAAGCGTGTAACAACAAGGGCTATTATGTAGTAGACGCAGATATTGAGAAGTTCTTTGATAACGTAAACCAGGATAAGCTGATGAAACTGGTAGAGCAGAGAATATCAGACCGTAGGATATTGAAGCTGATAAGACAATGGCTAGTATCAGGAGTATTATACGGAAATGTACTGACAATTTCTGAACTGGGAACAAGCCAAGGTTCAGTTATATCTCCGTTATTGGCAAACATCTACTTAAATACACTGGACAGACTGTGGGAAAAGTATGGACTTACTCACGGTATTCTTGTAAGGTACGCAGATGATACAGTAATCATCTGCAAGAATAAGAAAAGTGCAAATCACGCACTGAACTTATTGCAGTACATCATGGCAAAACTGGATTTAAAGCTACACCCAGTAAAAACAAAGATTGTCAGCATGTGGGACGGAAAAGAGGGATTTGACTTTCTTGGAATGCACCACAGAAGAATGACAACGGAAACAAGCAAAGGACAATTGTATAAAGAAACTTATCAGTACCCGAGCAGGAAAGCCATGAAGAAGATGAAAGCAGAAATCAAAAAGAATGTAAACGGTCGAAGCCTGTTAGTTGCAAAGGAAGAGGATTTAATAAAGAATCTAAATCCGAAAATCACAGGTTGGAAGAATTATTATTCCACCAATGATACCAAAACCAGACGGAAGTGAAAGACCTCTTGGAATACCAACAGTCAAGGACAGCAAAAAGAATGTAAACGGTCGAAGCCTGTTAGTTGCAAAGGAAAAGGATTTAATAAAGAATCTAAATCCGAAAATCACAGGTTGGAAGAATTATTATTCCACCAAAACAAATGAGAAATGGATGCAGGCACTAGACTGGTACATTATCTGTACCTTTACAAGATGGTATAACAAGAAACACCAAAGGCGTAAACATATGTCAAGAGTGGGATTTGTTAGAAATAGCATTTACGAAAAAGGATTAAAGAAAATGGCTAGAGCATGACGTAATGCTGTAGAAAGAAGAATGTCGGAAAGCCGTGTGAGGGAGAACCTCATGCACGGTTTGATGAGGGGCGGATGAAATTTTCATCCGCCTACTCTACCAGACCTAGACATAAAGTTTCCGGGAGTGAGAAAAGTGACAAAAGACGAATGGTACAAACAGCTTTTTGAAAATCTGGGGAAGTCGACATTCCGAAGCAGATTTCATCTGAAGCAGGTGGACATTGATTATATCAACAGCAAAGGGCTGGACAAAATAGAAGAACATGCGCGCGATTTTATTGTAAAGCGCGAAGCACCGGCAGTGATTCCAAACGATGGAAAACAGACCCCAATGCGCGGTCATCCTGTATTCATCGCACAGCACGCAACAGCGACATGCTGCCGTGGCTGCATTAAGAAATGGCACAAGATCCAGCCAGGGAAACAATTGAGCCAGGTGCAGCAGGACTACCTCGTGGACGTGATCATGACCTGGATTCGGCAGGAGATGGAACTGTTTCAGGACAGACTGATAAGGTAAGGAGTGCAGACATGCGATCAATGAAACCCGACAGGGATATTTGCGTAAGAAAAATCAAGATACCTTCTGAGGGCAGAAATATTCCGGCACTTGTCCTTTCGCCGAAGAAAAAGACGGATAAAACGCCGGGGATTTTGTGGATTCATGGTGGCGGATATATCGCCGGAATGAAAGAAATGGTTCATATGTCAAGAGCGGTGGATCTTGTCAAAAAATACGGAGCAGTGGTCTTTTCCCCTGGCTACAGAATGGCTTTCGAGACTCCGTATCCGGCGGCACTGGATGACTGCTATGATGCACTTTTGTATTTGAAAAATCATGCAGATGAGCTGGGAATCAGAACGGATCAGATCATGGTCGGTGGAGAAAGTGCCGGCGGCGGGCTGTGTGTCGCTGTATGCATGAAAGCGAGAGATACAGGGGATGTGAAGATTGCTTTTCAGATGCCATTGTATCCAATGCTGGATGACCGGGATACGGAAACATCCCGGGACAATCACGGCAAAGTCTGGAATACACGGAAAAAATCATTTCGCCTGGAAAATGTATCTGCGAAATACTGACAAAACCAAGGTACCGATCTATGCTGCTCCGGCAAGGTGCACAGACTTTTCTGGTCTGCCGCCGGCCTACACGTTTGTAGGAGATGGAGAGCCGTTTTTTGCAGAAGCCGTGCGATACATACATAAACTGAAGAAAAACAACATCCACGCAGAACTGGACATTTACCACAGCAACATCCACGCCTTCGACATGATGTACCCGGAACTGGAAATCAGCCACCAGGCAGCAGAAAAGTTCAACCGACAGTTTACATATGCGAAGGGGCATTTTTTCGCAGAGCAATAGAAAATGAAGAGAGGTAGCTTTGAGGTGTATTAAAAGGAATAAGAAAGGTGCTGGAAGAGTGAAACCATGACTGAGACCATGTTCATGTAATGTTCCGGGCACAACCCAGGTCAGAACTAAGTAAGTTTATTAATGCGTATAAAAGTGCCAGTAGCAGACTGTTGAAAAAAGAATATCCACAGATAAAAGAAAAACTGTGGAAAGAAGCAGATTCTCTTGCACTGGCAAATGTGCAGAGGAACCTGGAAGGAGCCTTCTGGAAATTTTTTCGGGAACCGAAAGTGGGATTTCCAAATTATAAATCAAAAAAACATTCCCGGAAATCTTATACAACGAATATGGTAAATGGAAATATCTGCCTGCAGGAAAAGTCTCTGAAACTGCCAAAGATGACACCCATAAAAATAAAACTTCATCGTTCGATACCGGAGTGCTGAGAAAAAGCTTGCCCGGGAACAGAGAAAACTTTCCAGATGCGAAAAGGGCAGCAGGAACTATCAGAAACAGAGGAAAAGGGTTGCATTATGTGATGAAAAGGATAAAGAACCAGAGGAAAGATTTCCATCATAAGCTCAGTCATGACCTTGCGGAGAAGTATGATGCGGTATGTGTGGAAGATCTGAACCTGAAAGGGATAGCCGGAGGTCTGCACTTTGGAAAAAGGATACAGGATAACGGATATGGGCAGTTCCTTTCGATGCTTGGATATAAGCTGGAAGAACGTGGGAAATATCTTATAAAAGTAGACCGTTATTTTGCATCCAGTAAGATATGCAGCGTATGTGGGAACAGGAAGAAAGAACTGGCTTTGTCAGAACGGACATACATATGTGAATGTGGAAACTGGATGGATCGGGATGTGAATGCAGCTGTCAATATCCTGAAAGAAGGAAAAAAGGTATATAAAAAGTGTGCGTAGCGGCACATAGAAAAATCTGTAACCAGATAAAAAAGAACCGCGGGACACGCGGGGATAGCCTGTTTTAGCTTTGCCCTGAAGGGCAATCGAGCAGGAAGCCCCCACTTCAAAATCTGTAAGATTTAAGTGGTGGGAGCATGTCACAATCATCCTCTGACCATTGAACATTTCCTGATTTTCTGTTGATACGATAGATGCGCTTAACAAAAGAAAGATACAACCAGGACGGATCGTGTTTTAATGAAAATTTGGCTATCATTGTGTCCTGGTCATATTGCAGGAAAACATTCGCCATAGAAAGTTTCGTCTTTTCGTAATTACTAACAGCGTTTATCATATCAGCCTCCAGGTGCATGTACTTTACAATTTATTTACAGAATAGACTATTCGGTCTATAAAGTTAAATATGGTTAGCTTTTTATAGAAAATCTGTTCACCAGGCTACATTTATTTGTGTTATACTGTTCGTGAAAGGGCATGAGGAATGATAAAAAATCCGAGAGAAAGGTGAAATTCTATGGAAAATTTGATCTGGTACATCATAATGATCCCATGCAGTGCATTACTCACAGGAATTGGAATTTACGCATGGAACAGGAAAAAACCTATGTGGTTCTGGTCTGGAAAGACTGTTAAAGAGACAGAGATTTCAGATATTACTGCTTACAATCATGCCAATGGAATTATGTGGATCGTATACTCCATTATTTATTGGATGGCGACATTTGCCGGGATTTGGAATTCTATAGCAGCATTGGACCTGATCATAGTAGGCTGTGTAATTGGGATTCCGGTGCTGGTAGTTGTATATAATCGAATATATGCAAGATATAAGGTCTGACCAGATCGGGCGATAATAAAAATACAGAGCAGGATTTTTCAGTATGGAAAATCGGGGAAAGGTTAAAAAATGGCAAAATTATATTTCAGATACGGAGCAATGGGCAGTTCGAAGTCTGCCAATATTCTGATGGTCCGTTATAATTATGAAGAACGTGGTCAGTATGCGGTATTATTAAAACCAAGGACTGATAACCGGGATGGGGAACATGAGATCAAGTCCCGGATAGGGCTGTCTGCACCGGCTGAATATGTGGATGATTTTTTGCGGGAGATCTCGAAATGCTGGAATGCTGAAACTTCAGAATATATCTACCATGAAAAAAGGGTAGCAGCAGTTCTGGTGGACGAAGCACAGTTTCTTTCGCCCGAAGAAGTAGACAGATTATCGGATATCGTGGATTTTTATGATATTTCGGTTCTCTGCTATGGGCTTCGCACCGACTTTTTGAACCATCTCTTTCCGGGCTCCAGGCGGCTTATGGAGATTGCAGACGTGATAGAAGAAGTCCCTACCGTATGCTGGTGTGGAAGAAGAGCACAGTGCAACACCAGATATGCTAATGGCAAAATCGTCCGCGAAGGCGCACAGATCATGCTTGGTTCAAATGAAAGTTATGTGGCACTTTGCAGAAAGCACTACAAAGAAGGAAAATTGTGGAAGTAGAATAGTAACGTTGACAAAACGGTTAGTGCGTGCTAACACAACAAGTGTTATGAATGATGAGCGAAGAAAACAAACCGAACAAAAATTAATCAGATCCGGCAGAGCAGAGTTCCTTGAGAAAGGTTATGCCAAGGCAAATCTTCGGGATATCTGTAAGGCGGCGAGGGTTACGACCGGTGCATTTTATTTTTCTTTTGAAAACAAAGAAGCACTGTTGGCGGCGATCCTGGATCCTGTGATCACAGATTATCAGAGGATGTGCAGTGTATTTGCAAAGAGAGAAGAGGACGATCCTGGTACTGCAGATGACAATGAACGGCAGATGATGGAATATCTGTCAGCACATCGGACAGAGGCGATCATTCTGATGGAGAAATCCGCGGGCAGCCGGTACGAAGGATTTAAGAGCCAGATTGACATGCAGATGCAATCAGCATTTACCAGCTATTTTTCCAAATTTATGGGTGTCAGCCCCGATGCGGAACTTATCAGGATTCTGGTTTCCATGAGGCTTCAGGGATACATGGAACTGATCAAAGGAGATTATACCGTGGAAGAAAGAATAAGGCTTGCAAGAGAGATCGGCATCCACGCGGATGCAGGGTCGATGGCGTTAATTAAATATCTGAACGGACAAAAAGAAGTCTATCGCAAATAATGCGGTAGGCTTTTTCTATTGCAAAACATAATTTTTTTCGGATTTGTTATGTGATCGCACAGATTTGATTTGAAATGTGAGGAGGAAAGAATCATGAACGAAAAAGCAAACTATGGAAACTGGGTACCTGAGAAAGCTCTGTATATGTTGTTTGGAGCAGCAGTTGTTTTGGGCGCGATTGCGGTGATCGTACAGGTAGTATTGAGCAAGCCTGTGATCACGGCAGCAGCAGGAGTACTCTGTGTACTGGCACTTATCATGGCTGTCTACATGCTGATTTGCCATGAGACATTTGCATTTGGAAAGGGAAATATGATGGCGGGTGTGCATGAGCACCTGGTCGAGCATCTTGACTGGAACGGGGAAGGCAGACTGCTCGACATTGGATGCGGGGCAGCCGCACTTACGGTTCGCTGTGCCAAAGCTTTTCCAAAAGCACAGATCACCGCAATGGACTATTGGGGCGCAGAATGGAATTACGCCAAAGAACAGTGTGAAAAAAATGCACAGATAGAAGGCGTTGCGGACCGCACATCCTTTCAGAAAGGGGATGCTGCGAAGCTGGATTTTCCAGACGAATCGTTTGATGCGGCAGTAAGTAACTTTGTATTCCATGAAGTACGCACAGCAAAAGACAAACGGGATGTTGTAAGAGAAGCACTCCGGATAGTAAAAAAAGGCGGCGTATTTTCTTTCCAGGATATGTTTTCCCAGAAAGCACTGTACGGAGATATGGAGCAGTTCGTCCGTGAACTGAAGGCGGAAGGCATCTCAGAAGTACATTACATAGGAAATCTGGAAAAGAAACTCGACTTTATCCCGGGGGTTGTAACAACACCATGGATGATCAGTGGAATGGGGATTATTTATGGAAAAAAATAATTGATGGGTTCACTGTTATTTCCGTGCAACGAGGTGTGCGCGGAACCCTTTCTGTTTCTCCATAGTCAGTACAGTGAAGCCGGCTTTTTCTGCCATGGCGATGAATTCTGTGACTTTGTGTATCTTCACATCGCCGTGGCCAGCCAGATTTGCCAGAGGCATTTCCAGATGGTTCATCAGCCAGACGATAAAATCTGAAGAGGTATAGTCACGTAAAACGAGTCGGCCGCCTTTTCGCAGAACACGGTAAGTACTGTTAAAAAATGCCTGAGGATTCGGATAGTGATGGAAGCTGTTGGAACAGATCACCGCATCAAAAGAATCCTCAGCAAAAGGAAGATTTTCGCTGTCGCCTACGATAAATTCCGTGTTGGAAAGCTTCTTTGCCTGAGCGACCTTGATCATTTCAGGAGTGAGGTCGAGACCGATATAATGTTTATCCGGGTATTTTTGATGGAGCAATTCAAGCATCGGTCCGGTTCCACAGCCACAGTCGAGCACATCGTGGAAAGGCTCCTTTTCCAGTTCTGCCAGGATCGGCGGGTAATCATCCTTACACATTTCATAAATACCGGAATGTTCACTGTCGTAAATCTTGGCTGCCTGTGTGAATTCTTTGATAGAAAGCTGTTTATATTTTTCAGGTGTCATAAAAAAGGCCTCCTAAACTTGAAATTTTTTTGATAAACGGTTAGGTTATACTAACCAGACATTACCATAAATGCACAGAAAAGTCAATTAAACGGGGCGTGTCTGTGTATTTTGGTTTGGGAGTATGCTATAGTTATTAGAGATAGGAATGTATGAAAGAAAGGAAAACTGAAATGACGACAACTACGTTGTGTTACATAGAAAATGATAATAAATATCTGATGCTTCACAGAGTAAAAAAGAAAAACGACATGAACGAAGGCAAATGGATCGGCGTCGGCGGGCATGTGGAAAGCCAGGAAACTCCTGAGGAATGTCTCGTGCGTGAAGTGAAGGAAGAAACAGGACTTACACTCACCTCGTATAAATTTCGCGGGCTGGTAACGTTTATAAACAGCGAATGTGAATCCGAGCTTATGTGCGTGTTTACAGCGGACGGATATACAGGTGAACTGATTGAATGCAATGAGGGTGAGCTTTGCTGGATCGACAAAGCCAGGGTATCGGAACTTCCTGCATGGGAGGGGGATAAAGTGTTTCTTGATCTGCTTCTTTCGGGCGAAGAACGTTTTTTCTCTGTGAAACTGCAGTATGAAGGCGACAGACTTGTCGAAACGAAGATCAATTTGTATTGAGAAGGGAACTTACAAGATGGATAAAAATAAACAATGGATCGATCTGATCGTGGAACTGCAGGGTCTTGCACAGGCAGGACTTACCTATGGAAAAGATGTTTATGACAAAGAACGTTATGAACGCATCCGGGATATTTCTGCTGAAATGATGGCTGAGCTTTCAGGTGTGCCAGTGGAAAAAGTAAAAGATCTTTTCTGTAATGAAACCGGCTACCAGACACCAAAAATCGATACCCGCGCAGCGATATTTGAAGAGGGAAAAATCCTGCTCGTTCACGAAAACAACGGAACCTGGTCACTGCCGGGTGGATGGTGTGATGTAAATGTATCCGTGACAGAAAATACAATAAAAGAAGTGAAAGAAGAAGCAGGTCTTGATGTTTCTGTCAAAAGCGTGATCGCCATTCAGGACAGGGAAAAGCATAATCTTCCGGTCTATGCATACAGAGTCTGCAAGATATTCATGCTCTGCGCGGCGACTGGCGGAGGTTTTGAAGAGAATATTGAGACTACAGGTTTTGACTATTTTGCAGAGGACGAACTTCCTGAACTTGCAGGCGAAAAGAACAATGAAGAACAGATCAGAATGTGTTTTGATGCGTACCGCGCAGGTGATAAATGGAAGACATTTTTTGATTGAATAACTGCGTGTCGCATTCTCGTTACTTTCAGTGATGAGTTAGACACGCAAATTTTTTATAAAAAAATAGAAATAGGGAGTTTTATTGGACTTAATAAGGAGTATAATAGAAAACACAAGAACAAATAGGACTTATTTGCATCAGTACAAGATAGAAAGGTTAAGAAACAGATATGAAGATTACATCCAGCTATGGTGTGGAATTACGAAAACAGAATATCCCAATCCGCCAGACGCTGGATGTCTACAGGTCTGCTGTTAGTTATCTGGTAAAAATTTATGCGCAGGTATGGGAAGAGCTGGAAGGGATTCTGGAAGCGAAGAAACGTTTCAATGAAGCAGAACATCTGATACATACAACGAAAAAGAATCAGGCCCGTTTTGATTTTGACATCCGTTTTCCAAAGATGCCTTCTTATCTGAGAAGGGCAGCCATCCAGCATGCGCTGGGAAGCGTATTCTCTTACAAAACTCGACTGGGATTGTGGGAAAAAACAGGTCAGAGAGAAAGTAAACCGA
>NZ_QTWS01000064.1 GCF_003461245.1 Blautia sp. AF19-10LB
AGACATTCCAGAGTTTGGAAGCCGCATAACACATATGCCCTATAATGTTGGAATATTCCGGACAGATCTTTAACGATGTTCTGTGTGACAGCAGCATTCCTCTCCCCTCCTTCAGACAGCTATGCAGATGGAGTTTTACACTCCACCCTGATTTAATACGATTTGCTCTGATGTTCAATATAACGGCGGATATTTTCTTCAGATACTGATCCGATTGTCTCCACATAATAGGAATGGTTCCACAGCTCTCCCTTCCATAGCTGGTTTCTTATTTCCGGAAAACGTTCGAATAATTTTCTGCCGGTGATCCCCTTCAGATACTTGACAATTGCTGTTATAGACAGCTTTGGTGGAGCTGATACAAAACAATGGACATGGTCACATTCACCACATTCAAATAAATGAACGGCAAAGCCCTTGTCCTCAGCAATCTGCTGCACCAGTTCCTGAAGGTATTCCTCAATATCTGGTGTTAATATCTTCTGCCGGTATTTCACTGACCATACCATATGGTAGTTAATATTACATACACAAGTTCTATAATGTATTAGATTTTCTTTCATACATATAGTATAACATAACAACTGGAAACATACAATAAAAATCGAACATATTTTCGATTAATTGTATGCCGGTTACGGCATTAATATTAAGGAGTTAAGGGATTATTATATTATTTCCATGTGCAGATATGCACAATTCTGCGCTTTCATCTCGGTAATTGAATTGCCGAGGATTCCCGCTTATCATCCTAAACTAATACTTATATTAAAAAAATAATCAGCAGATATGCAAAGAAGAAATATACATACTACCGCCAAAACATACTCTTTACTCATATTGATTCTCTCTTTCCTATATAAATGCGATAAGAATACAGCCCACCAGCACAAACAATACAACCAATACAATAACCTGGACAATTCCGGATAAAAGCATAATTGCCAATCCTAATATGTATAATATTATTTTCGTGCATAACCCACAGCCCACGATAAGACAAAAAGAAGCTGCCAGATAGCAAAGGATTTTATCCAGCTTTACTTTGTTAGAATCCATATGCACCACCGGGGTCTTACTGAATTTATTTGGTCTGTTAAGCATTTCCAAATGAAATGAATAGATGCTTCCATGCAATACATACATGATGCAGGCAAAAAGCAGCAAAGAACAGATGATCCAAATGGAAAAACTTTCAGCTAAGTAAGCTCCAAAATCAATTATTTTGTCAAACATAGTCTTTCCTCCTCCCTCCTCAGGATATAAAATATTATACACTGATAAACGAAAATAACAATATGGAATATGTGCAAAGTATAAAGAAAGAACTGTGGCATTATGTCCAGTTGCTATTGATGTTAAAAGCCACCTACTTATTCAGTGTTTCCTATTCCATTTCCAGGTCTCTCCCATAATATCACCTATTCCTTTCTGAATATTCTCATAAAAATGCTCCTTTGATTTATTTACCATTTTTATAGATGTCAGAATGCCATAGAACTGCTGACCGCCTGGAAAAACAGATGCGTGATATATATAAAATAAAAGCTTGCCGTCTTTTTCAGGAGCCGGATGGGCTCGAATCGTATTTCTGCAGGGACTTCTGCAGGTAATCCAGTAATACTCCTGATACCACGGAGTTGGTTGTTCGGGCGAAGGACAGGCCGATGGTCCGGTGACTTTCTGGTTCAAGAGGACGTACCTCAACTCCATCGGAAAAGGCTCTCATGACCAGATCCTGCGAAACCGTTACCCCAAAGCCATTTTTCACGAACGCCATAATCAGCGTGTCATCCCGGAAGCTGTAAGAAACCTGCGGTTTTTTCGTGCATTTTTCCAGCAGATGCAGAATATCATTATCGCATCCGGGAGTTTCGATAATAAAAGGATATTCCAGCAGTTCTTCCAGTTTTATGCATTTTTTCCGGCAAGAGGATGCCCTTTTGGCATGACTGCACAAAGAGGGTCTTCCAGAAGCGGATAAAATTTCAGGTCAAATGCCACAATAGAAGATAAAAAACCGCAATCCACCTGCCCATGAATGATCCAGTCCCGGATTTCATCATAGTTCCCGTCGAAAATCTGGACTTCCACCTGCGGATAGTTTTTCTGAAAAAAGCGGATCACATCCGGCATCCACATGGCTGTTACGCTTGTAAAACTTCCGATTCGAAGTTTCCCCTCCACTTTATTGTTAATGTTGAAAGCCGCCTGGCGAAGCTTATCTTTCTGATTCACCATTTCCTGAACATACGGAAGCAGACGTTTTCCATTGTCTGTCAGGATCACACCTTTTTTTATCCGGGCAAATAACTGTACACCCAGTTCTTCCTCCAGCCCTGCCATCATCTGACTGATTCCGGACTGCGTATAATTCAATGCTTCTGCCGCTCTGGAAAAGTTTCCAGTCTCACATACTTTCAAAAAAATATCATAACGGTCTCGAATTTCTTTCATTTTTACCTTCTTCATCCTTCGCTGGAATAATATTATTTTTTTTAATACATACCAGTAAAAATATTTGTTTTACTAATATTTTATCATATAGTATCTTATATTTACAACAATCAAAGGGGGAACTATTTACAGTGGAAAAGAAATCCAATCATTTTTCAGGACAGCTTGGTTTTGTCCTTGCCGCAGCCGGCAGTGCTGTAGGAGTGGGAAATTTATGGCGGTTTCCATATCTTGCAGCCAAAGATGGCGGCGGTTTGTTTCTGATCATTTATTTTATTCTTGTGCTTACGTTCGGATTTACCTTGCTTACTTCTGATATCGCTATCGGCCGCCGTACTCAGAAAAGTGCCATCGGTGCTTATACCCAGATGCATCCGAAATGGAAATTCCTGGGAATCCTTACTTTCCTGGTACCCGTTCTTATTATGACTTATTACGCTGTGATCGGTGGCTGGATCACCAAATATGCCGTTGTATATATCACCGGACAGGCACAGGCTGCTGCCACAGATGATTATTTTACATCCTTCATCACCTCTTCCACCTCACCTGTGATTTTTGCCCTGCTCTTTATGGGAGTAACGGCTCTTATTGTATACAATGGTGTGGAAAAAGGAATTGAAAAAGTATCCAAATGGATGATGCCCATCCTGCTGATCCTGGTCGTAATTATCGCTGTCTACTCCCTGACACTCAGGCATACCGATACCTCCGGACAGGTGCATACCGGCTTACAGGGATTTCTTTATTATCTCACACCGGACTTTACAGGACTTACCGTGCCGCGTTTTCTGCAGATTCTGCTGGATGCCATGAGCCAGCTGTTTTTCTCGCTCAGTGTGTCCATGGGAATCATGATCACTTACGGTTCTTACGTCAGGCCAGAGGTAAATTTAAACAAAGCCGTCAACCAGATTGAAATCTTTGATACAGGTGTTGCCTTTCTTGCAGGTGCCATGATCATCCCTTCAGTATACGTATTTTCAGGAACCGAGGGCATGGGTGCAGGTCCAAGCCTGATGTTTGTATCTTTGCCAAAAGTATTTTCTGCTATGGGTAAAGCCGGTATATTTGTGGGAGTCCTGTTTTTCGTAACTGCTATTTTTGCAACCTTGTCTTCCTGTATATCCGTACTGGAATCTATTACTGCAAACTGCATGGAAATCTTCCACACCAGTCGTAAAAAAACAGTTCTTGTTTTATCTGCGATCTACCTGGCAGCCTCCGCTGTTATCGCTTTGGGATACAGCATTTTCTATGTAGAAGTAAATTTACCGAATGGCTCTGTGGGACAGCTTCTGGATATCATGGATTATATCAGTAACAGTGTTATGATGCCGTTCATTGCACTGCTTTCCACCATCCTGATCGGCTGGATCGTAACACCGGATTATGTAATTGATGAGATGGAACGCAATGGCGAAAAATTCCACAGAAAAAAACTCTACTGCGTGATGATCCGTTTTGTCGCTCCGGTTATGATGTTCATCCTGTTCCTGCAGTCTACCGGAATTTTATCGTAATTATAAAACAAAAAATGCATAAAATCAGAGCTGTTCATTTCTGACCTCCTGATTTTATGCATTATTTTTCAAATACTCTTCTCCACCAGCCTGTATCAAAAACGTTCTAAGCGCCTTTCGCGCCAGCGAAACAGTCTTCCGCGTGGCCAGGTGGGGAATACCCTTAAATATTATATTCTTTATACAACTGCTCACGTCTTTTAGAATCTGTTGATGCCAGCAGAATTTCTTCATTTCTCTGATCCTGAATAAGCCGACTGATTAAATTACCTAATCGAGTTTCTCCTCTTGCCTGTCCAATTGCTTCTCCTTCTGCTTTTCCTTCCGCTTTTCCAAGTGCCTTAAGTCTTTCTGATTCCAATTCCAAAACTTTCCCGCCCATAATATCACCTATTCCTTTCCGAACGTTATCTTCCTTTCGAAAAATGTGGTCTGCAATCTTTACAATGAGTTTTGTCAGATCCGTATATAGTTCTGCTTTTCCTGTTTCTGTCAGTTCCTTTTCCAGATTTACTCTGATTTCCTCATATTCGTTTAACAATATTTGAAATAATTCTGGATTTTCACTCAGATCATGTCCCTGTTTCTCATATCTCATGATATAAAATGGCAGCAGCATCAACAGATTTTTTTCGAAAATACTGTCCTTTGTATAGTCTGCCATTTTTATAGTCGGTATCGAGTATACATGCGTCCGCCCATCCGGAAAAATCACATCCGCCTCCAGATTATCCGGTGTATTCTCTGAGCTTCTCAAAAACAGCACGCAGGATTTTGGAAACTCTATCCGATATCTCCGATTTTGTTTCTCAGCATTTCCTATCGCAATCGCAAAATCATACTCTATCATGCGTATCGTCATCGTAGTATCATCTGTACTCTGACATTCGATATGATACATCTTCTTCCCTATCAGCAAACAGGAATCCGTAATGATTTCTCCATCTTCCTGCTGGTGTTCATTACGCAGCTGTGTGATCTTTACATTTTCCGGATAGGATGTGTGAAATACTTCATTGATCAACGGTACTGCCAAATATGGCATCTTTTCAATCATAGTACGAAACACATCATCAAAAATCGTATTATTCATATAACACTCCTTTTGGTATCTACATTATAACATTTTGTCGAGTTCTATTAAACACTTATTTGCTTTTATCTTTGGAATTAGTGGCAGATATTTGCCTGAACGATAACTGATAAGATACTTTAGATCATTGCCTGTTTTTTATACTATACAGTATCTGTCTCCATCTGGCAAGCTTATTTTTACAGAAAGACAGCAACCAGACATGTAATTTTCCTAATTAACTTGTCCTGGAAATCTATTGTTCTCGTTTCATGTATATGAGTTGCACCTTTTTCCAGATTTTTAACCATATTGTGTGCAGAAATGCGCGAAAAAACAATCGTAAAAATTTACGATTGTTTTTTAATCTTTCGAAAACCCCTGAAGAAGATCAAATTCAATATGACATCAGAAATTTTACCATCTTTTCATTTACATATTGGCTTTCCGGGATCTCCGGCAGGGCGGTACTGAATGCATGAGGAAGTTTTTTGTGGGGACCCAGATCTTCCAGATGGCAGATGCCTCCTGACTTCTGTATGGCCCTGGCATATTGTCTGCTGTAATTTCGCAGGGAATCTCCATAAACTGTGATAAGAAAGGACGGCGGCAAGTGTTCGAGAATCGCTTTGTTTTCCGGATTTATGTATAGATAAAAAGAACTTTTCTTCCACCCTTTTCCGTAAATACAGGAAGGAAGAAAAATTCCGATGCTGTCCATTTTTGTCGTGTAATACATCCCGCTCGCCAGGCCCATTGCCCGAATCCCAAGATCTGCTGGCACCACTCCAAAAACATCTGCCAGCTCCGGACTCTGCATCATCGCAGCCAGATATACACACAGGCTTGCCCCCGCACTGGTTCCTGTCAGGTAAATACGTTCTTCATCTCCATTATATTTCTGAAAATACACTCTGGAATTTTTAATTCCTTTCATCAGATCTCGAAGAATCTGTGGAAACAAAGACTCCGGTGCCAGAGGATATTCCAGAGAAAATACAAGAAATCCCTTCTGGCTCATTTCTGCACAGAACAGATGACTTTCCTCTTTTTTCCCAAGAAGGAAACCGCCACCATGAAGGTTAAACATGATCGGAAGCTTTTTATCATGCTTTTTATCATGCTTCTTTCCACGGTAAATATCCATAAAATGACAGGCCATGCCATCCCCCATATAATCAATATCCCGAATCAGCTCCACATCCTCAGGAAACGGATGCTCCGCTTCATGCCTTTCCAGAAAATTATCCAGAAGCTTTTCCTTCTTCGCCGTCTGCTATATTAGCATCCTCTCAAACATAAACAATCCCCTTAGATATTATATGCGTTATACAACTTAAAAAGCCATAGCACTGCTGACTGCTGCTCCACAGGCTGCCTCTTCCTGGTACACAGCCAATGATAAATCTGCCCCAAACATCTCACTGCTGATTTCCTGTAATACTTTGTTTTTTCTCATTCCATTACCAGACGCAACCAGATGAGATACCTGAATTCCCGTCCCCTGATGAATTTGCTGATACATGTCATAAAGCTCTTTTATCATGCCATGCAACACACCATAGGTTATTCCTTCCGGTGTAAAATTGTTTTCGCTGATATTGGTAATACTGCCACGAAGCGTTGGATCTGTTCTTGTTCCGTTAAATAAAGTAGACACTTCCACAGGATTTTCCTGATTCATAGCAGCTCTTGCCAATTTCTTCAAAACTTCATATAATGCCTTATCTTCACCACCAGCCTGTACCACAAAAGTTCTGAAAAACTTCTCCAACACTGCATAAGCACGCCCTCCACAGAGAGATGCCCCTACCAGAATATATTTTCCTCTTGCGAGTGGTCTGGCTTCGATTCCCCCTTCTTCAAATGGCTTATCCGATAATACAGAAATCTGCCCACCCGTTCCCATGTTTAAAAGCAATGTATTTTCCTGAAAACCAACACTTCCCAGAAAGCTTGCCTGATTATCACCCAGTGCCACCGTCACCGGTATTCCATCATAGTATCCCAAGATTTTAAACTCATCTGTAACTTCCGGCAACTGTCCCGGATCCATGCCAAGTTTATGAATTGTATCTATATAAAACATCATTTTTTCACTGTCAAAAAGACCCAAACTTGCTGCATTACTGATATGCACAATTGGTGTTTTTCTGCCTGTGAGCTTCATTCCAAGATAATCACTAATTGTACAGAAGGAAACTGCATTCTTCGGCACCTGATTCTTTTTGCAGTGATACAGGTGTGTAGCAAGTCCATAGCCTGTCGAAATCGAAAAACCTGTCTCTTCTTTTACCAGACAGACAACACTCTTCCCATCAAATTCCGGAAGATTTCCTCGCCCATCCTGCCAAGTATAAAGTGGACTGACACAATTTCCATCCTCATCAATATACAGAATTCCATGCATCTGACCGGTAAGACCAATTGTCCCCACATCTTTATACGCCTTCCGTAATTCTTTCAGCTCCCGCATCGCTTTTTCTACAATTCTATCCGGATTCTGAATGCGTTCCCATTCCTTTTCAGTCCTTATAAATGTCCCATTAGGAACCGTTCTTGATTCCAAAACCGCCTTTTTTTCTGTATCCAGTACAACCAGACTGATCGTTGTTGTACCAATATCAATTCCGATTACTTTCATCCCTGCTCTCCTTGCCTTATGTAGTGTACCAAGTCAGTTAATCACCTCTTTTGACCTGTATTACTTCCTGCTGACTTTGGTTTTATTTGCAGCACCATACGCATTCTTTTCTTCTGCTGCCATCATCACAGGTTCTGATTTTCTTTCATAGTATGAAATAGTGTTATTTCCCGAAAATTCTTCAAAATTCTCCACCTGCTCCATAACCTTATTAAACACTTCTGGACTATACTGTGGCGGGTAACCATTTTTGACTAAGCATATCTTTATTTCCAGTTTTAGCTCATTTCTTACATTCTGATTATTAAGCCAATCTGTAAATGAAGACTTTGTATCAATGATTTCCTTCACTTTCCGTGCAAGAGCTTTACACTTATCATTAATAATAACTCCATCTACTTCTCTATCTGTTCCGTATTCAAAGTTATATTGATCACGCAGAGAAATCAGAATATCATAAAATGCTTTTTCTTCAAATGTTAATCCAATCTTGCGGAAACTTGCTCTATTCTCTTTCATCTGGCGTAGTATAATCAAAGCTTGCTCTGTTGCGATCTTAATAATGTCTTCAGAAGCTTGTTCCTGCGCTTCTCCTGCCTCTTCTGCCGAAAGATGCTTACGCCTTTCGTGATATTCTTCAATCGTCTTCTCAAGCATTTCCTGAAATGTTTTTGCAGCTATCTGATTTACTTTACTATATTCTTTGATCTGTTTACGAAGCATTTTTACAAGAAGTTCCAGCTTGGTCGCCGGCATTTTAACATCAGATAATTTTTCAAAATATTCTGGTGAAAATATATCTTCTTCCTCACCACTTTCAAGAATACTTTCCACCTGATTATATTTCAATGCCTCTTCCACCATCCTGGAAACCGCACGATTCATGGTGTCTGTATCCACATCACCCGTTCCGCTCATTTTGCGAACAAAGCCGGCTATCGCCATAAAACACTGAGCAAGTGCAGATTCTTCTTCGCCAAGTTCACCCGATGGCTGACAGATGTCAAACGCTGCTCTCATACGTTTCACTGTCTTCAAAAAGTATGTTTTAAATGAAACTGTCTGAGAAGCACCCTTTCCTTCAAAATGTAATTCCTGTATTGAAGCAAAAACATATTCCGCTGCCTTTGTAAGAAGTCTGTAGCGTTCAATCGGATCACATTCTGCATCAATAAACGGAGTTAAATCATAACTTACAAACATATTTTTTAATATTTCAAGTTCTTCTCTGAATACTGATGTAGCCTGTTCAACATCGTCAGACGTAGGTGCAACAGAAGTATTTCCACCATAAACTTTCATTGCTTCAGATATAGAGATCTTTATGCGTCATACTAACTTAACTTGTTGTGCTAGATAAAATAAAATATAAAGAAACTTCAACAAAATGTGCTATCT
>NZ_QTWS01000065.1:0-2077 GCF_003461245.1 Blautia sp. AF19-10LB
CTCCCTATATAGTCAAGTCTTTTTTCCTTGAAAATCAAGGATTTTTTAGTGTTTCATCAATAAATATCTCAGAAGAAGGAGCCATAGGAATGGACATTTCTCTGTATCTGGTACGAAAATAGCGGATTTTGGGTGCACGAAGTAAAACGTCTTCTTATTTCGTTTTACATGGCCTTGTGTGTACCCATCCATCTACGGCAGCGAACCTCCCATATCTACCAGGATCATCAGTCTATGCCAAGTCCTAACTTCTCTCGTCCCGCCTGTCCATAACCAGGGTGTCAGCTTAGCTCCTCTACAGGGTCATGCCCTCTGGAAAATATTCCTGCCGACTACTGGCTCATTCTTTGTTTGTTGTATTACTGACTTCTTTCCTGCAACAGCACCTTCCGGTGGACGTTTTCCTGTTACATTCCATTTGTTTATTGCTTCCAGCTATCATGGCTGGTCTCAGCCCTTCATTCTTTCCTTTCAAAGGCTCAGACCGGCCATGATACACTGTTTCTTTCTCTTTATGCTGCTAACTGTATTTCTGGTCTTACAATGTCATTTAACATCTTCTGACTGTCATAATCCACGCCTTTCGTTAGTATCGTATAAAATATCCGGATCAGTTTGCATGCCACCGCTATCACCGACTGCATCTTTTTTAGTGGATTTTTTTCCCTCGTCCGATAATAACTATGGATCTCTTTAAACTCTTTATTTTTCCCAATCACGGATATCGCAGCTTCATACAATGCATATCTCAAACGCTTTCTTCCCCTGTGGCTGATCCTGCTCTCCCCGTTATGTTTCCCGGAGCTGTCTGCAACAATGGCATAACCGGCAAGTTTCTGCACCTGTTTCGGATTATCAAAACGTCCAATGTCTCCTACTTCTGCGATAAAGCAGCTTACCGTCTTTATCCCTATCCCATTGATCTCCATCAGCTTATCTATATAGGGAATCTCAGAAAGTGTTTCCTTTATCTCTTGCATAAGTTCATCCATCCGGTTTTTGTATGTTTCGTAGTCATTCAGTAGGTTTCGGATCTCTTTCCTGGCACTTCTCGGTGCTTCCGTATTTCCGATGCTGTGCTCCGCTGCTGTTACCAGGGTCGTTGCCCTCTTTATCCCAGCGCCTTTCAGCCTTGCATCTCTCCATATCTTATTCACTCCATTCACGCCAAGCTCTTTGATATCACATGGCAGTGGTGCCTGTTTAATTACCATCAGTCCGCTTACCGCATCCGGATTCCTGTAAACGTCTTTTATTTCTGGAAAATAAATGCTGAACCAGCGGGCGATCCTGTTTTTGATTCTTGTAATCTCTTCCTGTGTCTGAATACGAAGGTTGGACAGATTTCTGATCTCTGCATAGATTCCGGTTGGAATATATGGATAAGAAAATCTTCCCTCATTCACCAGACCCGCAATTGTTTTTGGATCTTTACGGTCATTCTTGCTCGGGTTATTATCATCCAGTTCTTTGGACTTCTTAACATGATGCGGATTTACATGCACCGGCTTCATTCCCTGTTCCTGCAGGTACGCTCCAAGGTTCAGCCAGTAATGTCCCGTCGGTTCCATTCCTGGAATAATCGTTTCCATTCCATGTTTTTCCGCCATATCATTCATCCATGCTTTAAAAGAAGCAAATCCGGCTTCGTCATTACTGAAAGCAAAAGGCTTTTTCGAGTACTCATAATTGCGCCAGTTAAAAGCCCTTGCATAATGCGTTTCACTTCCAACATCAATACCAACAATTAAAGTTTTTTCCGTAATAGATGCAATTTTTGCGTTCTGTGTGTTATAATTCATTTCAAGTACCTCACTGTTTGATAAGATTTTTTACTAACCGTCCAAAGTCAGTAATCTTATTTTACTCTGAGGTATTTTTTTCTCAACCTTCTTTCTCGGAATTCCCTATATTTGAATTATACAAGAAGCTCCTGTTCTTATTTATTTTTGTCTTCTCTGCTCCATCCAGAAGACTCCTGTTCCTCCGGTACTTAAGAAAGACAAAAGAAGACACAAAAAAAGCAGCCCGTTTAAAGCTGCTTTCTTCATGCCTTCTTTTTACAGATACCATTCTA
>NZ_QTWS01000065.1:2087-9092 GCF_003461245.1 Blautia sp. AF19-10LB
ATGCCTTCTTTTTACAGATACCATTCTATAATACATGGAATTCTATGTCAATATTACCTTAATTGCAATAGCGTCGCATATCGGTTTCTTTTATGAAGCCTGTATGGCAGAATGTATCTTCTTTAAAGATATTTAATCGTGGCTGTTTACCTTTCCAATATGAAATAAATGATCAGATAAACCATATATAATATGATACTGGCCGTATGGTGCTTTTATATACAGTGCTTATAATTCCTACCACGCATACAAACGTAACAATTAAAGAACCTGCTTGGTTTGCAATATAGTGGTCTTTAGCAATACTATATTGCAAAGCAGAAATATCCAGCTGTTTATGCTTTGAAGATTTATCATTAGTACAAACTTCCTGAAGCAATTGACCTAGTAATTTTATATGCATGTCGTTTACCGGCCCGTGTTCGATAATATTTTGTTACTTTCACTTTTATTAGAATAGAAAAATTAAAAACTTTATAATATAACGTATATGAGTAAGTATGAAGAAGGAAGAATTTACTCCCTGCAAGGATTTCAGAACTCCAATACACCAAAGCCACACTAAACGTCTAAAACACCCAAAATCAACGATATGAAAGTAAAAGATAATGGATAACATCGATTTTTAATAAGTTTGTAAAGTTATATCAACCGGTGTTATAATGGTGAAAAGCAATGAGAAAGGAATTCCACACATCAACCAGACCAAATTAAGCTATGATACCGCAACCAAAGAAGTAGGAAGCAATGATCTGAAATACAAAAAATCAGGAGATAAGATGGGCAGACTATATAAAATTAACCCCACATGCCCTCATTGTGGCGAAGAACATGAATGTTGGACTATCCGCCTGAAGGATGAATAGCAACAGGTATTAGATGAACATGCAAGGCAGCATGAAGGAGAACATCCACTAATATCTCTGATGTCTCCACCAGGACTGGAAGTTACCCGTAAGTTAAAGTGTAGGGTATGTAACAGAGAGTTTGAAATAGAAATCGCTATCAGAAAAGAAAATGAAGTTGGGTGGAACCATCCCGATTTTATTCCAGTTGGCAAATACCCAGTGTAATTAATTTTTTATTTTTGTCAAATGTAAAGAGAGACCGGAAGTGATCTGGTCTCTCTTTAATAATATCTACACCTTAAACTATAGCTGGAATCTCGGTGCATGATTTTGCTGCCTCAAATGTATGATATATTTTTTATGGCATTGCTTTGTCGAGAAAATCACTTGCAAAATTATTGTGGGATTGCCCAAGCGTAGATTATAGGAGTACATCAGAATTAGTAGCCATAGAATTCTCACCACGCATCCATCAGTCAAAAGATTCTTTGAAAATACGAAATGATTTCCGATTTTTAAAATAACAAAGGGATATTTATTTTTATAAACCTCTCCAGTAAATTAATAAGCAGATTCCCGGCTTATATTCAGATCTGCTGCATTTCAGTTACAGTATAGACTTGTTTATCCATGCATAACACCTCCAGCATATATAGCAATATGTTATTTTTCACGAAAGATGTCATTTTTACAAAGAAGTCAAAAATTCATACCTTTTCTTACTGAATCTTCTTTTTTTCTTTGCTATAATCAATATAAGATATAGGCAAATACATAAAGGGGAATGTGCATGGATAATAAAAACTTTCAAATTGAAGGGGCGAAAATTCAGTTACCAGTTAATTCAGAAAACATGAAAGAGTACGATATCACATATATTATCGATCAGCGGCATGGATTCATATTGGATTGTCCAGAACCATGTAATCAGTATTACCATGATTATTGGAGAAATCGAAAACTGATTCAAGCAAAAGTCTTGTTTGGAGTCGATAAGAATAATATCTCATTTACGCTTGTAGACTGTGCAATCGAATTGTCAGGAATACCAACACGCAAAATGAAAATCAGTTGGAATAGGATTTTGTATGGCCTTCATACAGAAAAAGACATGGAACTGACTTGTACTGTTGCTGAATATACATTGCGTTTGAGTAAGTATATTCCTTATCGACGAATAATCTGGTTAGACGAATATATACTTATTCCAGATGTATTAATAGCAACGGTAAGACTAAGAGATAAATACAATGAAGAGTATTCTGTAATAAAACTAACATGCAAGGACTCAATTACAGTACGGGAAATGGACATTTACTTGATTCGATTTTTAGAGATTCAATATCTGTTATCGGGTTATTTTCCAGATGTGATAGAACAAAAATATTTGCTTGATAATAATAAATGTGCAGAGGGAATCAAGCAAATTTCTGGATACATTAATGCAACTGTAAGGAATACGGGATTTTTGTACTCTATTTCTCTCAAAGCATGTACAGATTTTTCGGATATTTACAGGAATTGGCTTGAAAGACGAAAGAAAGTAGTTATTCAATTCAATATGTTTGCATATACTTCAGAATCCAGAGATTATGTTGATGAAGTACCGATTGCGACATATATCCAGTGTTTGGAAGGATATATGGATATTGTACATGGAAAAAAACTAAAAAGATATGATAAAAAAGCGATAAACGATATTGCAGATATCCTTTGCCTAACTGCAGAAAATGTTCCAATAATTGAAGAAATTTGTTGTAATAGTAGAATAGATAAAGAAGAGCTGTCAAGAAGAATAAAAGCACTTTTGGGCAACCTGACCAGATTAGATTTAAAGGGAAAAATAGAGTATGCCATCAATCTGTCTCCTGACATAAGCCGTATTTTTGAATATGAAAAGAAACATGTAGACGAAAAAGGCAATAGTCTGTATGATATATTTATAAGAAAAGCGCATGTCCATCGAAACTGGCTATCCCATATGTTTGAAAATAAAACACCGCAGCATTTTTCAGGAGCAGAAATAGATCTTGCTGCCAGAAAACTTAAATTTTTATTTAGGTTATTGCTTCTATATGATATTGATGCAGATATAGTTGAAGGAGATATAGACAGAGTTTGTAGAAATATTGATAAGTGGTATGAAAAAAATAAATTATTCTGATGAAGAGAAAGACACAATTGAGGCGTGCTAAGCTGGCACTCCATTTTTATTTCTCAGGCTATATATTGGTATCACTAAGCTGCTTTTGTGATACACTGAGTATATGCTTTTAAATTATGTGTGGCAGAACATGTAGAATGGTCAGAAGGAAGCGGTATGGATCGATTGTTAACAGAACAGAAGGCTTTGAAGAAATTGGGAATTGAAGATTTCCGTCACTTAACAAAAGATAAAGCCATTATGATGGTGTCTATGTTAGATAAAATGGAACCAGAGATAACTAAAAAGGCTATAGAGCAATTTCCACATTTTTCAGATACAATGTATACGGTAAATCATCCGTACTACTCTAACTTTAAGCCGCCGTTTCCGGCGGCAAGATTTTAAATATTAGTTGTCTTTGTTCTACTCCGGCATATTTCCGGAAGTGTTTCGGGCCATGGAAGGATATCATCTATAAAGCTGTATTCCTTGTCATCCTGATGATCTTTCAATACAGTCAGGACATATTCAAGATATCGAAACGGATTAAGGTTATTAGCCTTTGCGGTTTCTGTGATACTGTAGATAATGGCACTGGCATTTGCACCATCCAGACTGTCGATCAACTTCCATGTATGCTTATGAAGACAAAAACTCCGCAGGGCACTTTCTGTCGCATTGTTGTCCATAGGAATATCGCCATCTTCCAGAAAGGCTTTCAGAGAAGCTTCCTGATTGATACAGTAGTTGATCCCATCCAGAGTCTTTCCTCTGGAAAGCTGATTTTTAGTCTGGATCTCTTTTGCCCATGCAAAGAAGGCCTCTACAAGAGGTCTGATGTTGGCCTGACGGTACATCTTTCTGACTTTTGCAGGCTGTCCCTCCATCTGGTTGTCCAGATGATAGATCGCTGTGATCCGGCTGACTGCTTCGTAAGCTACAGTCTCTTTCGCATTTTTCTGTGCTGCTTTCGGCAGGGCTTTCAACGCCTCCGCAAACCTGCGCCTTGCATGGGACCAGCAGCCGGCAAAGACGATGTCTGGATTTTCCCTGTCCAGCTTCCTGTATGCAGAGTAACCGTCGCATACCACGATCCCTTTAAAATCCTTCAGGAATTCTTCCGGATGGTCCGCTTTCCGGGTACGCTGGTATTCATACAGGATGATCGGAGTATCCGTATAACTCTTTCCTGTCCGATAGATCCACATGTAACTTTTGCTGTTTGCCGGCCGTCCATCCTTAGTGACCATGACCGGAGTCTCATCAGCCTGAAGTACATGAAACTGATACATCTCTTTATGGATCCGGTCATAAAGGATCCCCAGATACCTGTCCGCACACTGGATCATCCAGTTTGCCATGACCTGTCTGGAGATATGGATGTCATTCCGCAGGAATTCCTGGCTGATCCTGTAAAGAGGAAGCCCGTTTACGTACTTGGCATTCATGATGCTTGCCGCAAGTGACGGAGTGAGCAGGCTGTTACGGAGCAGATCCTTCGGACGGTCCGCTTTTATGATCGTCTGGTTGTCCCTACCAGCGTAGACTGCCACATGATGTTCTTCAACAGTATAGACTGCAGGCTGCACACGTACCCTTTTATAGATCTCGTCTGGAAGCTGTTTCCATCCATCTGTGCCAAAGACATCCTGGAGTTTTTCTTCTGACAGGGTATGGACGATCACTTCAACCGGAAGATCTTTCAGATCTGCCTCCCGTTTTCCTTTATTTTTGCGGCGCGGCTGTATCACATCTTCCTCAACAGGCTCAACCACATACAGTGTTTCCGTAAGTGCTTCAGCCTCATTAAATATAAGCTCCAGTTCCAGCTGTCCGGAGATCGTTTCCAGTTTTTCGGAAGAACGGCCGTAACGCTTATTGTTTGCGTCAGCGATCTGCTCGATCAGGCGCTCCATGTTTGTATTCAGCTGGTGGATCTGATCCTGCATGGACAGGATGACTGCCATAAGTGTTTCCCTGCTGAAATCATTCAGTTCTTCTTCTGTATATACTTTTGCCATGGGTGTCGTTCTCCTTTATCTGATGTTCCTATTGTAACGCAAAGATAAAAAAAAAGCGAATCCGGCAGACAGGGTATCCGTCATTTTTACTAATAGATGAATACTCTGAAAAACTCAAAAAACTATTAGTTTTTCGGGCTTTTCAGAGTACTTATCCACAAGCCCTGTAAAGGGACCTGAAAGTACTCCTGAATAAATGAAGGCAGCGGAATCATGAAAAGTGGATAACTCTTTTTCGGGACTTATGATGATTGGAAGATATTTTTTTATTTTCTCTGTTTTGCACAGGATCTTATAAGACCTTATCCGGTCTGACTTCCTGGATCGGATGGCGTGCAACAACTTCCAGTCCCTGCATGAGATACTGGTACTGCTCCGGTGTGATCTCCATTGCCTCTTCTTTTGTGCGGGGCCAGTTGAATGCACCCAGTTCCAGCCTTTTGTATAAGAGCAGGAAGCCATCGCCTTCCCAGACCAGCCCTTTGATACGGTCAGTCCGCCTTCCGCAGAACAGAAACAGGATATCTTTTTGATACGGATCCAGTTGAAAATTGAACTTGATGATGGATGCAAGGCCCTCCATACCACGTCTCAGATCTGTGTAGCCGGTAGCCAGGTAGATCCTGCGGAACCCGGAAGCATCATTCAGCATGAAAGATCTCTCCGATACGTGACAGGAGTTCTGCTGAAACGGAATTGGATATCTCTACAGAGACCGGTCCTTTTCGGATGATGATATCCGGATGGAATCCATTTCTGACAGACTCCTGTTTTATTGGAAGGCTGATCTCTGCAAACGAGATCTTTTGCGGTCTGGTTTCATCTGCCGGGTCTGTGATAAGCGAAAGATCCTTTGATGTCGAAGCAGCAAAAGCTTCTTTTCTGAGGATCCTTTGCCAGTAAAAGAATTGTTTGTCTGAGATCCCATTAGCCCGGCACCATTCAGTCTTATTCATACCGCTGTTCAAACATTCATTCATGATCTGGGTCCAATGTTCAATGCGGACCTGACGTGTGATCTTATCCATAAGATTTCTCCTTTAAAAAACTTTTAGTTTTACAAAGGGATTATCTCATGGTTTTAGGCCAAAAGCACGGTACTAACTATTTACCGTATACCTATATACAGCAACCGACAACAACAAAAATCGTTCGATAAATTTCAACGAGTTTCGACGGAAAAAGAGATTCCACATCATAAGTGGAACCTCTTATTTATTAACGTAATGAACAATCAGATACTTTTATATTTGGGGCCAATTTAGGCCATTTCAATTTTTGTTCCGCTGTCTACTCTTAAAACTATGGTGCTTATAGCAGAAACTGCACCACCAATCGTCTGCACAGAAGGTACAAAAAATACAGTTTTTAACTTTTAATGATTTCATTTATTTTCTCGCCAATTTTGGGAGAGCATTTAATTAATTTGTATTACCATCTTTAATTATCCAGTTTAATAAGAATAATTCCTATAAATTCTACGTATTTTTACTTAGTCAGTATTAATGGAATAAGTAATCCCTGTCGTTAAATATTTATTGTGTAATAGCTCTTTAAATGGCAAAAATAATTGTTCAGAAAATTCATCTATATTATACCAACCGTAAGCAGCCACCTCTCTCTCTTCTGGAATAATAACGGATTCTTTATCAATAGTCGCCATCATCCATATAGAAATATAATGTGTGTTCTCATCTTGATGAATATCATTTGTCACACCCAAAAAAGTAAATTCATTTATTTTAATGCCTATTTCTTCTTGGCATTCACGCATAGCACAATGAACAATAGATTCATTCTTCTCTAAATGCCCACCCGGAGTACTCCAACATCCATTGCCCAACTTATTTTTTCTTTTAAGCAGTAACACTTCTTCTTCCTGATTTTTTACTAATACGGCTACGCCTACACCAATATCTCTTAACATAAACTTTCCTCCCTATATAGTCAAGTCTTTTTTCCTTGAAAATCAAGGATTTTTTAGTGTTTC
>NZ_QTWS01000066.1 GCF_003461245.1 Blautia sp. AF19-10LB
CCGAAAGGCAAGCAGTATTGGTGTTATGGACGCACCCTGAAAAAAGGCGGTATCCCGCCCGATTTCAGATGCTCTGGTAACTTGTTGCCGAGTAGTTCACTAATAAAAAAGTCAGAGAATTCATGCCCGTGTATACAACTTTAAAATATTAACAAAAATAAGAACTAAATAAAATAATATTTGGTTAATCTGTTTTGGCACTCAGTGCTATACTTCTAACCGTAAAAAGTAAACAGAACTTAACAAAACCTCCTTTCACAAAACAAAGTTGAAGGCTGCTAAGCATCAGATTTTTGGAGGAAAAGACAAATGAATACTTTAAAAGCTGAAAAAAGAAGCATGGACGTTAAGGCAAAAAGACTGAGAAGAGAAGGATACGTTACAGGTAATGTATTTGGTCGTGAGATCGAAGGTTCCATTCCAGTAAAAATGCTGAAGACCGAGGTTGACAAACTGTTAAAGACTGAGCACAAAGGAAGCCAGGTTATGCTGGATGTAGAAGGTCAGACATACGACGCACTGATCAAAGAGGTTGACTTCAACCCACTGGCAGGCAGAGTAGATGAGATTGATTTCCAGGCACTGGTAAGCAATGAAAAAGTACATTCTGTTGCTGAGATTGTGATCGTAAACCACGACAAAGTAGCAGAGGGTGTTCTCCAGGAGAACATGGAAGAGGTGAACTACAGAGCTTATCCGTCAGCACTGGTTGACAAAGTAGAAGTAGATGTAGCCGGACTCAAAGTTGGCGATACCATCCGTGTCAAGGATCTGAGCCTTGCAAAAGATAAAGACATCGATATCAAAGATGATCCGGAAGCTGTTGTATTGACCGTTGTAGCTGTCCACAACGGAGCTGTTCCGGAGACTGTAACACCTGAGGAAGAAACAGAAGAAGCGTAATGGGGACTGTCCAAACGCCCGCCAGTTTGGCAACTGAAAACCCTGAGGGGGGCGATCTCATAGTTGCGAAGGTCGAATGTCCCCCTCAGACACCCCCCTTTTTGGTCACGCTTGGCTCATCAAGACAGAACAGTGTTGACGTCAACTGTGTAGGGCTGTTTCGCTGGCGCGAAAGGCGCGGCAACTTGAATTGGTAATAGCTGTACCTCCCGCGAGCACGCTGAAGGCGTGGCGTCGACGGTCTAGTAGTATGATAAAATAACAGGATATCTTCTCCATGCGAAAGAGAAGATATCCTGTTATTTTTATGTCACGAAATCTATAGCTTAAGAAAACTAAGACTCAAGGAGCACCAGCGCAAGTCTGAGCTCCATTCATACGAAAGCCTTCCGACCTGAAACACCAGGAGAATTTTTCGAAGGGCACTACACAAGACAAAATTTCCGTCAAACACCCAGCCCAGGGGTTGTCAGGGGACTGGCCAAGTCCCTTGACGGTTTTCTTATATCCCAATATAAACAAAAGCCCCCCAGGGCATTTGCCCTGCTAAAAAATGTCAATATAAATTGACGGGATTCTGGGAATTCCCCAGAATTTCCTCTATTCTATCCTGCATCTCCGCAACCGTATGCCTCCGCGCCCGCGCACACTCCTGCGCCTGACAATCGCAGATCAGACATTTCCGATAGGAAGACCGGGAAAGTTTCATCCCATCTGTCCCGATCACATCCATATCAAACAAACGCCCATAAGGATGCCTCTCCTCAATCTGCTGAGTGAGATCCTTAATCTTTTCGGCAGGAGCATCAACACAGAGCAGCATCTCATCTCCTGTAATATCATGAAAAACACGAGATTCAAGTACATTCATATCTGCCGCAGAAAGAGCATGCAATAAAGCATCTTTTCCCGCCTCAAATCCCTTTCGGATCAGAGGCGTCGTCTTGATCGGCCCTGGAATATTCATACAAAAAGAAATTACAGGCTTCTGATATTTTTCTATAAATTCATTCTGGATCTGCACACGCCTGTCGCGGCAGAACATCATATCGGTAATTGTAACTTCCTGACCTTGCATATCTTGAAAATCCTTTCACTAAATAAATTTAATTTTCAGCCCAAACTCTTATGGGATGAAGCATTTTTTCCATCTGTCCTAAATCAATAGTGAATCACATTTTCAGCGGTACAAATTTTCTCAAGTACCGGCTGAGCTTCCGGGCTTTGGAAATAATCCAGGGTTGTCTCAGGGACAAGTTCCCTGAGAAGTTCCCAGTTTTCTTCCTTCAAAGCCTGACGTACCGTGGACGCACTGATAGCTTTTCCATCATTTTCCTTACGTGGAACAATGATACATTCAATTCCGTTTTCCGGCAGTTTCTCGGACATGATCTGGTTGTAGATGCCAGTGACAAGGCTTGTCGGTTCCTCGCCAACGTAGCGTCGATTGATTCCAAGCGCAGCTGCGATTTTAGTGAAAACAGTCAGATCCAGCATGGCATGGCTTTCAATCACAGCCTTTTCATCTTTCTGGAAATAACTTGGAAAAGTCGCATTGCTGATGATGTACGGACCGCTGTCATGATAACGGATATTTGTAAGATGGGCAGTCCCTTCCATGACCAGTTTTTTACGCACCGCAAAAGGAACTAGGCTTGCATCTTCGCTGACAATAAACAAATGAAGAATATCATTTTCGGCAGCAGCTTTTTCCACCAGGTACTGATGACCGAGAGTAAAAGGATTAGCATTCATCACAAGAGCAGCCACCCGTGGTGCATCTTCTTTCTGCTTCGCCAGAGTATTCAGATAACCGGGAAAACCGGTACGCTTATTTTCCATAAAGACAATCTGTCCATTGATCCGTGCAATCTCATAAAAGCCAAGATCGCCGAAAAATCTGGCAGAATCGCATTTCGTATAAAGAAACAGATGTGTATTTCCTCTGGAAAACTGCAGCTCGATCAGATGACTGACGATCGAATTCATCAGTCCCTCGCCCTGGTGTTCATGGCTGACCGCCATACACCGAAGCGTATTTCCAAAACAGCTTCCTGTTGCGATCAGATTCATTTCATCATCATACATCCCACAGGTATAATCAAGATTCCCATCCCTTCGGATTCCTTCCGACGTAAGTAGTTCGTCTACCAGACGGTTGCCGCGCTTATCTGATGCGGTGATTTGTGTTATAAAATAATCGGACATAAAACTCTCCATTCCGCCGCCTTCCACCGCGGCATAAATACTATATTAATCTTATAACAGCCGCCGAAAGATGTAAAGAAAAAAGCGATTCGTAAATGGAATGAGGATATAGTTGCTGTGAACAGTAACAGGATATACACAGATTTTTTGTAACATTTTCCACATTCAGATGTTATATTGGTGAAAGAGAAAAAAATCCGGGAAGGGGGAATGCAGATGTGGATAATGAAATCTTATTAAAACTTTACAGTCTTTATCAGAAAGAACTTTACCTGTATCTGTATTCCCTCTGCGGGGACAGGCATCTGGCAGAAGACCTGCTGCATGAGACGTTTCTCAAGGCGCTGCTGGCACTGCCGGACGGACACGCGAACATGCGGGCATGGCTTTATATGGTGGCGAGAAATCTTTTTTATAATCAATGGAAAAAGAATTCAAGGGAAATTCTTATGGAGAAACAGGAGAATTACCCGGAGAGAAAAACAGACGAGGATCTGCTTGAAAAAATCCTCGAAGAAGAAAACCGGCGAGCCCTTTATCGTGCAATCCGCAGACTGGAGATAAAGAAACGGGAAATTATCCAAATGCAGTATTTTGGCGGAATGTCGCAGAAAGAGATCGCGGCAGTTTTACATATCACGCCGGAAAATGTACGCGTGTTGGCATACAGGGCCAAAAAAGATCTGAAAAAATATCTGGAAGAGGAGGGTGAAAAATGACATATCGTGAGTTGTTGAAACTATATAAGCAAGGCAAGCTGGAAGACAGCGCAAAGAAACAGGTAGAAGCGGAAATCGAAAAACAGGATGCAATCAGTGAATTTCTCTATGAAGAAGGAACGATACCAGATTTCTCTGATCTGGAGAGCGGGCAGGAACGTTTCGATGATTCGAATGACGAAAATCAGCTGACAGAACGACAAGACAATAAGGCAGAGGACAACGTAGAAAAACAATCAAAGAATCAGATAATAGAAAAAAGTAAGTCTGCCGGAGACTCCCGAGATCAACAGGAGGATGAGTTCAACAGACAATTCATAAAAGAAATCCAGCGTTCTATCCGCAGAGCCTTTATCAAAATGGGACTGGCAGTAGGAGCAGCAGTCCTCGCAGTTGTTTTGTGTGCGGTGTTTATTTTACCAAAGGCGGTGTCAAAATTTTATTACGATCCAAACGAAGTTGCCGGAAAATATGAGGAAATGATCACGACCCGAATGGAGCTGGATCTATCTGTTTATTCCGAACTGTTTCTGCCAGGCAATCACCGGGATCAGGTCAATGCCGTACCGAGAGGTTACGGCGAATACGACATCGTTATTCCACAGACCACCAACTGGACCGGAAGATCTACTTCTGTCAGCGGACGTCTGGTGCGGGGAAAACTTACTCTCTATGACAACAATATCCTGAGTCGTCCGATCATGCAGTTCTACCTTCCGGGAGACGAGGATGCATGGGCGGCGTGGGAAGTTGACGAAAATGGCAAAGAAACAAAAATGGACACAGAGGCCCGGAAACAGGAAAGTATTCAGTACTCCAAAGAAGAAATCGCAGGATATAATGACAACGACTGGTATCTCGCTTACGTTTCCATTAATGATATCATGGATTACAAGGATTTTATCGAGTGGTTTCAGAAGCTTTCAGATCAGAAAGAACTGGAATGGGGAGCCCTCTGGTGTGCGGTCCATACAGAAGACGAAGATGGCTACCTCGTAGAGCCAGACATTGGTTTCTGTCCACTGCCATCCGGAATGAGCATCAGCTGGGACAGAGAGAAATATCCGTACCTGTCTCTTCTGGATAATTCAGACCTTAGCCATGTGGCAGAGGCAAATGACGAAGAAACCATGCAGACTCATTTTATCAGTATGCTTTCTTACATCCGAGATCATGACGAGATCCTTTCGATGATGGGTCAGACGACAGACTCTCCGAACAGATATCAGGATATGATCAACTATGTAAAGAAAAACGGTCTGAAGATCCATGGCTTTGCAGTCAGCGCAAAGAAAAAGGCACTTCTTGAATTGTACCAGGAGGCTATGGTATCGTACATCCAGACAGTACCACAGAATTGAAAAAGAAGTTAGGGATAAACAGGTTTTTACAGATTGAGCAATGTGCAGAAATACACATTGCTCGATTTTTATGCAGAGGCTTTTTCATTACAGAATTTTGTGATACATTGTTCCAGATCCGCACAAAGCTCCCTGGTTTTTTCTTCAGGAATGCACAGGATATGGAAGCAGCACTGCAAAACCTGCCAGAACAGGGTATTGAGTGAAAAACGTTCAGGCGCGGCTTTAACCATTTGAGAGATCACACCAATGTAACCATACATAGATGCCATGGTAAAATCATCCACATCCGAAATGGGAAGAATCTCATCAAAGCTGTTTCGGTAAAGCGTTGTAATAAAAACAGGAAGATCTT
This sequence comes from Blautia sp. AF19-10LB, assembly GCF_003461245.1. Taxonomy (GTDB): domain Bacteria; phylum Bacillota; class Clostridia; order Lachnospirales; family Lachnospiraceae; genus Blautia_A; species Blautia_A intestinihominis. The sequence goes on from NZ_QTWS01000066.1 coordinate 5,547, forward strand.
TCTGTGGCACATAGACGGGATAGTCCGTGTAATAGTCAGTCAGAAAGCGTCCAAGCTTCGGATTCGTCAGGATCTGCCGCCACATCAGATACAGGGCAAAGACATACTGATGCGATGAAACAGAAGTATACTGTTCTGCGAATCTTTTATTGTCCGTGTAGATTTCCCACAATATTTCATATCGGATCATATCTTTCTGCTTGAAGTGATAGTAGATCGATCCACGGTTCACATGGGCCGCTTTGCAGATATCATTATAGCTGGTTTCATGAAAACCCTTATCCAGAAATAATTTTCTGCATTCGGCAAGGATCAGTTTTCGGGTTTCAATTCCCGTTTCGTATTTTTTGTCTGCCAATTCAAATCCCTCCAATTTGACGATAAATAAAATTTAAACAGTTTCCGCTATTGTTCAAAAATGATGAAATTATCTTAACATCCTTGAAAAAAATATACAAGTTACATAAAATATAGATGTAGCAAAGAGAAAGGTGTTTCTATTACGGAGGTGCGAAATGCCAGAGAAAAATTTACTTGAACAGAAAAAAAACAATCTGATGAAGGCACTGAATCGGCAGGGGGCTGATTATGTTCCGACAATGCTGGCTTCCAGCTGCGCGGAAGTTGCCTGGACAGGACAGAAAGTGACCGATGTGATCGGTGATGCAAATGCATATGTTAAGGCCATGACAGATGTATTTGAAGTTATGTGGGGAGATGCGAATACATTTTCAGGAACTCTGTTTACACCAGCTATCTCCGATATCATCGAACCGGTACAGAACAAATTCGGACCGGATGGAGTTACTCCGGAACATGTACAGATGCCACAGATGGAGCGCGGAGAGTACGATCAGCTGATCGAAGATCCATTTGGATTTGTTGCAAATGTACTTCTTCCAAGAAAATATCCGAAACTGTTTGAAGATCGCGAGTATGCGAAAAAGACGATCAAAGCTATTGCTGCGGACAAAGCTTATGCCATGGGCGTTCTGTTTGGGATGACAGATAAAGTCCTGGCAGAAAAATATGGTATTACTGGAATTTGTAATTTCGCGGATGTATTTTCAAATCCAGTAGATACTTTATTTGATTATTTACGTGGATTCAAGGGGACATTGACAGATCTTCGCCGTCAGCCTGACAAAGTAAAGGCTGCCTGTGACAGACTGTGGGAGACTTATAACCTGCCGAAACTTCAGGGCACACCGGCACCGTTCCCGTATGCATGCCACATGACACATATTGCACCTTATTTAAGTCCGAAGCAGTTCTACGAGATCTACTGGCCATATGAGAAATTCTGGATCGAGCGTGCAGCAGCTGCCGGAACCAAAGTATGGATCATGCTGGAAGGCCGCTGGGAGAATGTATGGGAATGCTTCAAGGAAGTGCCGAAGGACAGCTGTATCCTTCATATTGACGATGATGATATCATCAAGGCAAAAGAAGTGCTTGGTGATTACCAGATCATTGAGGGAGGTCTGAAGATGGCTTCCGTCAGAACTGACAGTCCAGAAAAGATCAAAGACGATGTAAAGAAGATTATTGATGCATGTCAGCCAGGTGACGGTTTCCTGTTCTGTACAGACAAAGCATGGATCGCACCGGGCGATGTAAATCAGAATCTGATCGATGCCTATAATTTTGCTCATGAGTATTCACTGAGCAGGACACAGAAATAAGGAGGTTCGTCATGAGTGAAGAGAAAAAAGAACAGACCAATCAGGAATATTTACAGGATATCGTAAATGAACTTCTTGCTGATGAAGAGTGGAAGCTTCCAAAAGAACTCCGCTTCTGGCTGATGGGAACTTATACCTGGGAACTTTTGTATTTATAAAAAGCAGAATTGTCAGATCTGTAGATGAAGAGGAGAATCAGTATGGATTATAAAGAATTAGAACAGGCCATGGCCGATCTTGATGAGGATACCGTCCTTGATATGATGAAAGAAGTTATGGATAACAATGGAGAAGGTGTCAAAGAAGCACTGGAAGCATGCCAGAAAGGAATGGCTACAGTAGGCGACCTGTTTGAAAAAGGTGAGTACTTCGTAGGTGACCTGATCTACGCAGGTGAGATCATGGTAGAAGCCATGGATATCATTAAACCGGCACTGGCTGGTGCAGATCACAAAAAACTGGGACGAATGATCCTCTGCACCGTTAAAGATGACCTTCATGACATTGGTAAAAATATTGTAAAGGCCATGCTGGAAGCTGGTGGATTTGAAGTTATCGACCTGGGAATCGATGTTCCGCCTGAAAAGGTAGTAGAAGTTGCAAAACAGGAAAATATCAAGATCATCGCATTGTCAGGTGTGCTGACACTGGCACTGGATTCTATGAAAAATACCATCAACGCATTTGCAGACGCAGGTATGCGTGATGATGTGAAGATCATTATTGGAGGAAACCCGGTAAGTGAAGAGGCCTGCAAGGCACTGGGAGCAGACGAATGGGCATACAGTCCGCAGAAGACTGTTCAGGTATGTGCAAACTGGGCAAGTGCAGCATAAGAAATAACAGAGGTGAGACAGCAGTATGATTATTATAGGTGAAAAGATCAATGGTGCGATTCCTTCGATCAAACAGGCCATTGAAGATCACAATGAAGAACTGATCCGGGAGCGTGTAGCTGCACAGGCAGCGGCAGGAGCAGATTATATTGACTGTGCGCCAAGCACTGCACCGGAAATAGAATATGATACGATGGTATGGCTGATCGACCTGATCCAGGATGTCACAGATCTTCCTATCAGCATTGACAGTCCGAATCCGCTTCTGCTGAAACGTATCATTGAAGAGGGGCGTCTGAAACGTCCGGGTATGGTCAATTCTGTCAATGAAGAAGGAACCAAATGTGAGACATTGTTTCCGCTGATCGCAGGAACTGACTGGAATGTGATCGGGCTGACCTGTGACAAGCAGGGCATTCCCATGCAGCCGGATAAGAAGTTAGAGATCGCAAAAAGCATCATCGACAAAGCAGATCATTTTGGTGTAAAGCTGTCGAATTTACATATTGATCCCTGCGTAATGGCACTTGCAACCGCACCGACTTCTATGGATGATTTTGCATTTTGTATCAAAAAGATCCATGAGATCGCACCGGAGGTAAAAGTGACAGGAGCATTGTCTAATGTCAGCTTTAACATGCCTGCAAGAAAATATGTCAATGCAGGATGTATGACTGTTGCGGTGGAAGCTGGACTGGATTCCGCAATCATGGACCCATGTAGTTCCTTTATGATGGGAACGCTCTATGCAGCGGAAGCTTTATCCCAGAGGGATAAGGGCGGACGCAAATATAACAGGGCATTCAGAAAGGGAATCTTTAAATAAGACAAAGGAGGACATATGCCGGAAATTGTATTTTTACCAGATCATGTTTCTGTAAAAGTTTCCGCAGGTACGTCCATTCAAGAGGCTGGCAGAAGTGCCGGCCTCTTGTTAGATGCAGTGTGTCCAGCGAAGCTGAACCACACTAGCCGGTGTAAGTCCGGTCACGGTAATCGCC
>NZ_QTWS01000067.1 GCF_003461245.1 Blautia sp. AF19-10LB
AACTCAAGGAGAACCTTGTGGTCTGCTGTTAAATATGGCTCACATTCGCATCCATTGAGAAGGATCGTATCAACCGGTTTTGCTGGTTTCAGTTTGACACAGGTCGGGAAACCTGCACCACCCATACCAACAATTCCTGCTTCTTTTACGATTTCGATGATCTCATCCGCGGTAAGATCATCTAATGGTTTATGAGGCTGTACGGATTCGTGCAGAGTATTTTTTCCGTCTGATTCGATGACAACTGCCATCACTTCACTGCCTCTTGTTCCATGCATGCGAGGTTCAACAGCAACTACTGTTCCACTTACACTGGAATGTACCGGTGCGCTGATAAATCCGGCAGCTTCGCCGATCTTCTGTCCGACCTTTATGGTATCTCCTACCTAAACGATCGGATTAGCCGGAGCGCCCAGATGCTGTGACATAGAGATCACAACTGTCTTAGGATCCGGGAATTTCTTCAGATCGATATGCTCGCTGAATTCCTTATGTTCTGACGGATGAACACCGCCATAATATCCATTCAGTCTGTCTTCCCTTATTGCTTTAACGTAGTCGTTGATTACTTTGAAATTCACCTTTGAGAAGTCACGGACCTGTACAGGCTGATTGAGGAATTCCTCAAGTCGTCCCTGTTTTGCAAGTCTCTGATAAATCTTCTCCCATGCACAGTCTTTATTCGGATCCACTTCGCACTTACCGTTCTTGGCACCTCCACACTGCCCATTTACAAGGCTCTTGGAGCAATCAACGATCGGACAGACACCACCGGTTATGTTCAGATAACACTGAGCACAGGCATCACAGCTCTTCTTGGTAAGAGCCATGCCATGATGACCTCTGTAGTTAAGAGAATTACTTGCTGCATAAACTGGTTTTCCTGCCAGTTCTGCAACTGTCTGAATACCAAGGCCGCAGGAAATTACGATAACATTCTCTGTTCCTTCCGGAAACAGATCCTGTAATTTTCTTTCTGTGTGCATCTTGTTACACAAAAAGTCTACCTTTGTACTGCCAGTGACTGTCTTGCCCTGTTCTGCGGCAAATTTCAGAAATTCATCGCAGTCCGGCTCGTCAATGGTGTCAAATTCCTTGAAGCACTTGTTACAGGCAATGACATACAGGTTATCTTTGCCCTCAAGCAATGATGCAAGTTCTTCATTGCTTTTCAGCTGATACTTAGTATAGTTCTCCAATTGCTCACCTTCCTTATGAAATATTTGAACTTATATGCTTATCAGCTTCTATCCTTCCTTCCCCTCTGCACTGTTAAGAAAAAAACAATAAAAATCCGATAAACTGGTTCTATAATTACTATCCTATATAAATGTAGCACAAATCGTTTATTTTATTCAGTTCTTATTGTATGTTTTCATCAAAAATAAGCTCTTTTTTTATAAAAAAGCGGTTCTGCACGCTGAAAAAATCTGTTATTTTTTTATCATAATGGTGGGATGGATTTTTTTTGCCTCAAACTTTAATACCAGACATCCTGACATACCATTTTTTTGTTCTTATACTGTCGGATTTGTGTTATACTGTAACTATTCAGTACCCTCACAGTTATACTATGCTTTACTATATTTATGAAATATGGGAGGGAATCGACTATGCAAAATCCAATTCCTGATGAAAGATATTCTGTGGCAGACGAAGCCATCCTGGGAGCTTTTTTTAAACTCATAAAGCAAAAAGCTCCTGACCGGATCACCGTATCCGATATCACCAAAACAGCTGGTATCGCGAGAAGTACTTTTTATAATCATTATCAGGATATCCCCTCTCTTGTATCTGCTGTTGAAGAAAAGACGATCCATGATGTTTTTTCCATAATGGAAAAATTTCATCCAGAAAATGACCGCGATATCTGTCAGTCCTATTTTCTGACGATCTGTCGCTATACAATGGAAAATCCCTTCCTTGCCGGTCTTCTGAGCACCCCTCACGGGAATGATCTGTTTGAAAAAATGCTGACCATGCTTCATCACTATGTCACCGCTACCACCTCCAGTGCCAGCCCCGACAGACACACAAAAGAGGAAATATCTTACGTAATCACCTGCGCGATCGGCAGCACAATCGGTGTGCTTCACAAATGGACCCGGGATGATTTTGATCTCGCACCGGAAGTCATTGCAGAGATTCTGACTCAGATTTTTCTTTCCGGCATGCTGCCTCTTTTGTCCTGACTGCCCTGCATACAGGCACAAAAAAACCCGTCTGAGCACTTTCACTCAGACGGGTTTTTATTATGCCTGCGGCTCGTCGACCAGGACATCCTGTCTCCTGATCTTCTTTGTCGTACTCCGGATAAACGGATTTTTCCGGATCACCAGACCTGTAATGCGGCGGTAAGTCGGCTGGTTTTTGTTGTATTCATCCAGAAATGCCTGAAGCTGTGACCTGATCATCTCAGTATCCAGTGCCTTTGCCTCCACAACTGCCTGTTCCGGATAAATTCGGGCTGTAAGACCATTGTCCTCGCCTGTTACAATCACTTCACCCACAAGCGGATTCAATGCAAGTTTGTTCTCAATTTCCTCAGGAGATACATTTTCTCCATTGGAAAGAATAATCAGATTTTTCACACGACCATTGATGAAAAGATAACCATCTTTATCAATATATCCCTTATCCCCGGTATGCAGCCAGCCATCTTTCAGCGTTTCCTCTGTCTCACGAGGCATCTGATAATATCCCTTCATGACACTTGTACCTTTTACCAGGATCTCTCCATCCTCAAATCTGATTTCCACATTCTCAAGTGGTCTTCCGATGGAACCCGGCTTATTGTTTTCCGGTGTATTATTGCTGATGACCGGAGAGCATTCCGACATACCGTAGCCTTCCAGTATCTGTATACCGTACTCTGCAAAACAGTCAATATAGTAAGGATCCAGATGTGCCCCACCGGTAAAAATCGTGTGCAGTTTTCCACCAAATACTTTTTCTGCAAGAACAGCTTTCGGAATCGACGGATCAGCAGCCGCCAGTCTCTTATAAATCGTCTCAATCATCATTGGAACCATGAGCATGATATCCGGTTTAAAAATGCTCATATTTCTGATCATATGAAGCAGGGAGTCATTGATACAGAGGGTCGCTCCCTGAGAAAAACCCTTCAGCCAGTCCATGACCAGACAGAATGCATGATGGATCGGAAGTACACTGAGCATGGCTGTTCCGGGTTCTGCCGAGATTTTGACTGCCTCAACATTGGAAGCCAGATTATTCTGTGTCAGCATAACTCCCTTGCTCTTTCCTGTCGTTCCGGAAGTAAAGATAATTGTCGCAATATCTTCTGCATCCGGGCAGGAAGCATCTCCTTCGGCATTCTTTCCTGAATTTCTGAGTTCGCTGATACTATATGTATCCGCCGGTACATCCTCCACCTCTTCCTGGAGCATCCATACTTTCTGAAGTTTCGGACAGTTTGCAAGAAATGCTTCCAGATACGGTCTGTGTTTCGGACTTAAGAACAGTGCTTCGGAATCGGAGCGGTTTATCAGATCGATCAGTTCTTCACACGGGAGTGCTGCATCCAGCGGCACCGCTGTAGTACATCCTGTAATAATTCCCAGATAGCTTTCGATCCATTCTATAGAGCTGGTTCCGATCAATGCAATATGCTTTCCCTCAAAACCTTCTGCAAGAAGTCCTTTTCTGGTGGAAATCACATTTTTCATCATTTCACTGTAACTTCTCTCCAGAATCTCTTTTCGGTTAAGCCATTTTACTGCCTTGACTTCGCCAAATTTCTGTACACTTTCTTCTAATATATCCCTGATCAGCATATCTTTCTCCTCCCTCACTGTTCTGTGGACTGATATTCTGTTAATTCTGTTCGCTCCGTTCACACACAACTTAGTTCTTACTGAAGCTCCTCAAGAAGCTTAAGTGCCTCCTCAAGAGTTGTAATTTTTGTCACTTCGGTTTCCTCAAGTTCAATGTCAAAGGTATCCTCAAGTTCACCCAGAAAAGACATGAAATCCAGAGAAGTAAATCCCAGATCCTCACGGAATCTCATCTCACCTGTCATTTCTTCCGGTTTCACTTTGCTGTACTGCGCTACAATATTTTTAAATTCCATTTCCTGATTCATTCCATTTCCTCCTGATTTTTTATTTTTATACCTGTTCCATGATCTCGCCGATACTCATATCCGGCTCTGCAATTCCCTTAAACAGAATACGCATCATATAATAATAAAGCAGTTCCATGTCGTGTTCCTCAAGATGAGCAGTCTGATAATGATATGAGAAGTTCATGCCGCCATCCTCCGTGTGTGATACAGTCAGATACATTTTTTTGGTTGCGGCACCGTTTGCAAACCATTTGGCATGCTGGCGAACGGTTCCAAGCATTTCATTCTCCACCTTCACCGGCATTGGCTGATAGGTAAGATAACAGCTTTCATAGCTGGTATGCTCCGGTGTATGATATCTCTTTCTCATCTCATCCACGATAAGTGCCGGATCGTAATTGCTGTGCATATAAATTCGGTTCTGCATATTCTGGATTTCATAAGCTGCCGAGAGAAAATCTGTCTCCGGTGAGATCACTGTTCTGCACGGAAACATAATAGTTCTGCTTCCCCCGGAAGTCCATTCATCATGGGTAGAACGTCTGGATATAAAATTCTGGATCGTAATATCTTCTTGTCCGTTATTTACTTTTGACAGATAAGTACGGATACCAAGCAGAAGCAGATTTGTCATGGAAAGCTGATGATTCATACAGAAATCCATCAGGTTCTGTGTCGCATACGGTTCCAGATGATAATCCTTTACTGCAACAAACAGCTCGTTCATCTCAATATCAGAAGCACGAAGCTTCGGATCCCCATGACGCTTTCTTGCTTCCTCCAGTACAGATGGTCCCTGAATATCAGAATATAACGGCTCGCCCAGTTCATCCAGCTGGTCATCCCAGAATTTTTTATCTTTTGCAAAACGCTTTTCATTGCCCGATTTTGCAAGATCTTTTTTCAGAACCGTCTCAAAATCAACCAGTTCCTGTGGGCAGGCCGTTCCATATTTATAATGCGTATATAACTGGAACAAATCTCCGATCATAACTACAAGCCCACAGGAATCGATCAGTCTGTGATCCATATGTAAAAAGAAACCATTGTATCCTTCCGGAAGCTTCAGCATGGTAAATTCGCACATCGGGATATTATCTCCGTCAAATGTTTCATACGCCCACTGCTGCATCAGCTCATCTGCCTTTGCCAGGCTTTCCATTCCTGACAGATCCTTCAGTTCAATATCACGCGGATCCTGTTTTTCAATGTACTGTTTTACATTTCCATCTTTATCCGGTTTCGTAAAACGGACTCTGGTACAGTCTGAACGCTCCATTTCCATCTGAATACATTTCTTCAGTAATCCAAAATCCAGTTCTGCCTGTACAGAAGCCACAACACTTACACCAGATACCTGCTGTGTACCATAATCCATGATCCAGTTGTGATGCATTTTCTGAGCTGCCGTCAAAGGATAATAATTTCTCATATAATAGATAACCTCCATTATCCCGGTATTCCTCTTTATCCGAGATAGAAAAAACATTATTGTATGCTTCAGGTCAAAAAATATCATACCTTCTCGGGAAATACCAGTACCCCTGGGACTTAATGAACACTTTACAAAAAATTGACCGGGACTTATCATTCATTTAACATAACAGTTCAAATGTATATTCCCTGTTATGTACCATGTCTGATAAATCCCGGTCGGGATTCTTTATGTCCGTTTAATCGTATTTCTCAAAAAATTCCATCATCTTGTGCTGATACAGTTCCGGATCCGCATAGGCACTGCACAGATGCCGTGCCCCCGGTATGATCACCAGTTCCTTCTCTGCCCTGCAGAGCATGTAATTCTGAAAAGAATTATTCGGATACACATAGGTGTCCTTCTCTCCATGGAAAAACAGAACCGGTCTTGTATTTTTTTTTATGGCTTCTGTAGTGTCTGCATCTTTCATATGAAATCCTGCCACAAGAGAACAGAACCAGTCCAGTTCCATCAGAAGCAGTGGTATATGATGCAGGTGGAACCAGTTAGCTGCCATATCACGCATCTGTCCTTCCATAGACTGAAAACCACAGTCCGCAATCAGGCCTTTTACCTCTGCCGGAAGTGTATGTCCTGATGCCATCAGTACAGTAGCAGCCCCCATAGACTGTCCGTACAGATAAATCGGGAGCTTCTCTTTATTTCGTTCAGATACATAGACTGCCCATTGCTGCACATCCCATTGCTCCTTTGCTCCAAAGGTGATATATTTTCCCTCGCTGTCACCGCAGCAGCGATGTTCTATAAACAGGACATCACATTGATGCTCATGCAGATATTTTGCCATAAACGACAAGGTGCCAAACCGGCTGCCACGATAACCATGGCTTAATATGACGATCCTTTTTGCATCTTCTGCCGGCAGATATAATGCATGCAGTTTTAATCCGTCAATACTTTTGATATAACAGTCCTGCATTTTCTGCTCAAAACACCATGCCTTACTCTCATTGTATTCTCTGGCATAACCGTTCTGGGGATGATTTTCCCTGATATGAGACAGCTCAAACCATTTCTTTCTTTCCTTTTTGTGCTCTCCTCTTTTGCAGCAGACCACCATGTTAAAAAAGCGCCATCCCATCTCCAGCACTCCAAGAAAGACAACCGACAGTATTGCAAACAGCTTAATAAATTTTTTCTTCATCATGATTTCCCCACAGTTCACATTTTAGAATAAGAATCTTGCCCAGCCAAGCAGATGCTGTACCAGAAATATTTTTCTCTTTTGTTTTGGAGTCAGCAGACAACTATAATGACAACAGCACTTTTTCGGATCTTATGCTGGCTCATACTCCACCTGCTTTCAAGTTTTAATACTTATAATTCTTTTGATTTATAGTATTATACTCTCCAGAGCCGGCATATACAATCCAATTTTTTCTGTGTGTCTTCAGGATTATAAATATGATTCAACTGTGTGTTTCTCCAAAGGCTGGGATTCGCTGTATCCGGAGCGTCCTAATCCAGAAAAGCATATGCCGTCTGACTCCATACAACCTTCCCGTTCTCATCACAAATATCCAGAGTATCCGGAGAAGCAAGCAGACCTTTGGTCGCGTTCTCAAACTCCGCAGTATCCTCGAAGTCCAGCAATGCATAAACTTCCTGATTTGCGTCAATCGTATACTGGGTGGCTGGTTTGCTTTCCGCTGTTAATTCTGATGTTGCAATTGCGGTCGAACTGCTACAGACAGTCATGGTAAGTGCCAATGCGGCGGCAATCAAAGTACTTACTTTTTTTCTTTTCATGATATCTTTCCCCCTTTATCTTATAAAAAATTCAAATATTCTCTGCTGCCTGATACTTTCTCCTGACTCGCTTAGTAATTTGTTTATATAATAAAATGTCGCTTTATTCCAGTCAATAAACATGGAACAAAGCGACATCCAAGCGGCTTAAAGCGACATATTTTTTAGCTATTTTGTACAATTTCTCAGGTATATATTCCATATTTTATGGACATTATTACTACTGTCAACTGCCTTAATCCTATCCAGATCAAACAAGATACAGCCACAATGTCCCTTAAAGGTAGGAAAACAGATTACCTTCAGGTTGGTGTCTATCTCCGGGCTATAATCCATAAGTTCCAATACTTCTCCATAAAGTGCCGAACGTTCATAACTTCGCAGCCATTTCGAATCCATATTGGAAAACAAACTGCCAAAAGATTTTCCCAGCAACTGATTCAGCGAAAGCTTTTCTAATCTGGCAAGTTCCTGATTTGCATAACGGAAAATCCAGTCTACTGCATGACTTTCTTCATTAAACACCATTTCTATGTCCGTAAATGCAATAGGCAGATATTCAAAAGAACTATAATAACGTCGATATTCTTCTTCTGTAGCCGGAATACCGCTTTTTCCCAAAGCATTAATCATTCTTTTCTGCTTTTCCTGAATCTCGGCCACTATTTGTTTTTTCTTGCGGACAGTATACAACAATTCTTCTCCATTACTGAGATCTACCGTATCTGTCACATCATGAATCGCTTTTACAGACACAATACAGCCTCTATGTATTTTTACAAAGTCTTCTGTGAATTAAAAACTCTATCCTCACATGACTGAAGTCACGTGCTTCCGGACGCTTTAGG
>NZ_QTWS01000068.1 GCF_003461245.1 Blautia sp. AF19-10LB
TACCCTGCATTACTGCAACGCACCGAGTTTAGCTACACGGCTCACTGGCGATTACCGTGGCCGGACTTACACCGGCTAGTGTGGTTCAGCTTCGCTGGACACACTACAACAAAAAGGACATGGCAAGCTCCACCATGTCCCCATTTGAGTCAAGCGGATATTCGCACTCCGCTTTGCTACTTGCTTATAACCAAATAGCAGTTGATCTGGTTAGATTGCAAGAAGATTCTTGATCGCTTCCATATAGATAAGCACAGCTTCTTCCATTCCAGATACAAGAATAAACTCATCTGCGCCGTGGATACGGTAGTCGATCCCCGGCATTTCCGGTCCGAATGCGATGATGTTTTTGAGTGATTTCGCGTAAGTTCCACCGCCGATCACCATCGGTTTGTTCTCTGTATCGCCTGTAACATCTACGTATGCCTTGTACAGAGCATTTACAAGCGAGGATTCTCTCGGGAAGAACAGTGCATCACCGATCATATGAACCTCGATACGTCCGTTCTCATCTTCCAGTCTGTCCGCACACATCTTGCGGACTTCGTCTGCTTTGAGAGTAACCGGTACACGAATATCAATCGTACTGGAGATCACTCCATCTTCTGTCTTGACGATTCCATTACACAGAGTCAGCTCACCAAATTCATCTGCAAACTTAAGTCCAAGACCGGAACCATCACAGGCTGTACCGATATGTTCATTGTAGAATTTCACAAAGTCATCTTCGAATCCTGCTTTGGCAAGACATTCAAATGTCACACCTGCCGCATTGACACCAAGAGTCGGTGTGCTAGCATGTGCAGGAACTCCCTTTGCATAAATGCTGATCTCACCGTTCTCTTCTGTCACTTTGTATTCCTGAAGTTTGGTTTCTGCAAAAGCTGCTTCCAGTTTGTCCTTCAGTCCGGTTTCTGCCGGAACGACTGTATTGCAGGTATCACACACAGCATTGGAAACAAAACCTCCGTTCATGGAAATGATCCTGGTATTCTTAGAATGTGCTGTCATCATTACCATGCCCTTCTCACCGTGGATGCACGGGAAGTTTGCGTCTGGTGTGAATCCGCAGGATACTTCTTCTGCAACTTCATTGTAATGCTCCATGCATTTGGAACCTGTCTCCTCATTGCAGCCCATGATCAGACGAACTCTCTTGTTGAGTTTCACTCCGGAATCACAGAGAAGCTTCATTGCGTAAAGAGCTTCCAGAACCGGTCCCTTGTCATCTGTGGTTCCACGTCCGTAAACATGGTCACCTTCTCTGGTAAGTTTGAACGGATCATAAGTCCAGTCACCGCCGACCGGAACGATATCAAGATGTCCTGCAATACCGACGATTTCTTCGCCTTCGCCCATCTCAGCATAGCCGCAGTAATTGTCCAGGTTTACGGTCTTGAATCCGAGTTCATCGGCAATCTTGAGTGCTTCCTCAAGTACCTTTGCAGGGCCTTCGCCAAAAGGCATTCCCTCTGCCGGAGTCCCAAGCTGTGAATCGATCGCAACCAGTCTTCCGAGATTTGTCAGCATTTCGTCTGTTAATCCATGAATCTGTTCTTTTATTTCCATAATCATTGCCTCCAGTTTGTATTAGCTTTCGCTGAAATTTCCTCTTCCCCTATCCTAACAGATATTGGTCAGGCAAGCAACTCTTTCTCCACATTTTCGAAACCAATCCGCTCAATTGTTTCTGCAAAACGTTCTCCTTTGATTCCGTTATCTCTGAAGAAAAGGATTGCTTTCTCGATAACGTCAAGTGCCTCTTCTTTGGATGTAAAAATCCTGCCAAGTGCTCTTCCCTTTGATACTTTTTTGCCCCAGCGTCCGCCGATGTAGATCTTGTATCCGTAAGTACCGTCTTCGATCGTGTGGAACGGGCATTTTCCTACGCAGCGTCCACAGTGTCTGCACGCTTCTTTGTCGATCTGGATCTTTCCATCAATGACCTTTGCAACTTTGTTTGGACACGCGGCTTCAATCGCACATTTTTTGCAGCCTTTGCAGACATCTGTGTTGACTTCCGGGATCCTCTGTCCAATAATCCCGACATCATTCAAATTCGGTTTGACACAGTTGTTCGGACAGCCGCCTACTGCGATCTTGAATTTATGCGGCAGTGCGACATCGCTGTATCCTTCATAAAAACGTTTGTAGATTTCCTCGGAGATCGCATAGGAATCCAGGAGTCCATACTGGCAGGTTGTTCCCTTGCAGGATACCACCGGACGGACTTTTGCTCCCGTTCCTCCTGTCACCAGTCCTTCTTTTGCGATGAACTGCTGGAATTCTTCAATCTTATCATAAGGGATTCCCTGGATCTCTACGGAAAGTCTCGTTGTATACAGTAGATTTCCATTGCCAAATTTTTCGGCTGCTTCTGCCATACAGCGGTGCTGTGCTGCGGTTACTTTTCCATTTATCGTAAGGACCCGTGCCGAAAACAGATCGGTTCCTCTGTTGTTCAGAAATCCCATTCCTTTGACTCTTTTTTCATCTTCTTTGCTGACTGTTAATGCTGACATCTCTATACCTCATTCCATGTTTTTTTCATTTATAATTCATAATATACCACTTGAGTATGTATTTGAAAAATGATATTATTTTATAGAAATGATAGGTATTTTCTATATTAGGAGAATGTAAAATGACGATACGACATCTGACCATTTTTGTTGCAGTAGCTGACCAGGGCTCTATGAGTGCAGCTGCCGCTCATCTGTATTTATCGCAGCCTACCGTAAGCCAGGCGATCCGCGAGCTGGAAAAGCATTACAACGGGCTTCTTTTTGAACGCCTCGGCAAAAAGCTTTACCTCACAGAACGCGGAAATCTGCTTCTGCCGCAGGCGCGCAGTCTGATCCGCCAGTTCCAGCAGCTTGAAGAACTGATGCTCAACCAGGGACAGTCCTCCACATTGAAACTCGGTTCCACGATCACGATCGGAACGTGCCTGACTCCTTTTCTGATCCCGAAACTACAGAAAATCTGCCCGGATGTCAGGGTCCATTCTTATGTGAGTAATACCAAGGACATTGAACAGAAGCTCCTTCGTTCTGAACTGGATGCCGGAATCGTTGAAGGCGAGATTCTTTCTCCTGACCTTACCGTTCTCCCGATCATAGATGACTGCCTAGTGCTTGCCGCAGGTAAAGATCATCCTTTTTATCAGAAAAGCTGTATCCAGGTACAGGATCTCGCCGGAGAATCTTTTGCCATGCGCGAGCAGGGAAGCGGAACCCGGCAACTTTTTGAAGACTATGCAGCGAGGCATCAGATTTCTGTTCAGACAGTCTGGGAGGCAAACAGTCCCCGTACACTCCTGAATGCGGTGCTTTATGACCGGGTGCTTTCTGTCATGTCTCTCCGGCTTATGAAACATGAGATCCAGCACAATACGATCCGGGTTTTTTATAACCAGAATGGCGAATGGAACCGCAAATTCAAGCTTGTCTATCACAAAAACAAGTTTCTGACCCCTGCGATCTATGAACTGGAAAAACTGCTCCACACGTACAAAAATATCAAACTCCCGACCAATATGGGAATATTGGAATAAAAATCCCAATCTCACTTATAATAAAGGAACGCTTCTTATGGAAAAATATATCAGCTTTACAGTCCCGTCTGATTCAGCCATTTCTACCGTCGGTCAGGTTCTTCGTGCTCAGGGACACCTGACAAAAAAGCAGATCAGCCGCGCCAAATTTCTTCCGGATGGCATTCAGAAAAATGGCATCCGCTGCCGGATCACAGAATTTGTCCTTCCCAGTGACGAAATCCAGGTCTGTCTGGAAACTGCGGAAACTGCTTCTGAACAGCTTGTTTCGGGCGATTTTTCTTCCCTTGAGATTCTGTATGAGGATCAGGATATTCTTGCGGTAAATAAACCGGCTGGCATGCTCACACATCCGTCCGGAACACATTATGCGGACACACTTTCCAATCTGGTAGCTGCTTATTTTCAAAACAAAAAGGCCTCCGTCCGTGTCCGCCCGATCGGACGGCTCGACAAAGAGACCTCTGGTATTATTCTGTTTGCCAAGAATCAGGTTGCGGCGCAGCGGCTTCAGGCACAGCGTGAAGAGCATGTTTTTCGTAAGGAATATCTTGCCGTTGTAGCTGGATATCTCCCAGAAGATCCTGCTGATCTCTGGCATACCATTTCTTTTCCTGTAAAAAAAGTATCTGACCACCCACTGCGGATGCAGGCTGTTCCTGCTCCTGACGATAATTGCAGTACTGATGCTTCTCTGCTGCCCGCAGTTACGCATTACTGTACGCTTTACAGTGCAGCAAACTGGTCACTGGTATCTCTCCGCCTGGATACAGGCCGCACGCATCAGATCCGTGTCCATATGAAAGCACTTGGGCATCCGCTTCTGGGCGATACTTTGTACTATGAGCAAAAGCTGGACAATTTTTCTGTACAGCCATCTTTTGCCCGCACTGCTCTCCATGCCTGGAAGGTATACTTCCGGCAGCCATTTGAAGGAAATGAGATCAGGTTGACCGGAACACTGCCGGAGGATTTCAGAGCGATCATACCTTATTTGCCGCTCTGAAAAATCATCTGTTCTTATAGTTGACAGTGTTGCCTGTTCGTGTGAAAATAGGACAGATGCAAGTGGATTTTATTTTTATGTATTGGAGGATTTTTTATGTCAGATCAGGTTCGTGATATGACGAAGGGTTCCCCGGCGAAGCTGATCCTGCTTTTTGCAGTGCCGCTGATGCTGGGGAATATTTTTCAGCAGTTGTATACGATGGTGGATACGATCGTTGTCGGACAGGTTGCCGGGGTTCAGGCTCTGGCTGCCCTTGGTGCGGTGGAATGGATCATGTGGATGGTACTCGGCGTTTCTACCGGAGTTACACAGGGGTTTTCTATTCTGATCTCGCAGCATTATGGTGCCCGGAAATGGAGTGACCTTAAGAAAGCAGTTGCACACAGTTATCTGCTTACAGCGGTCACTGCTGTTTCGCTTCTGATCGTCAGTCAGCTTGCTGCCAGATGGATCCTGGTGCTTTTGAATACACCGGATAATATTATTGGGATGTCGTTGATCTATCTCAGGATCGTTTTCTGCGGAATTCCGATCGTTGCCGCCTATAATATTTTTGCCTCCGTGCTGCGTGCTCTTGGCAACAGCCGAACGCCTCTGATCGCTATGCTCATTGCTTCTGTTATCAATGTGGTCCTGGATCTTGTTTTTGTTGCCGGGCTTCACTGGGGTGTAGCCGGTGCTGCTCTTGCTACGGTTACTGCTCAGGCTTTTTCTGCTCTGTACTGTTTCGTTGTGGTGAAAAAAATCGATATTGTACATACTTCCAGAAGTGATTTTGAACATGTGCCGGGACTGAACCGGAAACTTCTTGGACTCGGCGCTCCGATCCTGTTTCAGGATGTGATCATTTCTGTTGGCGGTCTTGCTGTACAGTTTGTGATCAATGGATATGGATTTCTGTTTGTTGCCGGATTTACTGCAACGAATAAGCTTTATGGTGTTCTGGAGATGGCTGCGATCTCCTATGGATATGCAGTGGTTTCCTATGTTGGGCAGAATCTTGGTGCAGGTAAGATCGGGCGTATCAAAAAAGGTGTGCATGCCAGTGCTTTTCTTGCATTTCTGACTTCAGCATTTATCAGTATCATGATGTTTCTTTTTGGAAAAACACTGCTCTCTATGTTTATTTCCGGTGACCCGGCACAGACGGAACAGGTGCTTGCCATTGCATGGCATTATCTGTCCATTATGGCTTCCTGCCTCTGCATTTTGTATTTCCTGTATGTTTACCGTTCTGCGCTACAGGGGCTTGGAAATACGATGATTCCTATGCTGAGTGGTGTTGTGGAATTTTTTGTCCGGGTTGGTGTTGCTCTGCTGCTTCCGAAACTTGTCGGACAGAATGGGATTTTTTATGCGGAGATTGCCGCATGGACGGGAGCGACGGTGCTTCTTGTCGTCAGTTATTATATCAGTATTCGTAAATTTAAAGCGGTAATGTAAAAAAGTTATTGACTCTACAACCATTGTAATGTTTAAAATCAGATGGAAAGGAGTCAATAATTTTATGGAAAAAAATCTTACTTCCGGCAGTGTTCTGAAAAATATCATTTATTTTTCACTGCCATATCTCTTATCTTATTTTCTACAGACTTTATATGGCATGGCTGATCTTTTTATCATTGGTCAGTTTGAGGGGATCGCGAGTACTACTGCTGTCTCGATCGGCAGCCAGGTTATGCATATGATCACTGTTATGATCGTCGGCCTTGCCATGGGTTCTACGGTTACCATTGCACAGGCAATCGGTGCCAGGGACAAAAAAAGTGCTTCCAGAACGATTGGAAACACGGTTGCTTTGTTTATGGCTGTTGCTGTTGGGCTGATGGTGATCCTGCTTCTTCTTGTTCATCCAATTGTATCTGTGATGTCTACCCCTTTGGAAGCGGTAACTGGAACTGTGGCTTATCTTACGGTGTGTTTTATTGGGATTCCATGTATTACGGCGTATAACATTATCAGTTCGATTTTTCGTGGGATCGGGGATTCCAAAAGTCCGATGTATTTTATTGCAATTGCGTGTGTGGTGAATATCGGGCTGGATTATCTGTTTATGGGATATTTACACCTTGGTCCGGTTGGGGCTGCGCTTGGTACTACTTTGTCGCAGCTTGTGAGTGTGGTCATTGCACTGATCGTGATCATGAAAAAGGAAACCGGGATTTCTTTGTCGCGGAAGGATTTTCGTCCGGATCATAGATTTATGAAGAAAATTCTGAATATTGGCATTCCGGTTGCGCTGCAGGATGGATTTATCCAGGTTGCTTTTATTGTGATCACGGTTATTGCCAATCGACGTGGATTGGATACGGCGGCGGCTGTGGGGATCGTAGAGAAGATCATCAGCTTTTTGTTTTTGGTTCCTTCTTCTATGCTTTCTACGGTTTCTGCTCTTTGTGCACAGAATATTGGGGCGCGGAAGCATGAGCGTGCTTCGAGGACGCTTCGTTATGGGATTTTGATCGCGGCTGGATTTGGGGTGATCGTGGCTGTTGTGATACAGTTTGTTGCGGGACCTGTGGTGTCGTTGTTTACTTCGGATGCGACGGTTGTTGTGCTGGGAAGTCAGTATATCCGGGGATATATTTTTGATTGTATTTTTGCGGGGGTTCATTTTTGTTTTAGTGGGTATTTTTGTGCTTATGGAAGGTCGGGATTTTCTTTCCTGCATAATATCATGTCGATTCTCCTGGTGAGGATACCAGGGGTGTATCTGACTTCGTTGTGGTTTCCGGATACGTTGTTTCCGATGGGGATTGCGACGGCTTGTGGGTCGTTGTTGTCGGTGATTATTTGTTTTATTTTATTTAAATGGATGCTGGCGCATCCGGCGAAATCCTGAGGGGGAAGGTATCTCGGAGTCTGCGAAGGCCGAAGTTTCCCCTCAGACTCCCCCTTCTTGGCCACGCGGCTTTAGTGTGGGGACGGGCGTGCTTTGCGCCGCCCTGTGGGTTGGGGGAAATTGGAGGAAAAGGGGAAAAAGAGAATTAAAAAAAAGCTAGAGCGAATTTTGCTCTAGCTTCTTCTTTTCGTATATTCAAAACCACATACATGTTGACATTTCTGAATCAATTGACCATGCTTTTCTTGGTCAAGCCCTCACCCTATTAGTAGCAGTCAGCTCCATGTGTTACCACACTTCC
>NZ_QTWS01000069.1:0-5893 GCF_003461245.1 Blautia sp. AF19-10LB
TCAAAAGATAGTGGAAAGCTGATGATTTCTGTTCTGTCTGCGGTGGCAGAGATTGAACGGGAGAATATCCTTGTTCAGACAATGGAAGGACGAAAGCAGAAAGTCAGGGAAGGAAAATGGAACGGTGGATTTGCTCCATATGGCTATGAATTGGTAAATGGAGAATTGCAGATTGCAGAGGATGAAGCAGAGATTATTCGTCTGATCTATGACAAATTTATTCATACTAATATGGGAATCTCTGCGATTGCTGCATGGCTGAACCAGCATGGATATAAAAAGAAAAAGCGACAAAATAACACACTGGACGCATTTGCTTCTTCCTTTATAAAAGGCGTTCTGGATAATCCGGTATACTGCGGAAAGTTGGCTTATGGACGAAGGAAGAACGAGAAAGTTTCTGGAACAAGAAATGAATATCGCATTGTAAAACAGGAAAATTATATGCTGCACGATGGTATCCACGAAGGGATTATTTCAGAAACAGATTGGGAGCTGGCACATCAAAAACGGGAAAAAACAGGTGTGAAATATGAAAAGACGCATAGTCTGGATTATGAGCATATCTTATCTGGAATATTGAGATGTCCGTTATGTGGAAGCGGTATGTATGGGAACGTGAACCGAAAGAAAAAGAAAGACGGAACCTTATATAAGGATTATTTCTATTATGCCTGTAAACATCGTCGTCTGGTAGACGGTCATAAATGTGGATATCGTAAACAATGGAGTGAGGAGAAGATTAACAATGCAGTGGAAGAAGTTATTCGGAAGCTGGTGAAGAATCCGAAATTTGAAGAAGCAATTCTGAATAAAATCGGTTCAAGAATAGATACAGAAGAAATAGAAAAAGAGGTTGAAAGATTGGAAAAGCAGCACAAGCAGTTGACCGGAGCAAAAGCAAGACTTGGACAGCAGATGGATAGTCTGGATATCATGGATAAATTTTATGAAAAGAAATATCAGGATATGGAGACACGCTTATATCGTCTATATGATGAAATTGAAGGCGTGGAGAACAGTATAGAAGAAGTCAAGAATCGCCTGCTGAATATCCGGCAACAGAAAATATCAGAAGAAAACGTCTATCAATTTCTTTTATATTTTGATAAACTATATGATAAGTTCACCGACCTGGAGAAGAAAGAATTTCTTAACAGCTTTGTAGAACAGGTGGACATTTACGAGCAGGAGCAGCCAGATGGCAGATTCCTGAAGCACATAAAGTTCCGTTTTCCGGTGTATTTTGGAGACAGGGAGACACAGGAACTTTGTTGGGACAACGAAAGCACCGTTGAGACTGTGTGCCTCTTGAGCAACCGAAAACCAGATACCACGGTAAAACTCAGCGTGGATATGGATGATTACTACCGTATTAAAGATGGTAAAGAGCCTAAATAAAACCGAATAATACACTGAAACAAAGCAAGACAGAAGCTGTTGATGCGTTAGAAGATAACGTGTCAGCGGCTTTTTCTTTTTATCTAAAAATCTATTAGTCAAGTCTGAAAGGAGTCAATTCTATGGCAAAGAAAAACGTAAGAAATATTAAGGTTTGTGGACAGAGCGGTTATAAATATGAGACAGTTCCGGCGATTACATTAAAAGGAAAATGGCTGGAAGAGTTGGGATTTCATCTTGGGGATTATGTGCAGGTGAAATGTGAAAATGGTCAGCTGATTATCACGCCGGATGTGAATAAAGCACAGGAGCAGGAAGCAAAAAAAGCATTTATGGATGAGGAGATTAAGAAACTGAAAATCAGATACCAGAATGAAAAGGAAGAAATTACTGCAAAATATGTGGCAGAGCAGAGTGCAGGCTGTTATGGAAAGAAAGCGAAAGTGAATACGAACGTTACAGGGCGTTCTGCGGATGATCTGCGTGAACGCTTAAATTTTATTAAAAAATATATCTGAGGAGGATACGGATTATGACGATTCAGGAATTAATGGAGAAGAGAGCTAAGGTATGGGAAGCAGCAAAGAATTTTGTGGATACCCATGAGAATGAAAACGGGGTGCTGTCTGCGGAGGACAGTGCTGCCTATGAGAGGATGGAAGCGGAGATTGAGGATCTGACAAAGGCGATTGACCGCCACCGCAAGGCTAAGGAAATGGAAAAGAACCTGAACCAGCCGGTAAACCAGCCGCTGACCGGGAAGCCTTATGCAGGCGGCCAGGGTGAGCCAAAGACAGGACGTGCTTCTGATGAATACCGCAGGGCAATGCTGAATGCACTGAGAAGCAACTTACGTCAGGTTTCCAATACACTTCAGGAGGGCGTGGATGCCGATGGCGGTTATCTGGTTCCGGAAGAGTATGACAGAAGACTGGTTGATGTTCTGAATGAAGAGAATATCATGCGCCGTCTTGCCACAAGAATCGTGACTTCCGGGGAGCATAAGATCAATATTGCGGCCACCAAGCCGGCGGCAAGCTGGATTGAGGAAGGCGGGGCGCTGACTTTCGGGGATGCGACTTTTGACCAGAAGATCCTGGATGCACATAAGCTTCATGTGGCGATTAAGGTAACGGAGGAACTGCTTTATGACAATGCCTTTAATCTGGAAAATTACATTATTGTCCAGTTTGGAAAAGCACTTGCCAATGCGGAAGAGGATGCCTTCCTGAACGGAAACGGAACAGGGAAGCCGACCGGTATTTTTGACGGAACAGGCGGCGGACATCTGCTGAATACGCTGGCTGCAGCTTTGAAATCAGATGACATGCTGGATCTGGTGTATGGCCTGAAACGTCCGTACCGTAAAAATGCATCCTTTATCATGAATGATGCAACACTGCCTTCCCTTAGAAAGCTGAAGGACAATAACGGTGCTTATATCTGGCAGCCGGCTTATCAGGCAGGAGAACCGGACAGGATTCTGGGATATAAGGTGGAGACTTCTGCCTATGCACCGAAGGACGGTATCGCTTTTGGGGATTACAGTTATTACAACATTGGTGACCGTGGAAACAGATCCTTTAAGCAGCTGAATGAACTGTTTGCAGGCAACGGAATGATCGGTTTTGTTGCAAAGGAACGTGTGGACGGAAAACTGGTTCTTCCGGAAGCTGTGCAGATCATGAAACTGAAAGCTGACTAATAGAAAAACATGGGAACTGGCAGGAAAAAGCAGACCTGCCAGTTCTGCTTTTGAGGTGATGCAGTTGGTTGTGACAGTAAAGGAAATGAAGAATTACCTGCGGGTGGATTTTGACGATGATGATGTGCTGCTTTCTGATCTGATCGAACAGGGGCAGCAGATCTGCATGGACGTGGCAAGGATCACGGATGAGGATGAGTTTGAAGATCTGCAGGGGACGAAGATTGCCGTGCAGTATGCGGCTGCCTATCTGTATGAACACAGGGAGGAAGCGGATCACCATCAGCTGGTGATGGATCTGCGGTGCCTGCTGTTTGGAGTGAGGAAACCGGGGTTCTGAGGTGGTTGTTTTGAATATTGCATTGATGAATGAAAAGGTGATTTTTCAGAAGTGTTCTGTTGTGAAGGACGGGATCGGGAATCACAGGAATGAGTGGACAGAGGATTACAGCTGTTTTGCGACAATAGGCGGTGAGGGGCTTGCCAGTTCCAGGGAAGCGGAAACTGCAGGGACTGTGGTGGAGGATGTGGGAATGACTGTGACTGTGCGGTACTGTAAAAAGACTGCAGGTATCCGGTCTGTTACCCACAGGATTCTGTTTCGTGATCAGGTGTACGACATTGTGAGTGTGGACCATCTGAATTATAAGAAGAAGTGTCTGAAATTCACATGCAGGAAGGTCCGGAGGTGAGAGCATGGCAGGGGACAGGTGTACAGTCAGCCAGATGGCAGATGTGATCATGGAAGGGCTGGAAGAGTATGCACAGCTTGCGGCGGATGATATGAAAAAGGCGGTAAAGAAGGCAGGGACACAGGCAAGGAAGGATATACAGGAGAATGCCCCCGTGAAGACTGGTGCCTACGCAAAGAGCTGGGCGGCGAAGACCACGAAGGAAACTGCAAATGCAATGGAGATCGTGGTGTATTTCAGAAACAGGTACCAGCTGGCCCATCTGCTGGAGTTCGGCCATGCGCTGAGAAAAGGCGGCAGGACAAGGGCATTTCCCCATATTGCACCTGCGGAGGAACGGGCTGCGCAGACTCTGGAACGGGAAATGGAGAAGGCACTGAGGTGATGGCGGGAGGTGAAAGCATATGACACTGGAAGAACTGGCAGGGATGCTGGAAAAGACTGGTTTTCCTTTTGCTTATGACCATTTTGCGGAAGGGGAAAGCCCAGATCCGCCGTTTATCTGCTATCTGCTTCCTGGCAGTGATAATTTTTCGGCAGACGGGCGGGTATATTTCCGGATCAGTGAAGTGAGGATAGAACTTTACACGGACCGGAAGGATCCCGGGGCAGAAGCTCTGGTGGAAACAGTTCTGGATGATGCCGGGATTTTTTATAATAAGTCGGAGGTCTGGATCCAGAGCGAAAAGCTGTATGAGGTACTGTACAGTATGGAACTGTAATGATTTGTTAAATGATGGAGGGATAATATGTCTGATAAGAATAACAAGGTAAAGTATAACCTGAAAAATGCGCATTACGCATTACTGACGATCGGGGAGGACGGGGCGGTGTCCTATGCAGCACCGGTGCCGCTTCCGGGATCCGTATCACTGTCCCTGGATGCCAACGGGGAGCCGGAGAATTTTTATGCGGACGGTATTGCGTATTATGTGATCAACAACAATATGGGTTATGACGGTGATCTGGAGCTTGCATTGATTCCGGAGAGTTTCAGGACAGATGTGCTGAGGGAAAAGCTGGATGCCAAGGGTGTTCTGATTGAAAACTCGGATGCAGAACTGGCACTGTTTGCCCTGCTTTTTGAGTTTGACGGGGATGTGCGCCATATCCGCCACGTGATGTATAACTGTTCGGCTTCCCGTCCGAAGATTGAGGGCAAGACCAACGAGGAGAAGAAGGAAGTGCAGACGGAAACGCTGACTGTCAAGGCTACGCCGCTGTCGGATGGAAAGGTGAAGGCGAAGACAGGAGATACTACGGATACAACTGTTTATGCAGACTGGTACAAGGCGGTGTATCTGCCGGCTGCGGATCCGGCTTCTTTGCAGGCTGATAATGGTGGAAAGTCTGTTGTGGATGCTACAGGAAATGGAAAAGCACTGAGCTGAGGAGATTCAGATATGAGCATGATGAAGAAGATTGAGATTGACGGGAAGGCGGTTGCTTTTAAGGCATCGGCCGCCATTCCGCGTATTTACAGGATTAAGTTCCAGAGGGATATCTACAAGGATTTATCTGTTCTGGAAAAGAGTATCGGGGATGGGGATCCGGAAAAGTCCTCACTGGATCTGTTTTCCCTTGAGATGTTTGAGAACATTGCTTATGTGATGGCGAAACATGCGGATCCATCCATTCCGGATAATCCGGAGGACTGGCTGGATGAGTTCAACACGTTCAGTATTTACCAGGTTCTGCCGAAGCTGATCGAGCTGTGGGGAATGAACATCAGGACGGATGTGGAGGCTAAAAAAACTTCATGCAACAGACCGTGAAATGACAACTCCCCTGTTTCTTCTCCGGTGTGTGCAGCTGGGGATTTCCATCCGGGATCTGGATCTGCTGACTATCGGGATGGTGAATGATATGTTTGTGGAAAGCAGGAATGATGAGTATAAAGGATGGAGACAGGTTGCCACACAGGAGGATTTTGACAGGTTCTGATCTGATGATTATAGGTGACAGGATGCCTGGAAAAAGGTATAATGGTTTTATCAAATCGGAATTTGTGGAGAGATTTCCTGAACTTTCCTTATTTTTCAAGGCTTACAGCCTCTTAGATAGTGAAATGATATGTATTTTCCCTTATTTTTGC
>NZ_QTWS01000069.1:5903-7508 GCF_003461245.1 Blautia sp. AF19-10LB
GTGAAATGATATGTATTTTCCCTTATTTTTGCCCTTATGCGGAATCCGCAAGGGAAATAAGGGAAATTTTTAGTTAAGCATTGCTCACTACTTTATCAAGAAGTCTTGCGGAATCCCGCTTTGCTTTTCTTGTTGAGTGAGCGTAAATATTCATTGTGGTACTGACATCAGAGTGTCCTAACAGTTCCTGTACATCTTTCGGTGCAGCCCCATTGGAAAGCAGATTGCTGGTGTAGGTGTGACGTAACTGGTGGAAATGGAAATCTTCAAATCCTTCCAGTTTTTTTGACACTGATCTGCATACAATGCTGAGTGTACTCGGCAGTTCCAGACTACCATCCGGTCTGAGGCAGACAAAGGATATTTCTTTATAATCTGCCGGGACTTCCTGCGTTCCGTCAAGGTGATAGTATTCATAATACACCCTGTTTTTTACATGCACCTCTTTGTAGTAGTTGCGGTGGTAAAGTTCCCCGTACTGCATCCGGCTTTTCAGTTGTTCCCGTCTTGCTGCTTTCAATATTTCAGTCAGTGTATCTCCAAAATCAACAATCCTTACTTTCTTTCGCTTGGTTGTTCCAATCACATTTTTATGCTTCGTTCCGTCATAACGGATACTGCGTTTTATGGTCAGGCATTGTTCTTCAAGGTTGATGTCCTGCCATGTAAGACCACAGGTTTCCCCGATACGAAGTCCTGCATAATATGCGATCTGAATCGGCAGAATTGCAGGTGGATTTTTCTTTTCCAGATACTTGATAAGCCGCTCGTAATCCTCATGTGAAATCGGCTGTGTACCTTCTTCTACCTCATCATCAGAAAAGAGGTCAACTTCCTCTGCCTGTCGTTTCAGCTTGATATATTGCATTGAATTGAAACTGATTAACTGTTTTGGAAATACTGCAAAACGGAAAGACTGCTGTAACACTGCGGAAAAAGAATGGATATAATCTTTGCTATATCCTTTTCGCACTTTTCCATCCGGAAACTCGCCACCGAATGTAAGCAGGTCGAGAAAACTCTGTAAATGTTCAGCGGTAACTGTTTTTAACTTTCGGTCTGCAATCGGGTGTTTTTTGATACATCGGATTGCACCAAGATAATTTTCCACTGTGCCATTGCTGAGTGTTCCGGCTTTCAGTTCTTCTTCCGCCCACATATCCAGAAGTTCTCCTACCGTAAGGCTTTCTGCCCTTGCGACAAACTTCTTATTTTCATAATCTTCCAGTGCTTTGCGGAGAAGCTTTTCCGTCTCACTTTTACTTTCGGTTCCGGCGTATTCTTTCTGAACCATTTTTCCGCTTGCGTCCTCTACATAGAAGCGATAGTACCATTTCTTTCCTTTTTTTCTAACAGATCCTTTTGCCATAATCGTATGTCTCCTTTCGATATCAGACAATCGGAACTGCTGAAATGCTTCTTGCGTGTAGGCATCTTATGGACAAGTCCATAAGCCAATTCGCCGCTCGTCAAATCTGTAAACAGCTTGACTCGCTTGTGCTCATTGTATCATAACTCCGATTATCTTACTATACCGATTCAGAACCCTCATACATAACTTCGGATAAAAGATTGGCAAGTCTTTGTTCGGCTGCTTCCGGTTTC
>NZ_QTWS01000007.1:2500-124114 GCF_003461245.1 Blautia sp. AF19-10LB
CATTTATATATGGATTGATCGCCCATGCAAGAGAAAGCGAAAGGAACACAAAGAAAAAAGAAACGATTTCTTTGATAAATCCCCGACTGTATCCTCTCCATACACATAATATCAATATGGCCAAAACAACAATTCCAAGCCATGTCACATTCATCTGCTGCTCCTTATTTAAGTTTTATCACATTGACACCGTTGTCCAGCACAAGCATGTACTTATTCCAGCCGATCTTGAAGAAGTTGTTGATTGTACCGTCAATGGTTCCATTATAACGTTCTACTCCACGGCTGTTCATGACGCAGATCTGAGAACTGTTGTACATAAGAATACATCCATCACTCATCTTGATCGTTGTATATGGAACATTGAATTCCTTCTCGAAGCGGAGAGTTCCATCTATGCTGTATACCTGCATTTTGTACTGTTTGTCTTTGTTTCCGCTCTTGAATACAAGGCCGATCGTATTTTCATCAAAAAATGTGCTTACGATTTCTTTCTTAACTTCTACTGTTGTGCCTTCCTTCGGGATCTGGGCTCCAGAATAAGTCGTGAATCCATTGTCCTTGAGTGCCACAGATCTGGTTGCGTCAATATATTCCACCTGCGGGATCACAACGCCCTCATAAGTATAGCCGCTTACGATATGGTCATCTTCACTCTGTCCCACATCGCCAAAGTTATAAAAGGCTACATAACTTGTCGTCTGGCTTCCCTCAACAAACTGATATGTCACCATCATGATCTCGCTGTTGTCCGAAATCGCCACATCCATCGGATATCCCGGATCAGCAACATGTGTCTGGTTTTCTGCGATCAGCGTACCATCGGAACTGTAGAAATTGATCCAGGTAGCATCCCCGCCATCAAGAATAGCAGCAACCATTCCCTGTGAGGAAACCCTCGCCTTGACAATATTATAAGATGTCGTCACACTTCCTGTCTCACCATCCTTGTCAAAGATCTCGATCAATGTGCCGTCCTGATCTGCGACAACAGCTCTGTCACCCTTAATGTCCGCAACAGGGTTCTTCATCTCATACAGAACACTCCAGTATGCCTCCATGCTGCTATTCACCAGAGAAGCTCCATCCGGACTGTAGCGCAGAATTCCATTTGCCATCTCCTCATAGCCTGTAGAAACCACGTCCTCCTGTTCGCTCGTCTGAAGGATCTCATAATCATGATAGCTTCGTTTCTCTACATAAAAATAAACAAGTGCCGCCACAGCCGCGATCACACCTATCGTAATCACCGTACCACGGTGCACAAATGAATTCTTCTTTTTTCGTTTTCTTTTCAGATTCTTTAGGATATTCAACATTTTAACCCTTGCCTTATGTGATCATTTATTTTGTGTTACATGCCGATTATAGCAAACTTTTCAGGGCAATACAATTATTTGTCCCGGATAAATGATCTCGTTCTCAGAAATACCGTTTGCGCGGCAGATGTCAGCAACTTTGTCCATGGTTCCATAATTTTCGATGCTGATCTGGTACAAAGTATCTCCCGGACGGATCGTATAAGAGCCCCGTGTCTGCATTGCAGATGTTGTCTCGCTGTCCTGATCTGAACTGGCCTGACCTGAGTTATCCTGTCCTGTGCTCTCTTCTTCATTCTGCTTCTTCTGCTGGATCCGCCGCTGTGCTTTCCTGGTATCAGATTCTTCCTTGTAGATCTGCGCCTCTTCTGCGCTGATCGTAACAGTTGGAATGAGCGTCGGCTCTGCTGTCGGCGTTATCTTCGGACTTTCTGTCAACTCCGCCCAGGAAGTCGGTGTCACCTGCTGCACAGACGCGGCAGGAATCTGTGTAATCTCCGTCTCCTGCATGATATCCGCAGAAGCAGTCCTTGTCTCTCCCTCAATGTTCTGCCCCACCTGATAATTCCGGTAAAAGCGCACACCGACCACTGCAAGTGCCAGCACGATACACGCCGTCGCCGCATAAGAAAAAACAGAAGTCTTCTCTTCTGTTTCCTCAGGTTCTTCTTTCTTCTTTTTCTGAATCAGTGATCGAAATGCCCTGACAGCATCATCCTGAACGGTTTCCTGTGACTCTTCCTGGATCTCAGGATTCTTTTCCAGCATGTAATTCTGCATCTGGGTATTTTTTTCATAATAGATATAATATCCACTCTGTCTCACCAGGAAATTATTTTCGTATCGAAAAAAAGCTTCTTCCTGTTCTGCCGTATCCATAAGCATCAGGATCTTCTCACCGCCGAACTGGTTCCTGTGCACCTTCCCAATCAATTCAGAAACCACCATCGGCAATGACTGCCTTGCCAGAAACCATCCTACGATCTCCTGCCCTTCAAAATATTTCTCCTGTTCTTCGTGGATCTTCTGCCACATATTCTGCGTGATCTCGATATGTTCTTCTGTGATCTCCCCGGCATCTGCCAGAAGTGCTCCCCTGATAAATGTATACCCCGTTCCGGACTGCCACCGGTTCTCTCCGAGAAAAACTGCCAGAATACCACTGTCCTCTTCTTGCTGGCACTTCGCCTGTGCCGCCCTGTGCAGGAATGTATAGACATAATCCTCTATATAGATCCTGTAATTCTCCCCGGCAAGTCCGATCTGACGTATATTCTTCGGCAGGTTCCACCCTGTTTCTCCGTCATTTACCTCCTGTTTCTCATCCTTATAAATGACTTCTATCATATCCTATCACCCCTTCAGGCATCAGGATAGCATATCCAAACCGCGGATTTTGGCATAATATAAGAGCCTTTTCTCAAAATTTAACGACAGATTCTGCATCTGCATAATTCAGAACGAACCGGGATACAATGAAACAGGAAAATATAGCCGGAATCTCAGATCAAAAATAAATTATGAGGATTTTCTTATGACTTTTTATATTAATGCCAGTCAGAGGGATTCGGTACTTCGGATCTCTCACACTTTGAAACAGTGTATTCTCGATCACCAGGAAAAGTGGTCGGAACTTGTCTTTCTCTGCATTGGAACAGACAGGGTTACAGGTGACTGTCTCGGACCTTTTGTCGGTCAGAAATTAAGCAGTTGTTCCACACCAGATTTCACAGTCTACGGAACGCTTTTTCAACCCGTTCACGCCCTGAACCTCACTGCCATGTATTCCTTCATCCGAAAACGTCATCCAGAGGCTCTGATCGTTGCTATAGACGCTTCTCTGGGACAAAAAAAGCACCTGGGTTATGTGACCATCGCAAATGGTGCACTTTACCCAGGTGCCGCAATTCATAAACAGCTGCCGTCAGTCGGCCATATTCATATTACAGGGATCGTCAATGTCTCCGGTGTGCTTGAACAGCTCACGCTCCAGACGACTCGCCTGTCTACGGTCGTTTTCCTCGCGGACACGATCGTTCAGGGAATCCTCGAAATGATTCCTGTAACAGATCTCAGATCTTAGACGAATTCTTTGACCTGTTTGTAGATACCTTCTCCATCCAGACCATATTTCTCAAGAAGAGCAACTGCCGGTCCGGATTCACCGAATCTGTCGTTGACACCGATACGTTTTACCGGTACAGGAGCTTTCTCTGCAAGGCATTCGCATACAGCGCCGCCAAGTCCGCCAATGATAGAATGTTCTTCTACTGTGACAACTTTGCCGGTTTCTTTTGCTGCTGCAACAATCAGGTCTTCGTCAAGAGGTTTGATCGTGTGGATATTGATAACTTTGGCTTCGATTCCGTCTGCTGCCAGTTTCTCTGCTGCTTCAAGGGAAGCTGCTACGCAGAGGCCGTTTGCAACGATCGTAACGTCCTTACCCTCACGGAGAACGATACCTTTACCCATCTCAAATTTGTAATCCGGGTTGTCGTTGATCACCGGCACTGCCAGACGACCGAATCTCATATAAACTGGTCCCTCGTATTCATAAGCAGCTTTTACCATAGCTTTTGCTTCGATATCATCTGCCGGGGACATAACTACCATGCCAGGAACAACTCTCATAAGAGCGAAATCCTCGCAGCACTGATGTGTTGCACCGTCTTCACCAACGGAGATTCCACCATGAGTTGCACCGATCTTGACATTCAGATGCGGATATCCTACGGAGTTACGGATCTGCTCGTAAGCACGTCCTGCTGCAAACATAGCAAATGTGCTGGCAAACGGAACCTTACCTGTAGCTGCAAGACCTGCAGCGATTCCTACCATGTTGCACTCTGCGATACCGCAGTCGATGTGACGCTCTGGAAATTCTTTCTTGAACATTCCTGTCTGAGTAGCTGCAGCAAGGTCAGCGTCCAGAACAACAAGACCCTCATGTTCTTTACCAAGTTCCACCAGAGCTGCGCCGTAGCTTGCTCTTGTAGCGATTTTCTTTACTTCTGACATAATGCTTCACCTACTTTCTCCAGATCTTCCATTGCCTGTGCATACTGCTCGTCATTCGGAGCTTTGCCATGCCATCCGGCCTGGTTTTCCATGAAGGATACGCCTTTACCTTTGACTGTCTTCATGATGATCGCAGTCGGCATTCCTTTGGTTGCTTTTGCTTCATCGAATGCAGCTTTGAGCTGATCCATGTCATTTCCATCTGCAACGTTGATCACATGGAAATTAAATGCTTCGAATTTCTTGTCGATCGGGTATGGAGAGCATACTTCGTCAACTTTACCGTCGATCTGAAGTCCGTTGTTGTCCACGATCACTACCAGGTTGTCCAGTTTGCGGAATCCGGCAAACATAGCTGCCTCCCAAACCTGACCTTCCTGGATCTCGCCATCACCAAGAAGTGTATATACTCTGTAAGATTCATCGCTCAGTTTTGCGGAAAGTGCCATTCCTACTGCTGCGGAGATTCCCTGTCCAAGAGATCCACTTGTCATATCAACACCCGGGATGTGTTTCATATCCGGATGTCCCTGCAGATAAGATCCGAGATGACGAAGTGTCTTAAGGTCTTCTTTCGGGAAATATCCTCTCTCAGCAAGTGCAGAGTAAAGTCCCGGTGCTGTATGTCCTTTGGACAGTACGAAACGGTCTCTGTCAGCTTTCTTAGGATCCTTCGGATCGATGTTCATTTCCTGAAAATACAGGTATGTGAATAAATCTGCTGCTGATAAAGATCCGCCCGGATGGCCGGCTTTTGCAGCATGAACTGCGGTCACGATGTCTTTGCGGACTTCGTTCGCAATCTTCTGAAGCTCTAATTTCTCCATGATTATTTCTCCTTTTATTAGTTTACAACAGACTCATGCTACAACCAATTCCAGCATTCGTCAAGCGATATGTATTGTTATATTGTTACTGTTCACAGGGTGTTTTTCCATGAATATGGCAAAATCCCGAGACATACAGGGCAAAATCCCATCACCATAGGTGATTTGGAATGGATTTTGACCAAGTTACTGTGAACGGGGTGAACAGTAACTTTATATTATTCACCAAATACTGCTTTGTAGTCTTTCTGGAACTTCTCGATTCCAGCGTCTGTCAGAGGATGTTTTGTCATCTGCTCAAGAACTTTGTATGGAACTGTTGCGATGTCTGCACCAGCAAGAGCACACTCTGTTACATGGATTGGATGACGAACGCTTGCACAGATGATCTCTGTTGTGATTCCTGCTACTTCGAACATCTCAACGATCTGACGGATCAGCGGAAGTCCGTCTGTGGAAATATCATCAAGTCTTCCAAGGAACGGAGATACATAGGTAGCACCTGCTCTTGCAGCAAGTAAAGCCTGGTTAGCTGTGAAGATCAGAGTAACGTTTGTTTTGATTCCTTCTTTGGAAAGAACTTTGACTGCTTTCAGTCCTTCTACTGTCATAGGGATCTTAACTACCATGTTCGGATGGATCTTTGCGATCTCACGTCCTTCTGCAATCATTCCTTCTGCGTCTGTTGTGGTAGCTTTAACTTCACCGCTGATCGGTCCGTCAACGATAGATGTGATCTCTTTGATCACTTCGTTGAAGTCTCTTCCTTCTTTTGCGATCAGGGACGGATTTGTGGTAACACCACAGATGATTCCCATGTCATTTGCTTTACGGATGTCTTCTACATTGGCTGTGTCGATAAAAAATTTCATGATTGATTCCTCCTGAATTCTGCTGTTTTTGAATAGCATCGCTTTGATGATTTCATTATAGCAGATAGTTTTTTGAGGTCAAGGCGGGCAAAAATTATTAATAATTTTTTTATTAATAAATTCGCATTTTATTAATAACTTCGAGTGAAAATCAAATGGATTTTGTATAAATCCAAGTACATTTTATGGTTTTTTTGATCGTTTCCCGAAGGGGATTTTAAATTATTAATAATAATTTCAGCCCAATATATTTATTTTATTTTTTATCTTTCTCATCTGTCGTTCTCGCGTATGCAGTTGTCTTGCGGACGATCAGCTTCGGTGTGTATTCGATGTTATAAACACTCGTTGGCTGAAGCCCTGTATAAAACTGATCATTTGTCGTGATCTTTCTTATGATGATATCACAGGCATCTCTGCCTTTGAGGGCAACAAAGTGGTCGATCGTCGTCAGCGAAAGCCTGCGGATCCCTGAATAAAAAATATCATCGCAGCCGATCACGGACACATCCTTCGGAACACGGATCCGGGATTCCTCCAGCGCATCGATCGCACCGATCGCCATCATGTCATTCTGACCGGCGATCGCGGTAAACTTGCGCTGTTCTTTGAGAAGTTCCATCGTAAGCTGATAGCCCATGGAATATTCAGAATCCATACGGGGCATCCTGCGGTCGATCGACTCATCGGCTGCTTTGATGAGGACATGTCCTCCAAGCCCTTCCTTCTCGTATTCCTTGACAAAACCGTCAATCCTCCTGGAACGCTGCCACTGTCTCCTTGTCAGGGGCGGTGTGATAAACGCCACATCTCTGTGTCCCAGGTCCAGGAGGTGGCGTGCCATCAGCCTGCCTACCATAGTGTTGTCCTGATTGATCGCGTCTACGGTGATCGTCTTTTCTTTGTTGCTGATGATAACCAGAGGAATCCTGCGTGCCAGTTCCTCCACTCTCTTCTGAAAATCCGGATTTGGATTGCAGGTATAAATGATTCCCTGTGGTTCTATGTTTCCGATCATCCTCAGATACCGCTCTTCCAGTCTGGCATCTCTCTGCGTATTGCAGATAAAAACGCCGTAGCCCTTCTCGTTTGCTACAGATTCAATACCCTGAAGCAGAAGGACATAGTAAGGACTGGTAAGAGTAGGACAAAAAACAACGATCAGTTTTTCTTTCCTGCCATTGTTTTTGTGCTTGCGGTGAGGCAGCTCGTACCCCAGTTCTCTGGCGGCACGCTCTACCTTCTCTATCGTTTCTTCCGAAAAAGAAACATTATTTCTGCGATTGAGGATCATCGATACAGTGGCCTGGGAAACCCCTGCCCTTTCTGCCACCTGGGAAGAAGTTGCCTTCTTTCTAGCCAAAGCCTGTCACCTCTTTCTGCTTTTTGTCTGAAAATCTGTCAAAGCTGGACTCTGCCTTCCAGCGCACGGAGCAGGGTCACTTCGTCAATGTATTCCAGATCTCCGCCTACCGGCACGCCGCTGGCGATCCTGGTGACTTTGATCCCGGTCGGTTTGATCAGTTTGCTGATGTACATCGCCGTTGTCTCACCTTCCAGGCTGGAATTTGTCGCAATGATGACTTCTTTTACGTCTTTCTGCAGTCTCTGCATCAGTTCCTTGAGACGGATGTCGTCCGGTCCGATGCCGAGCATCGGGGAGATCGCACCGTGAAGTACATGGTACACACCGTCGTATTTGCCGGTTTTTTCATAGGCAGCAAGGTCTCTGGTGTTCTCCACGACCATGATCGTGCTTGCATCTCTCTTGGGATTTGCACAGATCGGGCAGAGTTCCTGATCGGTCAGAGTACAGCAGTTTTTGCAGTAGCGAACTTTTGCCCTTGCTTCTGTGATGGATGAGGTAAGCTGCCCTACCTGGTCCTTCGGCATATTCATGATATGAAAAGCCAGACGCTGGGCGGATTTCGGTCCGATTCCCGGAAGGTGGGACAGCTGCTCGATCAGCTTATTGATGTGTGTGCTGTAATATTCCATCAGAAAGGAAGTCCTCCGCCTAAGCCACCAAGTCCTCCTGTGAGTTTGGACATTACTGCTGTAGATTCTTCTTCGACTTTGCGCAGAGCTTCGTTTGTAGCTGCTACGATCAGGTCTTCAAGCATTTCGATGTCATCCGGATCTACTACTTCTTCGTCAAGTTTGACTTTGGTCACTTCACGTTTACCGGAAATGGTTACTTCTACTGCTCCGCCGCCTGCGGTTGCTGTGAATTCTTTTTCTTCTAATGCTTTCTGGTTTTCTTCCATCTGACGCTGCATTTTCTGCGCCTGTTTCATTAAGTTGTTCATGTTTCCAGGCATACCCATGCCCGGGAATCCTCCACGTTTTGCCATGATTGTAAATCCTCCATTAACTTAAAATTTTTATTCTTTACTCCTCCAGGGATGAGCCTGGCTCTTCCTCTATCTGTACATCCATATGGATGTTCTGGCGGATCGCCTGATCCACCGTGATCTGTGTCAGGTTTGTCTGCTGATGATCCTCTGCGACAAGCATATGAAGTTCGACGCTCTTACCAAGCTGCTTCTCAATGATCGCCTGAAGTTCCTGCTTTGCCTCGGAATCATCCGGATAAAGCCTGCCGAGCGGTGTCTGGAACTCTACATACAGTATCGGCTCGCCTGTCTCTCCGTTGTATTTCGGGATTGACTGCAGAAGTGCCTGCTTAAAAGCTGCCGTCGTCTGACCGACGATCACCT
The DNA here is from genome assembly GCF_003461245.1 of Blautia sp. AF19-10LB. Lineage (GTDB taxonomy): Bacteria > Bacillota > Clostridia > Lachnospirales > Lachnospiraceae > Blautia_A > Blautia_A intestinihominis. The sequence continues at coordinate 11,257 of NZ_QTWS01000007.1, forward strand.
TCCAGCCGGATACGATCTTTTGCAGATCCTCCGGGGCGGCTTTCTGCGGTGGTGCTGCCGGGATCGGGGCTGCTTCCTGTACGGATGCTCCCGCACTCTGGACAACGACCTGCTGCACCGGACGCTCATCGATCCTCTGTTCCAGCACACGGATACGGTCAAGGACAGAATCCAGATTTGTCTCCATTGCCGGACGGCAGAGCTTGATCAGCGCGATCTCCACCAGAACTCGTTTCTGTGTTGCGAAACGGATCTGGTTTGAAAGTTCCGAAAAGATACGGATGTATCTCATCAGAGTATCGATATCCGTCATTTCACTCTCTTCTTTGAGAAGTTTGAGGTTCTCAGATGAGACGTCGATCGCTTCTTCCGGATTGTCGGAAGTTTTGACCAGGAGAAGGTTTCGCATGTACCAGGTAAAATCTCCTACAAACTGGCTCAGTTCCCTTCCTCCTACGATCAGTTCCTCCAGGCTACGGATCGCAGCGGTCACATCTCCTGCGAGGACTTTTCGCAGAAGTTTGCTGAAAACTTCTGTGTCCACGGCTCCCAGGACTTCCAGGACTTTGTCATAGGTGAGCGTCTGACCAAGATAAAAGGCAATACACTGATCCAGAAGACTCAGCGCATCTCGCATGGAACCGTCGCCGGCTTTTGCCACATAACGGACGGCTTTTTCCTCTGCCTCTACGCCCTCTGCCTTAAGAAGTTCTGTCAGGCGGGCTGCGATCGTGTCGATCGAGATCCTGTGGAAATCATATCTCTGACATCTGGAAAGGATCGTGATCGGGATCTTGTGCGCCTCCGTCGTCGCCAGAATAAAGATGACATAGGACGGCGGCTCCTCCAGAGTCTTGAGCAGTGCATTAAAAGCTCCCGTAGAAAGCATATGCACCTCATCGATGATGTACACCTTGTAATTGCCCTCCGTCGGGCGGTAAGTTACTTCCTCCCGGATCTCACGGATGTTGTCAACACCGTTGTTGGATGCCGCATCGATCTCGATCACATTCATCGAAGTTCCTGCCTGGATCGCTTTGCACATCTCGCATTCATTACAGGGGCTTCCATTGACCGGATGCTGACAGTTGACTGCTTTGGCGAGGATCTTCGCTACAGTCGTCTTACCGGTACCTCTCGTTCCGCAGAAAAGATATGCGTGTCCGATGCGGTTGGCATTGATCTGATTCGTCAGCGTTGTCACAATGTGGTCCTGCCCCTTGACATCAGCAAAATTATCAGGCCTGAACTTCCGGTACAGGGCAGTATAACTCATAATTGTACTCCTTTTCCTGCCCGGGCGGGCAGTTTCCCGTCAATATCCCCGGGCATTAAGCCGCCGCAGGAAAACTCCCGCGGCGGCAGTTATTGTTTAGTCTCAGTCTCCGAAGCTGATACCGATCTGTTTGGCTGCTTTGACGATCTGGTCTTTCGGAGAAACCATCTTGAGTTTGCCAGCGCATTCTGCAAGCGGAACTCTCTTGATCTTGCCATTGATGATACCGATCATGATGCCGTATTCCTCATCCAGAATGGCCTCTGCTGCACCTGCACCGATCCTTGTAGAAAGAACGCGGTCATACGGGCACGGCTCGCCGCCTCGCTGAATGTGTCCCGGAACAGTGACACGTACTTCGCTTCCGATGACCTGATTAATCTGATCTGCGATCTCGTAGGAAACTGACGGGTATTTCTTGGCTCTTGCTTCGAGTTTTTCTTTGTATTTCTTCTTAGGAAGTTCTGCGTCCTCCTTGGAGATCGCACCCTCGGCTACTGCGAGGATCGTGAAACGCTTGCCTTCTTTGTTACGTTTCTCGATCGCGGAGCATACTTTCTTGATATCATATGGGATCTCAGGGATCAGGATGATATCTGCGCCGCCTGCGATTCCGGCATGGAGTGTCAGGCTTCCAACCTTGTGTCCCATGATCTCCACGATAAATACGCGGCCATGAGAAGTTGCTGTTGTGTGGATGCAGTCGATCGCGTTGGTAGCGATATTTACTGCACTCTGGAATCCAAAAGTCATATCTGTGCCATAGATATCATTATCGATCGTCTTCGGAAGATGGATGATGTTGAGACCTTCTTCTCTTAACAGATTGGCTGTTTTCTGTGTTCCGTTTCCTCCAAGGATAACGAGGCAGTCCAGGCAGAGTTTGTAGTAGGTCTGTTTCATAGCCTCTACTTTGTCAAGGCCCTTCTCATCCGGCACGCGCATCAGTTTGAATGGCTGACGGGATGTACCGAGGATCGTGCCGCCTCTTGTCAGGATACCGGAGAAATCCTTCACGGTCAGCATACGGTATTTGCCGTAGATGAGTCCTTTATATCCATCGTCAAAGCCGTAAACTTCCAGGTCGTCCACTGTATTGGACAGAGCCTTTACAACACCTCGCATGGTTGCATTTAAAGCCTGGCAGTCGCCGCCGCTTGTCAACATTCCGATTCTCTTGATCATAGAATTGTCCTCCTCACTGCGTATTGTTTTCTACGCAAAGTAGATTTTGCAGTCGTTTAAAAATCTGTATCAAAAAACATCTGCAATTTGATTTCTATTATATAATACTTTGCCCCCTCTTGACAAGTATACAAAAATCGTTTATACTTAAATTCCGCGCAGCCGGGGAGATAGCGGTGCCCTGTACCTGCAATCCGCTACAGCAGGGGTGATGCCAATCTGAGGCTTGTCTCCTGTGGGGCTGCCCTTTATAAGTGGCGTTGACGTTTGGGTCTCACGCAACAGGACTCTGTGAACCGTGTCAGGGCAGGAATGCAGCAGCACTAAGCAGAACCTCTTGTGTGCCGTGAGGGTGCCTGGGCCGAGTTAACTGTAGAGGTAACGTCCATGGGAACATTTCGAAGTGCGGCGCGCGGAAATAAAGAACTTTCATACTCCGATGACAGAGATGGCATTGGAGTATTTTTATTTTTTACAGGCAGAAGTTTCTTTATACAAACAGACCGGGAACTACAGGATTTCTTACCTGACAGTTTCCGGTCTGTTTATTCCGTGTTTTATTTGCAGAACTCTGCTACTACCTGGTTGATGAGTTTGCCGTCTGCTTTACCTTTGAGGTCGCCCATGACAGCTTTCATGATCTGGCCTTTGTTCTTGGTTGCGAGAACTTCTGCGAATTTCTCTTCCAGATAAGTCTTGATCTCTTCTGCGCTCATCTGCTGTGGTGCGTATTTTGCGATTACATCGTATCTTGCCTGGTATTCTGCACGAAGGTCCTCACGGCTTTCCGGGCAGGTATCGAGCTGTTCTTTGACTGTCTTTAATTCTTTGAGGATCACGCGGTCAACCAGCGCTTCCGGAATATCATCACGGCATCCTTCGTCGATGGCTGCTTTTTTGGCTGCGGAGATCAGAGCGGATACTGCTTCCTTGGTTGTTTTATCCTTTGCTTTCATGGCTGCTACCATGTCTTTTCTTAATGCTTCTACTGTCATTTTCATTTCCTCCTCGTTTATCGGATTGCTGTTCAACATACGGCTTCTGCAATCACTCTTTGTTTATTATCATAGCACGATTTCTGCAAAAAACAAGATTTACTGTTCCTCTGTTTTCTGCTCCTGCATTTGCTGTGCTTCCTGCTTTGCGAGCATTTTGCGTTGTTTTTTCTTTTCGCGGAGTTCGCGGAAGAAGTCGGACAGCATTGTGGAGCATTCTTCCTGGAGGACGCCTCTGGTGGTTTTTACCTGATGATTGAAGCCTTCTACTTCAAGAAGGTTCAGGACTGAGCCCGCACATCCTGCTTTGGGATTCATGCTTCCGATCACCACCTCATCGATCCGTGACTGGACGAGTGCGCCGGCACACATCTGGCATGGTTCGAGTGTCACGTACATCGTGCAGCCTTCCAGCCGCCAGTCGCCAAGTTTTTTGCTTGCTTTGCGGATCGCGTTCAGTTCTGCGTGGGACAGGGTGTTCTTGTCTGTATTTCTGCGGTTATATCCTCTTGCGATGATCTTGCCTTCGTATACGATCACACAGCCGATCGGAACTTCTTCCAGTGCCCGGGCTTTTTTGGCCTGACGGATCGCTTCTTTCATGAATTTTTCCTGTTCTGTCAATATAATTTCTCCCTTTTTTATCTGATGGAGTTTCTAATTAGTTGTTACTGTTCACTGGTATTTCAGGTAGAAAGACCTTCATGTAAATAAGTGTCCTCTGGACCATCCTCATGGGGACAATTTATTGACTTGCCTGTAGACAAGTACAATTCAAACCATCCATTTTTTTGAATTTATGTACTCTGTTGCTACTTTCTTTTACCGTAGTCATCCAAAACTCCTAACTTCTGTTGACTTCCTTATAACTTACTCATCTCCCAGTCATTTCCCTCTCCAATTTCTGTAGACCTTTAAATAACTTACTTCCTGTCAAGTCATTCAGACCTCTAAATTTCATGGGGCTTTAAGCGTTTTACCTCCCGTAGAGTCATCCTGCCTCCTGATTTCCATGAACCTTCAACTCACTTGCTTTCTGAACAGTAACAATCAGTTACTGCTATCCAGTATAAAGAAATCCGCTTGCAAAAGCAACGAAAAATAACTAGAATAAAATATCAGATATCATGATGAAAGAAGGGGAAATCATGCCTCATATACATGGTTTAAATAAAACGACATTACTTGATTATCCGGGGCGGGTTGCGGCGACGGTCTTTCTTGGCGGCTGCAATTTCCGCTGTCCGTTCTGCCAGAACAGTTCTCTGGTGCTGCATCCTTCCGAGGAGCCGGAGATTTCTGAGGAAGAAGTTCTGCGTTTTCTCAAAAAGCGGACCGGGATTCTGGAAGGGGTCTGTATTTCCGGCGGGGAACCGACACTGAGTGCAGACCTTGAAGATTTTATTGTTAAAATCCGCGAGATGGGATATCCGGTCAAACTTGACACAAACGGAACGCAGCCAAAAGTTTTGAAAGATCTTGCAGAAAAAGATCTCATCCAGATGGCTGCTGTCGATATCAAAGCCTGTCCGGAGAATTACCCTTCCCTGACCGGGCTTCTGAAGCCCGATCTGGATGCGGTAAAAGAAACGGTTGATTTTTTGCTGCACGGGAAACTGGATTATGAATTCCGGACGACAGTTGTACGCGAACTGCACAGCGAAGAAGATTTCCATAAGATCGGCGTATGGTTAAAGGGTGCCAAAGCTTATTATCTCCAGGCTTACAGAGACTCGGACGAGGTTCTGCAGCCTGGATTCAGCAGTTATTCTCTGGAAGAACTGGAACATTTCCGGGAGATTCTTCTGGAAAATATCTCAAGAGTTGAGATTCGGGGCATCGATTAGGCGATACCAGTAGCCTCCTTTGCCTTTTGGGATGCGGATGTTGGGACTTTCTTTGAAATAGGAAAAGCCGAACATATTCGCCATGAAGCGTTCCTGCTGGTCGTAACCGCCGGGGACACCGAGGATCCATTGTCCGCAGGTATTACGGCAGAGAAGAAGATGCCCGAAATTATAGTAGCCGTATTGTAAAAAGCGATTGTTACGCAGCATGCAGGCGCGGCGGCCCAGGAAGCAGAGTTCTTCCGGGGTGATCTTGCGGCAGTCGGTCAGCTCGCCATCGTTAAATGCGTCACATGGGGTACCGATAGGCTTCGATGTACGAGCCTGCCCGGGCATGTGTGGTGGACGCGGCGGCGGGGGTGGTACTGGGCGACCTGGACCCGGCATCGGCGGCGGTACCGGATGACCTGCCCCTGGCTGATGCGGTGGGCGCGGTGGCTTCGGTGGACGATTCGGTCCTCCCGGCACCGGACCATACGGTGGACGCGGATATTCTTCGATTTCCTGCCCTTCTATGGACTGAGTATGGATTTCCGGCCGCGAAGTGTCCATATCCTGCGACGATTTATCCTGAGATTTCATCGCCCCTTCACCTGCACTCTGTTCCGTTATGTTTCCATCCACTATATCTCTTTCATCCTCGCCAGCATTTTCTACATTATTGTGTAGACTTCCCATCAATTTCGCATCTTCCGTTTCCTGCTCCTGTCCTCCACGATCAGTCTTTCCTTCTTCCGTTCCAACACGCTTCGATTCCCCATCAGATTTCGGCTCCTTCCGTGCCTCCGGCATCACCCGGAAGTCCTCCGGCCGGATCGGCTGGTCATCCCATTCTGTGCCAAAGAATCCTCCACTTTCCAGGATCAGCACCATACCATTCATTTCCCCAAGCGGGATCTTCCCTTGCCCGACAGCCATCGTCTCCGTTTCCAGCAGACAGTCCATCTTTCCCTCTTCCGTCCGGCAGTTTCCGATCCTGCTGCCGTCAAGCAGTCCTTTTTTCCTCACAAACCCATAAACACCACATTCCGTTCCCGCAAGCAGTCCCGGACAGCGCAGATGGATCTCCATCCTGCACACTTTCCCCCATGCTTCTACCCTGATGAATCCACAGTTACTCCCCTTTTTTCCTTTCAGATATTCATATACATACGCCACAAAGCGTCGATATTCCGCCAAAGTATATCCTCCTGATTTTTTACATCACTTATGTATATGAACCCCCATTTCAAAATAGACCTTCCAGTTTCTCACATCCACCCATGATCCATCGCTCGCGCCACTGCTCATATCCCGCGCGGACCCATTTCTCCAGAGATTCCTTCATATTCTCACGAAGCATCTCCTTATCTTTCCCATATCCGATGCAGCCCGGCAGCTCCGGATAAAAACCGACATAACCTCTGCATGGATCTTTTTTTGTTTCATAAGCATCCTCCCACAGATTTTCCGTCATCATTTCCAGCGTTATTTCTCCCAGTTCCACCATCTCATACAATCCGTCCAGAACTCTCTGATACAATCCATCTGCTTCATCTTCTGCTCTGTCTCTGTGCCGATCCAGTTCTCCGCTCAGTTCCCCCTTCTGGCTCCACACATCATAAATCTGCCGAAACTCTTTCTCCCAGATCCCATATTTTTTTCTCATCAGATTCAGATAATACACCGCATCCGCATAACAAAGTTTCCCGCTCTCGATCATTGCACATATCTGTGACAATTCATTTTCTATCCCCATATTTACTCCTTCTTTTCCTGCGGATCAGACGTGTTGTTTTTTATGTTATGTCTTTTCCGTTTCAGGACAAATGTTTCCCTATTACGAAACATTATAAAAGAATTCGTCTATATCATCAATGCATAAGAGCTTTCTTTATTGCGAAATTTATTTATGAGGAAGACGATATGCAGAAAATACGACCGGACCTGGACATCGGCGGGAATATTCAGCAGATGCGTTATCAGAACAAGCTCACACAGGATCAGGTGATCGCCCGTCTGAATCTCATGGGAATCCCGATCTCCAAAAGCACTTACGCAAAGCTGGAAACAAACCGTATGAACATCAAAGTCAGTGAACTGCTCGCACTCTCACAGATTTTGCACTGCGATGTCGGGGAATTTTTCAAAAATCTCATATGATCCGTTTTTTCACTTTCTCATAAGTTTTCTTTTCATGTAGTCCATTTCGTACTTTTTATTTTCCCACTCAGACCCACCATAGAATCCCCGGAAACACTACCGACAATTTCTCAATACACAAACAAAAAAACACCGCCAGTCATTTCTGACCAGCGGCATTTCTCATTCCATATCCATTTTTTACTTTCCGATAGAAAATAATCGTCAATACAGTTGCTGCGATCCACCCGAACGGCCACGCCATCCAGATTCCCGTACTTCCAAATCTGGGCGAAAGCATCAGTGCAAATCCGATTCGAAGAATCAGGTCCGGAATCGTCGCGATGACAAAGTAGATCATTGCCCCGGAACCACGGATGATCCCATCTGTCATAAGTTTCACCACGATCATGAAATACCACGGCGAGACGATCCGAAGAAACATCACACCCGCATGGATCGCCGCTGAGCTTTCTGCATTCAGGAAAAGTCCCATCATCTGCTGGCTGAGTCCGAAATAAAGGACTACAAACGGAAGTGCTGTCAGCTCCGAAAGTTTCAGCCCTGTCCGAAATCCCATCGGAATCCTCTCCTGTTTTCCTGCGCCAATGTTCTGTGCCGTATAACTCGAAAGGCAGGAACCAAGCGTCATAAAAATATTGATCGCAAATGTATTCAGTTTGATCGCCCCGGAATATCCTGCAACGACTGCTGACCCATATCTGTTTACGATATCCTGGACAAAAAGGTTACCCACGCTCAAAACACTCTGCTGCAGAATACTCGGCACCGCAATTGCAAGGATCTGTACAAAAAGTTTCCTGTCAAACAGCGGCACTCTTTCCGTTCCTGCAAACTTCTGCAGTCTCACCAGCAATGTAACAAGCGCCAGCACCGCCGAAATCCCCTGTGCAATAAATGTCGCCCATGCAACACCGGCTACGCCCCAGTGAAGTTTCGCCACAAACAGAAGATCCAGGACAATATTTCCTGCCGATGATCCAAGCAGAAACCACAGCGGCGTCCTGGAATCACCAAGTGCAGTAAAAATCCCTGTACAGACATTGTACAGCATCAGAAAGATCAGTCCAAACACATAAATCTTAAGATATAGCACACCGTCCTGCATGATATTCTGTGGCGTGTGGATCCATTCCATCATATTGCGGCAGAAAAAATATCCATACACTGTCAGAATCACAGCTAGACTCAGTGATGAGGCAAAAGCCGTCGTAACAGCACGCTTCACGCCTTTGCGGTCACCCGCTCCAAACAGTCTCGATACGATCACAGATGCCCCAAGGTTCATTCCCACAGCAAATGCCATAAAAATAACAGTGATCGGGTAAGACGCCCCAACCGCAGCCAGCGCATCCTCTCCCGCAAATCTTCCCGCGATCATACTGTCCGCAATATTGTATATCTGTTGAAAAGCCACACTGAACATCATCGGAAGCAAAAAACGCCATAACGTTTTATCCGGATGTTCCTTTGTCAGATCTGTAACCATTTTTTCCTCTTTTCTTCACAAAAGGGACGATCGCTCGTCCCTCATGATTTCTGTAAAATTATAACTGATGTATACTTCCGTTCAAAGTATCCGTAATGTCCTTGATGCTGACAGGTTTCGGGATATATCCGTTCATTCCCGCATCGCGGCAGTTTTTGCGGTCGCTTGCAAAGGTATTGGCTGTCATCGCAAAGATCGGAATATTGTTGTCATCGCAAATTTCGACATAAAGATTTGAGAGAGAATTTCTTGTTTTTCTATGACAACGTAAAAAGGAACTCCTTAAAATAAGGAATTCCTTCATCGTTAGTCGAAGTGACAGGATTTGAACCTGCGACCTCTGCGTCCCGAACGCAGCGCTCTACCAAACTGAGCCACACTTCGTTATTTCGTTGTTTAAATTTGTTATGTCGTTCAACGCAAGACATATTATATTATAGGGTATCGGAATTGTCAACAGGTTTTTTGAAAAAATTTAAAAAAATTTTCTGTTGGGATATAAGTGATTGTATCGTGTGTTTTGTTTGTATTATTCGAACTACAAGAAACATGCTTTGAGAGTTTCGCAAATTATCGCGGCAGTCGTCAAGATCTCCTATAAAATGAGGCATTTTGCCCGTTACTTCCTCTAATAATATATCCCCGCCCGCGGGGTGAGGCTCCGCGGGGCGGGGATATTATTTCTTCGGCGGTAGGAGCGCCGGAGATAGCGTTATATTGGGGCGAAATCTTTCATCTCAAATACCACATCTGCCACATTCATAGTGGATTTCCTGTGTGGTACAAGAACCACCGTCTTCTCTTCTGCGGATTCTCTGAGGGATTTGAGGATGATGCCTTCGTTCAGGGAATCGAGGTTTGAGGTCGGTTCGTCCATGAGAAGGAATGGACTGTCATGAAGGAAAGCGCGGGCGATGCCGATTCGCTGTTTTTCGCCACCAGAGAGGGTGTCTCCGAGTTCGCCTGCTTCTGTGTCGTAGCCTTTGGGAAGGCGCATGATGAAGTCGTGGATGGACGCTTTGCGGGCGGCTTCCATGATCTCCTCTCTTGTTGCACCCGGCTTGCCGATCGCGATGTTGTTGGCTATGGAATCATGAAACAGGTGGGTCTCCTGTGTCACGTAGCTTTCCATGTCGCGGAGATGCTTTGTAGGAATCTTTCGCACGTCTTCGCCGTCTACGTGGAGCGCGCCGGAATTCACATCCCAGAAACGCATCAACAGCTTGAGAAGTGTGAATTTACCAGAACCGCTCGCCCCGTGGATCCCCAGGATCTTTCCTGCCGAAATATCCAGTGAGTAATCGTCCAGAATCACTTCATTATCATATGCAAACGTCACATACTCCGCATCTGCGCCAGAAAATGTCCATCCTGCAGCACCATTACCAACATCCTGCTTCGCAGACACTCCCACTCCATCAGATGCACTGGCAGCATCCCGTTTTAAACCATCCACTACCAAAGCAGACTTCCTCTGCCCTGCACCACTCTGCACATCAGCAGTCACATTCCTGCACGCCTGTGCACCAGGCATCCACTCGCCCTCAACTTCCTCTACCTGCGGTTTCTCCTCAAGGATCGACAGCACTCTCTCCCCGCTTGCAAGCGTCTGGTTGAGGTTATTGGAAAGGCTTGACAGTGCCACAACCGGGCCGAAGGAGCCCATCATGGCGATCGTGCAGGTCAGCACTCCGTCATATCCGATACTGCCCTGTCCATACAGATTCAGCGTCAAAAACAGCATTCCGAAAGACGCGATCAGGATCACCAGATTCGTCACTGATCTCTGGCTTCCTTCCATCTCGCTCAACTTCTTCTGCATCCCCGCCAGTCCGTCAGACCTCTTCTGCATCTCATCCGCACGTTTCGCGCTCTGCTGGTACTGGATCGTCTCGTCCAGACCATACAGAGAATCCAGCACAAAACTGTTCAGTTTGCCAAATTCCGTACGGAATTTCATACCGCTGCCGCCGCCTCTTCTGCCGTTCCAGAGCGGGATCACAACGCCCACAACCAGATATGCCGCCAGTGCAAACACCCCTGCTGCCGGGTGATCGCCAGCAGTTTAAACGCAATAAAATGATTGCAGTACTGTTCCACATAATGCAGCACGCCACGCAAGCGTATAAATCGATGACGTAAACTTTACATATCGGGCATAATAGGCATCGAGAAATAGAATAAGTACATAAATCGATGCAACCTTGCTATTTCGGTATCATCGGCCTGGGTGGGTGCCGGGATGGTTACTTTACGCTAACTCACCTTCTATGAAGCTAACACATGTGGTTAGTTAAAGTCAACTTATATTACCACCTGGCAACCTGCTGCTGACTTTCTACGCTCTCTTCATTACTGCCCGACAGCCTCCAGCCAGCTTTCTACATTTTCTTCCTCACCGCCCGGCAGCCTCCAACCAACTCTCTACGGTGGCTTCTTTTTCGCTGATGACTTCGGCGATTTCTTTTATTGACATTCCCCTCTGAAAAAGAGCTTTTGCCGTTTTTCTGCGTTCGTTTATTTCGCACTCCTGACGCATTTCTTTCATCAATTCTTCTAATGCTTCGCACATACTACCCGTCTCTCCTTCTGTCTCTTTTAATTCTGATACTCGTTTTGACAAGATTTCACTATACATTTCATCTGCGTTCTTGCAATGCAGATCATGCATTAATCGTCCCAGGTCTGTGTCCTCGTTCTGAATTGAGGAGTTTACATATATGATATGTGCGCCATCTCCAAACATATCTCCCGTTTCTTCGATGACCCGATCTGCATGATAAATCGGCAGACCTTTTCCTGGTACGTCATCTCGTGTGATAAAGATCACGTAACTCTCCGGCAGCTCCTCATAATCCTGACCCGGATTTAATGTGTTCATATCCAGCAGGCCGCTGTGATAGCGTGCTCTTTTCGGCGATGCGCCTTCTGATTCCTGCTGGATTTCTACATTATATCTCTTATCTTTATCGTCCTTTGCCACGCAGTCAAGAATTGCTGATCTGCCCTGTAGATTCTTGTAATCCTTCTGGACAATGTGATCCACAACCTGCAGGTCCTTCATTTCCATTATGATACGCAGAATATATTCTGCACATTCGCGTTTCTTCAGTACATTTCGCATGAAGATATCATTCATGATCGTAAGTTCTTTTATTACGTCTTTGTATCTTATGTAGCGCTGTTCCAGTTCATTATCTGGAGCTATACCAGTGGTTCCCATTTCGATAACGTCCTCCATTCGTAATGATAAAATAATTTTGCAGTGTGTTTTATGTAATTTTTTATCAGCTTGAAATGTATTTTTTTAGAGTATTATCGGAATGTATTTTTAATTTTGGGTTTTTGTTTCAGAAAATTTTTGTCCTCTGTGCAGATGAAGTTTTTTCTGTATCAACTCCTTGTTTATAGTACTTTATGTTCTTAATTTTAACAGGAATTATATTTCTGGTCAACGAAACTTTTTATAAAGTTAGGTAAATATTTGTTTCTACTTTTTTTATTTTTTGCCTTTTGTCCGGGGGATTTTTCGCCTGGGTGGCGTAAGAAGACCGTCAAGGGACGTCGCCCGTCCCCTGACAACCCCTGGGCTGGGTGTTGGACGGAAATTTTGTCGTGTGGGGTGCCCTTTGAAAAATTCTCCTGGTGTTTCAGGTCGGGAGATTTTCGTATGAATGGGATTCTGGGTTGCGCTGTGGCTCCTTGAGTCTTGGGTTTTGTATGGGGTAGGGTGTCCTGTGGACACGCAGATTGTTGGTTGGGACTGGGGATGGTTTGTATAGATCTGATTTCTATTGGTATCCGAATCCACAAAATTCCCATAAAAAAATGGCCCAAACCACAATCAAGTAGATTCAAGCCAACAAAAAAATCTTAATAAATAACTCTCAGCCAACTCACCACCTCCAAACAAGCACTCTCCCCTCACATCCAGAAGGTTAGCAACGCCGTGCTCTCCGGCATATGCGCCTTCCCCGCAGTACAAGTCACCGTGATCATGATCATTCCCTTAATATTCCCATGACTGCTCCGCGTAAACCGACACGCGCTCAGCGGGATTCTCACCTTATTCGCACGAAGATCAACTTCGCACAGCTGCCCATGATTCTCATACTTAAGGGACGAAAGCCACCCCGTCATATCCTTGCCATCGATCCGGGAAATGCCATGTACCGGACAGATCGTAAGCTCGAGCCAGCTTCCCCGGTTATTATTACGGATCACCGCAATATGCTCAAACCCCTGATGTGCCATGGAAAGGCGTGGGCCGCCGCCGGTACGGTTCACCTGATGAAGCGCGATCCCCACCTCATAATTTCCCTTTTCAAGGACTTTTTCCAGGAAATTCGGCGTAGAAGATTCCTGCGAGATCGTAGTATCTTTTTTTACCTGTGTATCACTTCTGGTGATAGACAGAAGAAGTTCATAATCGACATTTTCTATCAGCTGGCGAAGCGATTCCTGCCGGGATCCTTCGCTCACTCCCAGACGGGTCAGATAAGACTGCGTGGACTGCAGAATGCGCTCGTACATCCTGAGTGCACGGATGCCAGCCTCAGTAAAAGTATACTGTTCCGTCAGATACCCATAATTTACACATTCCTTAAAAAAACGACTTACCGGACCGTGGCTCACACCACAGATATCAGCAACAGTCCCCACACAGCCACGCTTTTTTTCAATTTTTTCTAGAGTCATCAGATAGTTAATCTGAAGCAGTGAAGGATGGAGTAGATCTTTCATAGTTTATGTATATTCCTTTCCAGTAAAAAAACGAGCCAGTCTTACCATATATGAACATCCAGTTCCCTGCTGTTCCAGTCCACCGGTTCCTCGTCCTCATTCGCAAACGCGATCAGGGCATTTCCCTCGATAACAGGGTCCTGTCTCTGAATTGAAAATTCAAAAACATCAGAAGGAATGACAGGTTTCCCTTTATGCAGTTCCGCACGGATCCATTTTTGCTGATCTTTGTACCAGAGACAGCCCAGATTACTGTCCGGCTCCGGATCGATCTCAAGCTCAAACCAGCTTTTTCCTTCCTCGACATGAAGCCTGATATTCTGAGAAAAATCATGAAATTCCCGTGCGAACCTGCGGGGATACGTTTTTTCCATATAATAAATCCCCATCAAAAAAACATAGTCTCCAGGTGCATACCGATAACTCAGATCCGTATACCGCAAAACTCTCTCAAAAGTCTCTCCATAATTCACAAAATTGCAAACCTGCCGGACTGTCTCCTCGCTGACGATATGCTCCATACGGCAGGCATCTTCCCTGGCGGTTTCACTTCCCACACCGACAAACTGCAGAAACTGAGCAAAAGTCTCATGCCGATACCCACACTCCACCCCCGTCAATAGCCCCAGCGCTTTTCGCGCCCAGCGAAACAGCCCTCCGCGTGGTCAGGAGGGGAGCGCGAGGGGAGAACGACCTTCGCAACTATGAGTGCCCTCCCCTCGCAAGGCTTTTCAAAGCCCTTGTCAGACTCAATAATATATCGTATATTATAACTAACACACAAAACTCGCCCGCCAGCGGCGGGCAAAAGGAGACCCCATTATGATAGATATACACAACATCAGCACCCACTGCACCCGTACCGAATTCGTCGGCACCACCGTCCTCGACACCATCGGCCTCGTCATCTCCGGCATAGATGACACCTTACTATCCACCATGAACATCAGCACCAAATACCACACCCTCGGTCTCTTCAGCTCCCGGACCGGAGCCGCCGGTCAGATCACCGCAATAGACGATGCAGTCAAAGCCACCAACACCGAAGTCCTCTCCATCGAATTTCCAAGAGACACCAAGGGCTGGGGCGGCCACGGCAACTACATCGTGATCGGCGGTAACGATGTTTCCGATGTACGCCATGCGATCGAACTCGCACTTGAACTCACGAAAAAAAATGCCGGAGAGCTGTACATCAGCGACTCCGGACATCTTGAATTTACATTTTCCGCCAGCGCAGGCGCAGCCCTGCAAAAAGCTTTCCACGCTGTACCGGGACAGGCTTTCGGCTTCATGGCAGGATCCCCTGCTGCGATCGGCCTCGTCATGGCTGACACCGCAATGAAAGCTTCCGCCGTCAACATCGCCTGCTACATGACCCCAAGCATCGGCACCAGCCACTCCAATGAGGTCATCCTCGGTATCTCCGGCGATGCCAGTGCTGTCAAAGCCGCCGTCCTCGAAGCCCGCCAGGTCGGCCTCGAACTCCTCATTGGCATGGGCAGCTACCCCGAAATCCCCGGTACACCGTACCTGTAAATCAAAAAAGCCCGCGCCCCACACCACTCATCCAACCGACAAGTGGTCCTGGGGTACAGGCTTTTTATTATATTCATTAATAATTGAATTTAGTTAAGCTGGTAAACATCTGCATACTGCAGTCCGAAGCTCAGTGCCTCGCTGTGGCTGCTGCAGTAGATATCTACGTGTCCGTATGGAGTTCCAAGGTCTTCTACGGTGTAAACGTTGCCGTTGATGAGAAGTTTGGTTCCGAACGGTACGCCTGCCATGGCTACGGTACGTCCTGCTACCGGCATGGTTCCGCTGGCTGTTGCGTTTCCTGCTGTTCCGCAGCAGATCGCACAGTTACAGTAAGCAGTCAGCTTGAAGTTTCCAAGGTAAGTTCCCTGACTGGAGTCAGAAGAAGAACTGCTGTCGCTGGAAGATGTATCGCTGCTGTCAGAAGAACTGTCAGAGCTTGTATCCTCGCTGGAATCATCTGTATAAGAATCATCACTGGAAGTATCCTCTGTTTCATCTGTATACTGGCTGTCATCATCGATAGTTCCTACATTATCATCCTCAGAATAATCATCGGAGCTGTCAGAAGAACTATCCTCTGTGTAGGAATCATCACTCTCATCATAGGACTCGTCCTCAGAGTAATCCTCGTCACTGGATGCATCCTCGCTGTAATCAGAAGAATCCTCACTGTAAGAATCCTCCTCATTTGCAGCTTCTGCTGCCGCTGCCTCGGCTGCTGCCTGAGCCGCTGCTTCCTCAGCTGCACGCTCCTGCTCAGCCTGCTCCATCAGGACTGCGATATCATTGTCTGCGTTGTTGACCTCTGCCATCAGAGCATTCGCTTCTTCCTGACTTGCGCTGATCTGATTTACATAGGAGCTGATGTTATCGCTTGTTGTAGCAACAAGGTTCTGAACCTCCTGCTGCTTGGAGCCTTTCTCTGCGAGCATAGTATTGATGGAAGCGGATTCCTCCTCGATCTTCTGCTGCTGATCGGCGATATTCTGCTGTGTTGCCTCGTATTTCTCAAGCATGTTTCTGTCGTATTTGGACAGCTCGGAAATGTTGTTTGCCTGATTCAGGAGCTCGGAAAGACTTCCTGCTGAGATCAGTGCCTCAAACATGGTTGTGCCGCCGTGCTCATATATGTACTGGATACGGTCGGACATTGCTTCCTTCTGCTTGATGGCTGCCTTCTTCGCACTGGCGAGTGCAACCTTGACTTTGTTTAACTCGTCCTCTTTCTCAGCGGCCTGTGTGCTTAACTGGGAAATGCTCTCTGTCAGTTCATTATATTGTGAATTCAGTTCTGACAGGTAGGATTCGAGTTCCTGTTTCTTGCTCTCCAGGCCACTGATGTTTGCCTGTGCCTGGTCAAGTCCTACCTGCGCTTCCTGCTTCTGAGCCTGTGCTGCGGCTATCTGATCTTCTGTAGAAGCGAATACGGTTGTTCCCATAGAAGCAGTCATTGCACATGTTATCAGCAGTGAAAGAACTTTCTTACTTTTCATATAAACACCTCATAACTTTTTTGTATCCTTAGTATAACACATTTTTTCATAAAATCAACACTTTTATTTAATTTTTGTAACATTCATGTAACATTTCAAATAAAAATCCCCGATTTTACCGCATATCCACTATATCTGTTACAAAAAAATTACACCGTAAAACCAGTCCGCCACTCTCTCCGCAGCACCACCCCAGGCAGATCTGTCATCAATTCTGCACAAAAAAACAGCCCGCCGGGATCTCTCCCAACAGGCTGGTGCAACTGGCACCTGTTATTCCGCCGCAGCTTCCTCCAGTTCCTCTCCGTCTTCCGTATTCAGAAGTTCCTGATATTTCTCCAGGATCAGAGACTGGATATGGTCTCTTGTCTGCGAATTGATCGGATGTGCGATATCACGGTATTCTCCGTCACTTGCCTTGCGGCTCGGCATTGCGATGAACAATCCCTTTTCTCCCTCGATCACCTTGATATCATGTACTACAAATTCATCATCTATTGTGATCGAAACGACCGCTTTCATCTTTCCTTCTTTTGCAATCTTTCTCACACGTACATCTGTAATATTCATTTGTTTGCTGCCCCTTTCATTTTTCATACGCACAGTTTGATTCTGTATTTATCTGCCACCATTACCAGCGACCTGATTATAATGCGTACCTTTCATTCTTTTCTACAATGATACGAACCTTGCCGTCCTCACCGGTGTAACAGGAATCTGCCCTAATCGTATCTCGGCTCTCAACGATGCTGTTCTCGATCCGGACATTATCGCCCAGATAAACATCATTGAGGATCACGGAATTCCTGATCACACAGTTGTTGCCTACGTAAACATCCTTGAACAGCACAGAATTCTCAACTGTACCATTGATGATGCATCCGCTTGCAACAAGACTGTTCTTTACGACTGCTCCCGGATTGTACTTCGCCGGTGGAAGGTCGTCGATCCTGGTCTTGATTGCCGGTTCCTGTTTGAAGAAATAGTTCCGGATCTCCGGCTGCAGGAATGCCATATTGGTCCGATAATATGCTTCCGCAGTGGAAATATTGCTCCAGTATGTATCTATCTTATAGCCGTAAATTCGTTTGAGGTTTTTGTAACGGATAAGGATATCATTTACAAAATCATGTCTGCCTTCCTGGGCAGCGCGCTCCAGAAGCTCGATCAGCTGGCGGCGCCTGATGACATAAATACCGGTAGAGATCGTATTGTAATTGGATACGATCGGTTTCTCTTCGAATTCTTCGATCCTGCATTCATCATTCATGCGGACCACGCCAAAACGCTCTACTTCACTCTGGTCCTTACATGTCGTACATACAACAGTGATGTCTGCACGTTTCGAAATATGGAAATCCAGAACCTTGTTGTAATCCATCTTGTAGATGCAGTCGCCGGATGCGATCACAACATACGGCTCATGGCTTTTCTTGAGGAAATCAATGTTCTGGTAAATGGCATCTGCTGTTCCCTGATACCACAGGCTGTTGTCCTTGGTGATCGTAGGGGTAAATACGAAAAGTCCTCCCTGCTTACGGCCGAAGTCCCACCATTTGGAAGAACTTAAGTGTTCGTTGAGGGATCTTGCGTTGTACTGGGTCAGTACGGCAACTTTCTGTACGTGTGAATTTGCCATATTGCTCAGTGCGAAATCTATACTGCGGTAACTTCCGGCTACCGGCATTGCTGCGATTGCTCTCTTGTCCGACAATTCCCGCATACGGCTGTTGTTGCCGCCTGCAAGGATAATCCCGATTGCCTTCATGACTGCTCACCATCCTTTGCTTTGATCACCTGTCCACTCTCAAGAATTCCGTTCGGATAATCCTCCGCTGCAGTAATTCCTGAAATTGCAGTGTTTCTTCCTATCTTAACATTGTCCGGTATGACGCTCTGCTCTCCGATCGTAGCAAGTCCGAACGCATAAACTGCAGGCTTGAGGACGTTCTTCGCCTCTTCTCCGCATCCAATGATAACGTTATCGCCAACGGTGACATCCTCTGCTATGATCGCCTTGTCCAGAACGGAGTTCTCTCCTATTATAGTGTTCCTCATAATGATGGAATCCTTCACAACCGTTCCCTTGCCGATCACGACATTCGGTCCGATGACGGAATGATAGACCTCTCCGTAGATCTCCGTGCCCTCGCCGATCAGACAGCAGTCTGTCACTGCATCCGCTGCGATATACTGAGGCGGGATAATATCTCCCTTGGTATAGATCCGCCAGTATTCTTCATAAAGATTGAACTCCGGAACAATGTCGATCAGTTCCATATTGGCTTCCCAATAAGATCCCAGAGTTCCAACATCCTTCCAGTATCCACTGTATTCGTAGGCAAAAAGTCTCTGCCCCTTGTCCTTACAATAAGGAAGGATATGCTTGCCAAAGTCACAGTTGCTCTGTGCCTTAAGTGCGATCAGAGCCTCCTTCAGCACAGGCCAGCTAAATATGTAAATTCCCATAGAAGCCAGATTGCTGCTCGGCTTCTCCGGTTTCTCCTCGAATTCCTTCACACGTCCTGTCTCGTCAGTCACCATGATGCCGAAACGGCTTGCTTCCTCCATAGGGACAGGCATACATGCAATTGTGATATCCGCTTTGTTTGCCTTGTGGAAATTTAGCATGATCTCATAGTCCATCTTGTAGATGTGGTCGCCGGAAAGAATCAGCACATAATCCGGATTATACTGCTCCATGTAATCGAGATTCTGGAAAATCGCATTTGCTGTTCCGGTGTACCATTCGCTGTTGTCGCTCCTCTCATATGGAGGCAATACGGTCACACCGCCCTCATTCCTGTCCAGATCCCACGGGATTCCGATTCCGATATGTGTATTCAGACGCAATGGCTGATACTGCGTCAAAACGCCCACTGTGTCAATGCCTGAATTAATACAGTTACTCAGCGGAAAATCAATGATACGATATTTTCCCCCAAAGGCGACCGCTGGTTTCGCTACCTTAGCTGTCAATACTCCAAGTCTGCTGCCCTGACCGCCAGCCAGCAGCATGGCGATCATCTCTTTCTTAATCATGCACTCACCTCTTGTTTTGTTTGATTTTTTAATTATACCATACTCATCAAGATTAGTGAACATTATTTACAATTTTTTTGTGCAAACTTTGTGTTTTTTATATTTATTGCACACGTTTTTTGTGTTACAAAAAAACATCACATTACTTTTTATGTGAGTTTTGCACAATTTTTCGACATTTTATTGTATATTTTTTCATCCATCAAACTTAGACTTTTCATTTCCACCCTCAAGGGGTATAATATTAGCGTAACTGTTTCGTATTTTCACAGTTAATAAATTAAGGAGATTATCATTATGTATCAGATAGACTTTCATAAACCGATCGCCATCCATTTCATTGGTATTGGCGGAATCAGCATGAGCGGACTGGCTGAGGTCCTTCTGGAAGAGGGATTCACCATCTCCGGCTCTGACGCGAAGAAAAGCCCGCTGACCACTCTTCTCGAGGAAAAAGGGGCTACCCTCTACTACGGACAGCGTGCTTCCAACATCAAGGACTCTGTTGACGTTGTTGTTTACACAGCAGCCATCCATCCGGACAACCCGGAATTCGCCTGTGCAAAGGAGAAAGGCATCCCGATGCTCACCAGAGCGCAGCTTCTCGGACAGATCATGCGCAATTACGACACCCCGATCGCAGTATCTGGAACTCATGGCAAGACTACCACAACTTCCATGATCTCCCACATTCTGCTCAAAGGTGAATGCGACCCGACCATCAGTGTCGGCGGTATCCTTCCGGCGATCGGCGGAAATATCCGTGTCGGTCAGTCAGAGACTTTCCTCACCGAAGCCTGCGAGTACACCAACAGCTTCCTGAGCTTTTTCCCGAAGATCAGCATCATCCTGAACATGGATGCGGATCATCTGGATTTCTTCAAGGATATCGATGACATCCGTCATTCTTTCCGTAAGTTTGCAGAACTTCTTCCGGCAGACGGTGCACTCATCATCAACGCAGATACTCCGAAATACGAGGAGATCGCGAAGGATCTTCCATGCAAAGTCATCACCTACAGTCTTGAGAAAGAAGCCGACTACACAGCCGACAATATCACATACGATGAATTCGGACATGCCACTTTCCGCGTACTCCATAACGGTGAGCCGATCGGAACCTGCACTCTCCGCGTTCCGGGAATCCACAATGTTTCCAATGCGCTGGCATCCATCGCCTGCGGACAGCTTCTGGAACTTTCCAACGAAGTGATCTTTGAGGGACTTAAGGACTTCACAGGAACAGACCGCCGTTTCCAGTACAAGGGACAAATCGGCGGCGTTACGATCATCGATGATTATGCACATCATCCGACAGAGATCGAGGCAACTCTCCATGCAGCAAAGAATTATCCACACAAAAAGATCTGGTGTGTTTTCCAGCCGCATACTTATACACGTACCAAGGCTCTGCTTCCGGAATTTGCCAAGGCTCTTTCCCTGGCAGATCATGTCGTTCTTGCTGATATTTATGCAGCCAGAGAGACTGATAACCTCGGAATTTCCTCCGCAAACCTGCAGGAACTGATCTCTGAGATCGGTACTCCGTGCGAATATTTCCCGACTTTCGACGAAATCGAGAACTTTTTGCTTGAAAATTGTACACAGGGTGACCTGTTGATAACTATGGGGGCCGGAGACGTTGTAAATATTGGAGAACAGCTCCTCGGCAAGTAAGTTATCCACATTATCCACATGCTTATACACATTTTGGACGGTGTATAGCATGTGGATTTTTATTACCCTGGAGTGTTTACATAAGTGTATGTGGAAACCTGCAAAAATGCGCTGATTTGCACGTTTTATCGACATTTATCATGGTTGCAGATAATTTTATCCCGATTTCACTTTCCACATTATCCACATTATCCACATTTTAGTGTGGAAATCTTTTACCGAAAAATACCCTATTCTCTTTTGAAAAAGGTTGTGCTATAATCCAATTGTTCCAGACTGCCGCTGTTTCGGCGGCATTTAACCGGAATTTTTTCTTGGAAAGTGAGCGATATTTCATGGCAATGATCACCTTACAAAACTCCTCCATGACGGAGGTCACGATCTTATCGAACACATTTATCGACAATTATATGCCGGAGGCAAACGGGGAATTCGTCAAAGTGTATATCTATCTTTTGCGTTCACTCTCCAATGCTCCGGTTTCTTTCAGTCTGGAGCAGATGGCAGACCGTCTGCTGTGCACAGAGAGGGACATCCTCCGTGCGCTGAAATACTGGGCAAAGCAGGAGCTCCTTGTCCTTGATTTCACAGACAGTGATAAACTCTGCGGGATTGCACTGCTCTCTCCGGATAAACATACGGAGAATGCGTCTTCTGTCTCTGCTTCTGTGGAGACCGTTTCCACCGTAGAACAGCCGGCCATTCAGGCTGCATCAGCTCCTTCCGCCGCTGTGGAACCTTCTGTTCCCACTGGCAAAGCTTCTTCTGACAAGAAGCAGGAACTGACCCCTGAGCGTATCCGCGAGCTGAAGCAGAATGAGGAGATCATCCAGATCCTTTATATCGCAGAGCAGTACCTCGGCAAGACGCTCTCCCCTACGGAGAGCCAGAAGCTGCTCTTCTTTTATGACGGGCTTGGCTTAAGCGCGGATCTGATCGAGTATCTTCTTGAATACTGCGTCAGCCACAATCACAAGAGCATCCGTTACATTGAGAAGGTTGCCATTGCCTGGGCTGAGGAAGGCATCACTACTGTCGAGCAGGCGAAGCGTTCCAATTCACGTTATAATAAGGAATATTTTACGATTCTCAAGGCGCTGGGGATCACGAACCGTAACCCGGTTGAGACAGAGATCACGCTTATGGATACCTGGCTCAAGACGTATTGTTTTTCCATGGAGATCATCCAGGAGGCATGTAACCGTACCGTTCTCCAGACCGGACAGGCAAGTTTCCAGTACACGGACAAGATCCTCGAGGGCTGGAAGAAGAAAGAAGTCAAAACTCTCGACGACATCCGTTCTCTGGATGATGAGCACCAGAAACGCCGCCAGAGCAAGAAGGCTGCCTCCAGGAAACCGGCCGCACCTGCTTCCAATAACCGTTTTAACAATTTCGAACAGAGAGAATATGATTTCAGCGAATATGAGAAGCATCTGCTGAATCAGTAAGCTTTCTGGTTTTACACATAAGGAGGAAAGCGTGGCTTTACAGAATTTTCAATATGATACCATCATGAGAGAATATAGCCGCCGTCAGTCAGAGGTCCAGCGTGCCCTCGAGGAGCGGCGCAAAGAAGCGTATACACGAGTTCCCAGACTCCTGGAAATCGACCAGGAAGTCGCGTCTTTGAGTGCCCGTAAGGCCCGTGCATTGCTTCTCGGACAGCCGGCTTCCATCGAGGAACTGCGCGAGGAGGTTGCTGCGCTTGCCAATGAGCGGATCTCTCTTCTCAAGGCAAACGGGTTTCCTGCGGATTACCTGAAACCGCATTATTTCTGCCGTGAATGTCAGGATACAGGATATACTAACGGCCACCGCAAATGCGCCTGTTTCAAAAAAGCAGAGATCGAGCTTCTTTATACACAGTCAAATCTTACAGAGATTCTCAAAAAAGAAAATTTTGAGCACTTTTCTTTTGACTGGTATTCTGATACAATAAAAAATGAAGCAACAGGATTAACTGCCCGCCAGACAGCACAGCGGGCTTACGATACCGCCTGGAACTTTGTGCAGGATTTTGACTCCCGCTTCCAGAATCTGTTTTTCTATGGCAGCACCGGTGTAGGCAAGACTTTTCTTTCCCACTGTATCGCCAATGCACTTCTGGAGAGTTCTCACTGTGTTTTGTATTTTTCTGCGTTTGATCTGTTTGACAGCATGGCTCAGACAGCTTTTTCCAGAAAATCCGAAACCGACCCCGGCGAAAATTTTATCCTGGACTGTGATCTACTGATCATTGATGATCTGGGTACGGAGCTGACCAACAGCTTTGTGTCCTCGCAGTTATTTTTGTGCATCAACGAGCGTATTGCCCGGCGTAAATCCACGGTCATTTCAACGAATCTGACGCTTGAGGATTTCTCAGCCACGTATTCCGAGAGAACTTTTTCCCGGATCGCGAGCAACTATCAGATGTTGAAACTGATCGGCAAAGACATCCGAATACAGAAAATATTTTTAGGAGGAAAATAAAGATGGCACAGTTAAACAACAAGGAACTGACTACACTTCCAGTAGGAAGACTGGGACTCATCCCTCTGGAAAGCTGTCGTCCCCTTGGCGAAAAGGTCAATGAATGGCTTGTTAAATGGAGAAACGAAAGAGACCACGCAGAAATGCAGTCCTTCGCATTTGAAGGATATCAGCGCGATTCTTACATTGTCGATGTCAAAACTCCTCGTTTTGGCTCCGGTGAAGGTAAGGGTGAGGTCAATGAATCTGTTCGTGGTGATGATATCTATCTTATGGTAGATGTAACCAACTACAGCCTGACTTACCGTATCAGCGGATTCACCAACCTGATGTCTCCGGACGACCATTTTCAGGATCTGAAACGTGTGATTGCAGCGATCGGCGGCAAAGCACGCCGTGTCAATGTCATCATGCCGTACCTTTATGAGAGCCGCCAGAGCAAACGTACTGGCCGTGAATCTCTGGACTGTGCATCTGCACTCCAGGAACTGACCGGAATGGGCGTAGAGAACATCATCACTTTTGACGCACATGATGCGCGTGTACAGAATGCTACTCCGCTTCATGGTTTTGAGACCATCCAGCCGGCTTATCAGTTCATTAAGGCTCTTCTTAAGAACGAAGAGGGACTTCATATCGACAATGACCATTTCATGATCATCAGCCCGGATGAAGGAAGTATGAGAAGAGCGATCTACCTTGCCAACGTCCTCGGTGTTGACATGGGTATGTACTACCGCAGACTGGACTACACCCGCAAGGTAAACGGCCGTCATCCGATCGCAGCTTACGAGTTTCTTGGACCGAAGCTCGAGGGCAAGGACGTTATCCTGATCGACGATATGATCTCCTCCGGATACAGTATCCTTGAGATCGCATCTCTCCTCAAGAAACGTGGTGCAGGCAGGATCTATATCTGCACAACCTTCGGCTTCTTTACAGACGGACTTGAGAAGTTTGACGATGCTGCAAGAAACGGAATCTTTGATAAGCTTCTGACCACCAACCTGATCTATCAGACTCCGGAACTTCTTGCGAAGCCATACTACATCAGCTGTGATATGAGTAAGTATATCGCCCTGATCATCGACACTCTGAACCATGATATGTCTGTCAGCCACCTGCTGAACCCGGCAGACAGGATCAAGCGCTGCGTGTCCAATTATATGGCTCAGTATGACGAGAAATAATATCTGATTACATTTTTTCTTCCATAATAAATACCCCGCGGGGAGGATGTTTCTTGCATCTTCTCTGCGGGGTATTTGAATTTATAAGTATATTAGTTCTGATCTCCTGCAAGCTTCTGGATCGTGGACATTGCCAGATTAAGGGAATCGATCTCTATCTCCTCTGCGATCGGAAGGTATGTATAGTCTTCGACTTCCTGGTACTCTTCCATCAGGTTTGACAGGCTGATCTCCTTTTCTTTGATTGCTTCATCGAGATCATCTTTGCCGGACTGTAAGCGGTCCTGACGCGCAAGGAAACGCTTCTTGACTCTCCGACGCTTCTCAAGCTCACGGATGGTTTTCATATTGAAAAAGCCTTCCAGCAGCACGAGGCAGATTCCGGCTGCGGCTGCTACCAGTGCCAGCATCGTTTCTTTGAAATGTACGCCAAGAATGAGTGCACCTGCCAGAAACAGAATCAATGTTACACAGATTCCGGCTGCCTGTATCTGATTTCTGCGTTCCAGCTGTTGAATACGTTCTTCCGAAAATCCCTCTCCGTGACCTCCATCCAGTCTGCGTAAAGAATCCTCCTGCGCGCGCATTTCAATTCTCTCTTCCTCCAGTTCATGAAGTTCCCTGTTCATATGGTCAATAGAGGTACGGATCTTCTGTTTCTCAGCAAGATTCTCTTTCTTCCGGCGTTCTACCTGCACCTGATAACCCTTGCGGGACATCTTGAGCATCTGTAAAATGCGTCCGAGATCCTTCTGTTCTGCGTCCTGCATAACACGCCCGTTTACAAGCACAGAAGCATTCAAAAGGGACTGCAGGCCGTGATAAAGTGCCTTGTCCTCTACGACAGGTCTGCTGCCGCTATCTGCAAACTGTTCGATATAGTCCCCGATCAGGGTTCCCTTATATTGTTCGTGCAGTTTCTCAAGATCATATGCCGGACGGGACTCGTCCAGAACTTCCACGATATTTCCCATTGTTTTGAGGCGTTCTGCGAGAAGAAGGCTTCCCGGGGAGCGGGTTCCCTGTATGATGATACGGTAGATATTTTTTCCGCCACGCTTCATGATCTCGTTACGCAGCATTTCCTCCAACGTATGCTGTGTAGAACCTTCTTTGACTGTCAGAAGAAGATTCTGGTAAGAACGGCTGGCAAACGGTACGAAGTGCGTCCTTACTTTACCTTCACCGTAGGTTCCTTCTATATATCCATGCTCTCCCAGGTCATTCCTGTCGATCGGCTCCAGCGCACCGGAATACAGCATCCAGTCCTTGAACGGTGCCTGCTGCTGGTGCTTATGTCCAAGTGCAATATAATCAAATCCACCGTCTGCCAGTTTACGGAAATCCATCGGGATATGCTCAGTATCTCCACCATGCGCCATCAGAACGTGAAATCCTCTTTTATCGGATTTCTTCCAGCCATCATAAAGTGCTTCGTGAATCTCCTTATGTTCGTAACTCAGACCATATACATAGACGTTTTTCTCCGGAATCTCAATACAGGTATGGCTCTCTCCGTCAAAAAATGATACATTCTGATTCCATTTGAATGTCCGGTAGAAAGAATCCTTCCTCATATAATCGCTGTCTCCGGCCATAAGAAAGACTCTGGTCTGACTGATCGTGCCAAAAAGGTCATTTATCTCTCTCAGTTCGCTTAGAAGAGGCTGTCGATGAAAGAGATCTCCGGCTATAAACAGCAAATCCACCGGGCTCTTGCGTATTGTCGCAATCACCCGGCGGAAAGTTTCCCAGATTTCTTCTTCCCGCTCGCGACTCCACGGGCAGCCTCGATCCGGCACTGCCCCCAGGTGTACATCTGCAAGATGAATAAATCTTATCATTTAATTACTACTCCTTATAAATCACAGTTATTTACAGTTCTCGGGAACGGGATCACGTCACGGATGTTGCCCATTCCTGTCAGATACATTACACAGCGTTCGAATCCAAGTCCGTATCCGGAATGACGGGTAGAACCGTATTTACGGAGATCCATGTAGAACTGATAATCCTCGGCTTTGAGTCCGAGTTCATCCATACGGGATTTCAGTTTCTCGTAGTCGTCCTCTCTCTCGCTTCCTCCGATGATCTCTCCGATTCCAGGAACAAGGCAGTCCATAGCTGCAACGGTCTTGCCGTCGTCATTCAGTTTCATGTAGAATGCTTTGATCTCCTTCGGATAATCTGTAACGAATACAGGTTTCTTAAAGATCTGCTCTGTCAGATAGCGCTCATGCTCTGTCTGAAGGTCGCATCCCCAGAATACTTTGTAGTCGAATTTGTCGTTGTTTTTCTCAAGAAGCTCAATTGCTTCTGTGTAGGTTACATGACCGAATTCGGAATTTACTACGTGGTTCAGACGATCCAGAAGTCCCTTGTCGATGAAGGAATTGAAGAAGTTCATTTCTTCCGGAGCGTTCTCAAGTACATAACGGATCACGTATTTGAGCATTGCTTCTGCGAGATCCATGTTGTCGTTGAGGTCTGCAAATGCACACTCTGGCTCGATCATCCAGAACTCAGCAGCATGACGTGTGGTGTTGGAGTTCTCTGCACGGAAGGTCGGTCCGAAGGTGTAGATGTTGCGGAATGCCTGTGCATAAGTCTCGCCGTTGAGCTGTCCGCTTACAGTGAGGTTTGTCTCCTTGCCAAAGAAGTCCTTGCTGTAGTCTACAGTTCCGTCCTCGTTCAGCGGCGGGTTCTTCATATCCAGTGTGGTTACCTGGAACATCTCTCCTGCACCCTCACAGTCGCTTCCTGTGATCAGTGGTGTATGAACGTAAACAAATCCTCTCTCCTGGAAGAATTTGTGGATCGCATAAGCGCACAGGGAACGTACACGGAATACTGCCTGGAAAGTGTTTGTTCTCGGTCTTAAGTGTGTCATGGTTCTTAAGTATTCAAGAGTATGGCGTTTCTTCTGAAGCGGGTAGTCCGGTGCGGATGCGCCTTCTACCTGTACTTCCTCTGCCTGGATCTCAAACGGCTGCTTTGCTTCCGGTGTCGGAACGAGGGTTCCTTTGACGATGATGGCAGCACCTACGTTTAATTTGCTGATCTCAGCAAAATTCTCCATGGTGTCGTGATATACGATCTGAAGTGTCTCGAAATAGGTTCCGTCATGAAGGACGATGAATCCAAATGCTTTGGAACCACGGACGCTGCGGACCCAGCCTCCTACTGTCACTTCCTGGTTCATATATTGTTCTCTGTTTTTGTAAATTTCTCTTACAGTTGTAAGCTTCATAATCTGTTTCCTCTCTGTCTTTCATTTCTCATCCAATTGATTTCTAGTATAGACTATTCGTCTGATTCCTGCAAGGAGTAAATATGAGAGATTACGGGATTTCTTATGATTCCCAGAGAAGAGTATCTGTAAGTTTATATCCGTCTGTCATATCGTAAGAACTGATGCCGTTTTCTGTAACAAGATAAAACGTATCTGAAATATAAATGCCTCTCATGGTGCGGTATTCCGTATTGGTGAGTGCATCGTCAAACAGACCGCTCTGTGTGATGTTCAGGTATGCTCCCGGAACAAAACCGTCTTCTTCGCTGTAGGAAAGAAGTCCGTAGTAATACTGTTCTTCTGTGTGGTAGTAGTCTCCTGTGCCGCTGTTCTTATACAGTCCGTAGGCAAAACCGAAGAGGTTTTTGTCCGGGGATGCCAGGATCGCGCGGTAATTGGAAAGCGCATCGCAGATGGATACATTCTTGAGAACAATGCGGTCAATCTCTTTGACATCGGAAGGATCTGTGATGTCGAACATAGAGCATTTCAGCCCTTCGATGCTGCCTGTGTCGGGATCTGTCTCCCAGCCGATACCGAGCAGCTTGTTTTCTCCGTAGAAATGGAGGTATTCGGAGAAGCCGGTGATCTTGAGTTCGCCGATGATCTTCGGTTTCGTCGGGTCAGAAAGATCTGCTGAAAACAGCGGGTCTGTGTTTCTGTAGGTGACAAAGTATCCGGTATCTCCCATGAAACGGGCAGACTTGATCTCTTCGTTATCGGCAAGGTTCTCGATCTTGCCAATGGTTTTCATGTCTGCATCAAGGATATAAAGTCCGTTGGTTCTGGTATATTCGCTGTAATCTTTGTTCCAGCCTGCGGTTGTTGTAACCAGGCGGAGGTTTCCGTTATATTCATCCATGGAAAAACTATTGTTGAGTTCTCCGGATACGGAACCGGTGCTTCCTTCTGTAAAAAAGCCATCCTCATAACCGATGCGGACGATCTCCGTGCGCGGTTTCGTGTCGGATGCGGTCCAGTCGGAAACAGCAGAATAGATGTTGGATTCGCTTACGTAAAAAGTCTCTGCGCCGCTGACAACTGCCATGCTGTCTGTGACCTGATCCGGGTTCTCATCGGAGACGGAGGATGCTACCAGATAGTTTTTGCCGTCATAGGTGTAGTCTGTTGTTTCTTCGGCTGCCGGCAGGTAGATGTGGTCGTATGCGATGTACTCGTCATCAATCCTCGGAATATATTTTACTTTTGCATCGACCCCGTCTGTGGTGTCCGGGGAGTAGGAAGTAAAGAGATAAAGATTCCCTCCATTTCTTCTGGAAGAAAGGTATGTGCCGTCCTGCTGGCAGGTTCCTGTCTGTTTCGGATTCTCACGGTCGGAAATGTCATAGGTGTCGATGGAGACCGTTGTCACCGGGACGCTGTAGCTGGCGCGGACGGTGTTGGTGTCGGTGTTATCTGTTTCGCTGTCTTTATCGGTGTTCTTATTAGCTTTACTGTCGCTGTTATTCTGTGCGTTGGTTTCCTGGTCGCCGCTGTCAGATGAAGAAAGGTTGATATCTCCTTTATAAGTAATATATGTCTCCTGCTGGCGGATCACCTGGAGGCTGTCGCCGTTTAAATACATTTCCATATAATCGGCATTACGGTCGCCGGAGATCTCGCTGACCAGTTTCATGGAAACGGCATCTACGATACGGATATCACCCCTGCTGTTCATCGCATAGATGTAGGTCCCGTCTGTCTTGACAATGTCTGCCTCGTCAACGTTTTCTTCCTGTGTATTGGTTGTTGAATGGTCGGTGGATTCCTGCGATTCATCATAGGTAAAACCGGAGTCAATATCAGACGGATACATTGCCGCGGAGGAGTCTTCCGTGGCAACAGCATCTGCGGTGCTTTCGCTTACCATATCTGTCTCTGCATCAGATGAATACAATTCAATTCCTCGTGCACCGTCTGCTGCGTTCCAGTTGTTGCTGTCGCTCTGCCATTTGTGCAGGATCTCATATAAAGATTCATAGCTCTCAGCATGTGCGAGACCTGTGATTGGAGGTGTGGCGATTTTTTCCTTACCATCAGCCTTGCTGTCCTGCTGCCCGGTGCCTGATATATCTGTTTCATCTGTTGTTTCTGTTACATTTGATGTATCCGATTTCAGGGCTGCCTCATCTGCCTGTAATTCTTCCCCCTGCTCTGCGCTTTCCTGACTCTCATCTGCGCTCGCAGTTTCTTCCTGCGCAGCCTGCTTCTTCGCTTCCTCGATCTGTTTCTTCGTCTCCGGATCTTTCATGAGCCGCGGTGCCACGCCAAACGCCGCCGCTCCCAGCACAACGACCGCTGCCGCCGCTATCATATACTTTTTATTGATAACCGGCATCTTACGTTCCGGCTGCTCCTCCTGCACCGGCTCCCTGCGGATCGAACTTTTCCACTCCGGGATCTCCTCCTCACTAGAGTTATCCACCGGCGGTGTCGCCTGCGTACGCTGGTCTGTGGATTTTTTCTCAAACTTTGGCTGTTTCTGCTTCTTATCTTCTGGTTTGTTCAGATCATCTTTCATAAAGTCACCTCTCCTCATGATTTCTGTTACTGCTTCGCCCTGTTTCCGTTATTATAAGTTTACCCTGTGCCATTTATTTATATTAGCGCTATTGTACCATATCATTCCCGCTTATCTGTAAAATTTTTTTGTTAAAAGAATATAAACAAAAGGGGCCTCAGCCTGTCACAGCCGAAGTCCCTCTCGTGGAAACTGTTATACTAGTGTTCTTATAAAGTTTCGATAAATCTCATAAATGCCTCTCTGCCTTCCGGTGTGCATTTGTAGACGCCGGCATCTTCGAGAACATGGGTGAAGACGATCCCAACTTCTTTCTGAAGGATCTCATGAACGTTGTCCTTGTTGATGTTGTCATATTTCGGCAGGAATTCTGCTGCCCAGGCAGCGTGTTTCTCGATTTTTTCGTTGGAAGCGATATCCTTGCCTTCGAGAATGTATTCCTCGAGAAGTTCCAGCTCTTCTTTCAGTCTCGCCGGAAGAACTGCAAGTCCCATAACCTCGATCAGACCAATGTTTTCTTTCTTGATGTGATGATACTGAGCATGCGGATGATAAACACCAAGAGGATGCTCCTCTGTTGTGATATTGTTTCGCAGTGTCAGGTCAAGTTCATACATATCGCCGACTTTACGCGCGATCGGAGTAATCGTATTATGCGGCTCTCCATCTGTCTCTGCAAAAACAAATGCCGCTTCATCGGTGTATCCTCTCCATACTTCCAGCACATGAGTCGCAAGATCCACCAGACGGTCAGAATCTTTGTGACGGATACGAAGTACAGATAACGGCCATTTCACGATTCCAGCTTCCACATCCTCAAATCCCGGAATGGTCACATGTTTCTCGATCGGAGCTTTTGCCATGGCGAAAGTGTAATGTCCACCCTGGAAATGGTCATGGCTCAGGATAGAACCGCCAACGATCGGAAGGTCTGCATTGGAACCAAGGAAATAATGCGGGAAAAGTTTCACAAAATCAAACAGCTTGATAAACGCATTTCTCTCGATCTTCATCGGTGTATGCTGGCTGTTGAACACGATGCAGTGCTCATTGTAATATACATATGGAGAATACTGGAATCCCCACGGTGTATCGTTGATCGTGATCGGAATGATCCTGTGGTTCTGTCTTGCCGGATGGTTTACACGGCCTGCATATCCCTCATTTTCCGGGCACAGAAGGCATTTCGGATAACTGCTTGCCTTGGCATTCTTTGCTGCAGCGATCGCCTTAGGATCCTTCTCCGGCTTGGAAAGGTTGATGGTGATGTCGATATCTCCGTATGGGCTCTTAACTTTCCATTTCTGGTCTTTCTTAACACGATAGCGGCGGATATAGTTGCTGTCCTGGCTCAGTTTGTAGAAATAATCCGTTGCTTCCTGCGGGTTCTTCTCATATCTGTCCCAGAACTCCTTCTGAACCTGTGCCGGACGCGGCATCAGGCAGTTCATAAGTCTTGTATCAAAAAGATCACGATAGACAACACTGTCCTCGATCAAACCTCTTTTGACCGCCTCATCCAGAAGCTCGTTCAAAGTTTCTTCCAGATCTACATCAGCAGCTTTTTCTTCCGGTTCCACGAATTCATCCTCATGAAAAACATCAAGAAGAAGGTTGATCGTGTAACTGCGCTCACATTCTGGTGTAAGTCCTGACTCAATTCCATACTGTACAAGTTTTGCAATACTGTTACTTAACATATGTGTTGTCCCCCTGTCATTTTGTGGTGTTTTTTAACAACTTGTTTCCATTTATTTCTGATCAAGATACGTGATAAACACATTTCCTGCACTCTGGAACAGTGCTGTACTGTCATTCATTCCATATGGCTTCACTTCTCCTGTAGACGGATCGAGCAAATAGGTATTGTACTGATCATATCCAACGATCACAACACTGGAATCTGCACCGGTCTTGGCGATCACGGCACGCTGTGCACTGACCTCGTAAAGCACATTTTCCAGAGAGCATCCACTGAGATCGACAACCTTTGCACTCTCACCCAGACCATTCTGAAGATTCTGAACATCCAGAGAAGCTGTCCGGATGATTTCCGGAATGTCCGTAGTATTCAGGGTAAGCTGTGTCTTCATATTTCCACGCTCCCATACATACTGCTGTGCACGGTTCAAAACAACTCCTGTCTGTTTGTCAGCACGCTGGACTGCTTTTGCCGGATCTGTCCAGACACTGTCCAGACCGCCTCTGGCATATACATAATAAACTTCCTCTGTGGAACTCTTGTCCACCTGGATATCTACAGTCTTCTCACCGACGCTGCTCACCTTCGCATAAAGAACCAGCGGCTCCTCTGCTGACGGTGAATCATCAAACGTAAGCCGGACGATTACACCCTGGCGGGTTGAGCTTGTCTGCTCCGCACTTGTCAGATCCGTTGAAGTCGTGTTGTTGTTCATGATATTGTCTTTTTTGACAGCTTTGTAAATATCGCCGTTTTTCTGCAAAAGATTAAATTCCATCAGCGTCGATCCAACCGTCACACCTGCCACATACAGTCCATCCTGGTGATACTCCTTCTTTACCGTGCCGTCAAAGCCTTCGATACGAAAAGTCGAAATTCCATCTATATCGTAGCCGTTCGCATTCGGCAGTGTATCTCCATCCAGAACGATTCCATAAATGATATCCTCATTCATAAAACCAAGAAGAACCAGTTTCTGTGCTGTCTCCGGAGCGATCATCCGGGTTTCCATGGTATCAAAATCAATCATTTCGATCTGACCTGCCTGATCCCCGCTCTTAATCTTCCATGCTGCATGTGCATTTGTTGCAGAAACTCCGAAGTCATCACTGTCAATGTGATCACCCAGAACTTCATAGGTATTTTCATTAATGTTAATGCTATAGAGATTTCCCGAAATCAGAAGGAATAACTGGTCATTCTGGTTTACATAAGATAATGTTCCAAGATCTTCTTTCAGGAATTCATAAGACTCCGTACACGGAATAAATACCTGTTCTTCAATCACACTCTTGTCGTTGTTATAGTGGTAAATTCCGACACCGCTGTAGCCCTCATGCGCTCCGCGGTTCATATATCCATAAACCATGAAATCAACATCACCGTTGTCCGCGACATCCAGAATCTTGATATCATGCTCTACCCGCGCGTCACGAAAATCACTGTTTTCATTCTTGCGGAAGGTAAAAATCTCCACAAACTTGCCGGTATCCGGTGCGTAGCTCCACAGATCTCCATTCTGCGTAAATGCAGTCACACTTCCCTCTTCGTTCGTCATGTAATCCACATTTTTGCTCCGGACTCCCAGAATAAGCCCACTGTTACTGATCACAGAACGAGACGGGGCAAAAACCTGCGTTGCAGAACGCTCAAAATCCAGAAGGCGGATTCTTGTCTCATCATATCGCATTCTGTAAAAATCTGTTACAAGATAATATTCGGCGTTTCCATTTTCATCCGGTGCCGTGATCTCATATTCAACAGAAATACTGGCTGTTGTTTCATTGATATCCTTGATGATCGGAATTCCCGCCTTGGATAACTGCGGATTCAGATTTCCCCAGATGATATCAGCAAGCGGTGAATTGATATTCAGCCCGGCAAAATTCCTCGAAGAAGCACTGTCTGACGTTTCCATATAAGCTGCCAGATTATCTGCCTGGTCTTTATCGAGGCTCATCTGTACGAAGTCACTCGCAAATTTCGCATACTGCTCGGTATACGTTGCAGATCTGGAAACTACCCTTGTATAGTAATAGACATCACCATGATTCGTCGAAAGCGTGATCTGAAAAGAATATTCCTGATTCATCAGAAGCCCGGAAGAAATCTCGATCTCTGTCCTTAAATATCCGTCAGAACCTGTCTCCAGGTTCTTGATCGTGCGGTTTTCCATGACCTTGCTTCCATCAGAAGTCCGGATCTCGTAAGAAAGATTTCTGACTTTCGCATCATATGGATTTACTGCAAGTGTTAATTTCTTTGTCGTATCCAGAGGTGTTACGCTGTCCCTGACAAAATCCGTCTCCATAGGCTGTTTATATCCGTACATGCGGTTCGTGAGTGTATCTCCAAACTGCACCATTACCTCCGGTAAGGTGGAATCATTCATATCTGAACGGTCATCGGTTGTCTCACTGTTCATAAGAAATGAGGTTCCTGCCACTCCAAGCACAAACACACCAAGAAGGATCAAAAACCGTTTGAGAAAATTTTTCATGGTTTTTGTGCTCCCTTCTCTGTCTGGATGCCCTGCGGATAGAGAAGTTTCTCGAGTATGAGATCTGCGTGAAGTGCCTCTGTCATCTCTGCAAGGCTGTCTGTGGACTGTTTCTTACCGGTCTTGACCGCACGGATCAGAAGATTCTTCGGCGTGTGCTCCATATCGATGAACTCAAGGATCTGTGTACGGTACCCCTTCGATTCAAGAAGTTCCGCGCGGATTCCGTCTGTCAGGAGCGCGGACATTCGTTCTTTGAGGATTCCATATTTGAGAACCGGTTTGAGAAGTTCGTTCTGGATCTTGTCGTTCAGCTCATGCTGGCAGCACGGCACGGAAAGGATGACCTCTGCCCCCCACTCAACCGCCTTGGCAAGTGCATAATCGGTTGCCTTGTCACAGGCATGAAGTGTCACGACCATATCCACCTTCGTAACGCCGTCATAATCTGCGATGTCCCCCTGCAGGAAATGCAGTTTCTCATAACCATATTTCTGTGCGAGTCCGCTGCATTTCTTAATTACATCTGTCTTGAGATCCAGACCGATGATGTTGACATCATAACCCTTAAGTTCTCTCAGATAATAATACATGGCAAAAGTAAGATACGACTTACCGCAGCCAAAATCCAGAATCGTGATCTCCCGCTCTCTGGAAAGTGCCGGAAGGATATCCTCGATAAATTCCAGAAAACGGTTGATCTGTTTAAATTTGTCATAAGAGTGCTGGTGGACTTTGCCCTGCGCATTCATTACGCCGAGATCCACCAGAAATGGGACTGGTATTCCTTCTTTGAGGATATACTGCTTTACCCTGTTGTGTGCCATGATCTTCACCGGTTCCAGTGCCGGATGCTGTTTTACTTTCATGGTCTGTTTACCCTTCTTGCTGACAAGAACGGAAGCATCTTTGCGCTGTCCCTGTATCTGAAGCTGGGAAAAACCGTCTTCGAGGCAGTCTGTAATGTAGGCAGTCACTTCCTCATGTGTGTAGTTCTTGTGGATGGCTTTCTGACCGACTGTCGCAGTTGCCTGATAACAGACAGTTCCTTTGATCTCCACAGGACGTATACGCACTTTGGACGGGACATCGGCATCTTTTTTGCGCTGTCCGCTCAAGACCGCCAGCATCATTTCCTGGTCAAACTGTTCCTCCAAAAATTCCTGTAATGTTTTCATATTTTACTGTAAATTCTTTCTATCTATATAAACCATAGTTCCTGCGTCTTCTGCATCGTCTGCGGGAGATTTCCTGGCAGAGAAGGACCTGGATGAGATCATCCATAAGGCTGTCTGGTACACCCTGGGCTGCCGTTTCACCTTCTACCTGCGTGCGGATCTGCCTGCACAGCTGATGCAGCATAAATTTATCCGGATATTCGTCATAAAGTCTGCTTCCTTCGTAATCCAGAAGCTGGCATTCTTCCTCCACTTTTTCCTGGATCCTGCCTGCTGCCTCGGGATAATAAGATTTCATCAGCGCAAACTCCTGCTCCTGTATCCGTTCCCCGTCATAAAGAGCGGGATTGGCATATGCTACATAGAATGGAAAAAATCTGTCGTAGTACATAAGTTTCTCCTGTTTTTCCCACTATCTATAATAGTCTATGCACTTAGGTCTGTAGTGTGCGTTTTCAGCCAGAAATCAGGCGATTTCAACCGTTACTGTTCACGGCTGCTGTGAGCAGTAACAATCAGCCCTGGATCTGATTCAGGATGCGAAGTGTCATCTTGACACAGTGTTCTACTGCCATTGCCTCAAAAGTCGGGTAATCTACTTCTGCGCTTCCGTCTGCTTTGTCAGAGATCGCGCGGACTACGAGGAACGGAACATTGTTGAGGTAAGCAGCCTGTGCGATCGCTGCGCCCTCCATCTCTACTGCATAAGCATCGAACTGTTTCACAATCTCGTCCTTGACTCCCTGATCTGCCACGAACTGATCTCCGGATGCGATACGTCCCTCAAAAACTTCGATATCCGGGTTCACATCTCTGCATGCCTGTACGGCAAGTTTACGCAGAGCCTCATCACTCTTGAAGGAAAAAGTCTCCATCTGCGGGATCTGTCCCACCGGATATCCAAATGCAACTGCGTTCATGTCGTGATGTACAAGGTCTGTGGAGATCACAAGGTCTCCGATGTTGATATCAGCATTCAGGCTTCCTGCGATACCGGTGTTGATGACAACTTCTGCGTCAAAATCGTCGATCAGGATCTGTGTGCAGACTGCCGCATTTACCTTGCCGATCCCGGAGCGGACTACGACTACGTTCTTACCCTCAAGAGTTCCTGCATAAAATTCCATGGAGGCTTTGCGTGTGATCTCTACGTTCTCCATACGTGCTTTCAGTTTCTCTACTTCTACTTCCATTGCGCCGATGATACCAATACATCTCATAATAGTTATTCTCCTCTGTGTGTATGTTTTATCTGTAAAAAATTTCTTTATATTTTATCAAACCAGTAGCTGCCCATTCTCTATGGCAGTTTTTTATTATATCACTGGCTATTCTGCTTTCAGTAAACATTTCGTTACTGTTTTTTCATTATAACAAAACTTCAGATTATATGGAAACTTTTTTTGCTTTCTGTTATAATATTAATTCGGCAGGGAATTCTGCCGTAAATGTTGAATTCAAAGGAGGATTTTACTATGGTATACAAGACATCTGGTGTCTGTTCCAGCGCCATTTCATTTGATATTGACGATGCAGGAAAGGTTCACGACGTGAAATTCCAGGGCGGCTGCTCCGGAAATACACAGGGTGTTGCCAAACTCATCGAGGGAATGGATGCCAAGGAAGCGATCAGCAGACTGGAAGGAATCCGTTGTGGTTTCAGACCGACTTCCTGCCCGGATCAGCTTTCCAAAGCATTAAAACAGGCATTAGGAGAGGCATAAAAGCCTCTCCCTTTTGCATTGCATATCGAGGAGGTGCCAGTGACACCTCCGCTGATTTATTATGTTTATAAAATTGTTCTGTGTATCAGATATCATCTCTGTCCCATTTATCACACAGCGACTGGATATCTCTCGCAAAGCGGTCGAGGTCTTTGTTCGGAATGCCCTCGCTCTTGCGGATAACGGACATAAGGCGCTGTCCCATGGCAACCAGTTTCTGGAATGCTCTTGCGGCTTTGCTTGCCTTCGGGGAAGCGGAAGCCTTAGTGATGCGGATACCCTGTGCCTCATAGATGCAGTTGTTTGCCTTGAGGTCGTAGATCGTACCGCTGAACGGAGCCATGGAGTCCAGTCCCATCTCATCATGCAGACGGCGGGCAAAAATCTCTGTCACTTCGTCATCGCCGTGTGTTACAAATACTTTCTTCGGCTTATCGCCAAAAGCTTTGATCCAGTCTATCAGACCGTTGACATCGGCATGACCGCTGATTCCCGGCATCTGGCGGATCTCTGCGCCTACATGGACAGTCTCACCAAAAAGCTTCACGTCCTCGGCACCCTCGAGCAGTGCTCTTCCCAGCGTTCCGATCGCCTGATATCCTACAAAAAGTATCGTATTTCTTGGATCCCATAAGTTATGTTTCAGGTGATGCTTGATTCGTCCTGCATCGCACATACCGCTCGCAGAAATGATCACCTTGCAGTCCTCATCATAGTTGATGGCTCTGGAGTCATCGCTTGTGATGGATGTACGGAGCCCCGGGAACATCAAAGGGTTGATTCCCTTCTGGACCAGTGCGATCGCTTCTTCATCGAAGCAGTCATACTGATGTTCATTAAAGATCGTCGTCGCCTCATTTGCCAGCGGGCTGTCGACATAGACCTTGAAGTTGCCATGTCCTGTGACACGGTTTTCTTCCTTGATCTGCCGGATAAAGTACAGCATTTCCTGTGTACGGCCGACCGCAAAAGACGGGATGATAACGCTTCCGCCTCTGTCAAACGTATGCTGGATCACTTCTGAAAGGATGGCAACATAGTCCGGACGTTCCCCATGGCTTCTGTCACCGTAAGTGGATTCCATGACAACATAATCTGCATCGTGGAGGTAAGTCGGGTCCTTGATTAACGGCTGATGAAGGTTTCCGATATCTCCTGAGAAGACGATCTTCTCTTCCTCTCCGTCCTCTTGGATGGTCAGCTCAATGCTTGCTGATCCGAGAAGGTGTCCTGCGTCTACAAACCGAACGGAAATCCCTGGTGCCGGGGTAATTGTTTTTTCGTAGGGGCATGGTACAAAATTCTGTATTACACCCATGGCATCTTCCATCGTGTAGGCAGGTACAAATTCCGGTTTACCCTGACGGCGTCCCTTACGGTTACGCCATTCTGCCTCGAACATCTGAATATGCGCGCTGTCACGGAGCATGATATCGCAGAGATGACAGGTTGCCTGGGTCGCATAGATCGGACCCAAAAAGCCTTTCGCATAGATAGCGGGCAGGTTTCCGGAATGGTCCATATGCGCATGTGTCAAAAGAACGAAATCCAGGTCTCCCGGATTAACTGGGATTTCCTGATTCTGATAATAATCCGGTCCCTGTTCCATACCGCAGTCTACCAGAAACTTCTTACCTGCTGCTTCCAGATAATAACAACTACCAGTTACTTCGTGCGTCGCCCCAATAAAGGTAATCTTCATGTGCGAACCCCCTTTTTCTGACAATTTTTCCAATACATTCTAGTTGTAATTATTATACACGATATGGCAAGTTTTTAACAGTCTTTAGATGCAAAAACGGGATGAAATTTTTATAAATTTCACCCCGCTTCTGTGTATGTTGTTTGTATGTATGTTGTATGATGTTGTTTTTGCCGATCCGGAATATTTCTCCATGCAATCGGCGATTGCAAGCACTTCGCGTCAGCCGGAAGGTAATGGATGTTTACACTTTTTTCGTTACGTTCGTATGCTGACATCCCGCTGACCGCACCTGTGCTTCGCTATTCAGTTGTTGATTTTATTGCAAATATTTCTCTTTTTCTGCTGGTCGGTAGAAATTATTTCACCATGATACCACTTGTTAAAGTGGAGGTGGATTCTTTCAGGCCTCCGTTACTTGCAGCGTGGTAGCCGCGGACACGGTAGTAGGTGCCGCTTGGAACTGCGATATTTAATGTTTTGCTTAAATTAGTTGCATTATTAGCAGTATATTCTAATATCTTGTATGTTCCATAGCTACCATTTACTTTTCTCTCAATATACAATGACAAATAAACTTTACTGCATGTTTTGTGACACTGTGTCAAACCAAAAACACCAATTTCATTACTTCCCATCCTCTGAATTTTCACACTTCCTAAATTCAGATTTGTACCGCGTAACAAACTATAACTGGTATCTTCTGCAAAATCTTCTGTTGTTTCCTCATCCGTAAGTTCGGTGTCATCTATTTCTTCAGTCAAAATTACATCCATGAGGTTGTCAGATTCTGCAAATACTGGCTGTACACTTCCTGCCAGCAACATTCCTGCTGTCAGTCCCGCTGCCATGATCTGTTTCCATGTTTTCTTCTTTACTGTTTTCACTTCCCTTCTGTCGTAAACAACCCTTACACTATTAATACGACAGAAAACCGCGAAAATCACGCTAGAATTTCATATTTTTTATAATTTTTTTAATTTCTTCTAATTCAATCCTTCCAGAAAGAACATAACTGGCATTTTCATCACACCATTCAGCAGAATAATTCGCCATATTATCTGAAACGTCTTTAATTTTCTTTATTTTAATATTTATTCCATCATTTTCTACTATAATTGCATCTTTCTCATCACCATACAGACTATCTATTTTACTAGCTCTATGGTCATCTTGCTTATCAATATAGAATATAATTATATCTTTTTTGTATCTGTATTCAATCCACGCTATATCTATATATGAATCAATTTCATAATTTTTAAATTCCATTCCATACGGTCTATAATAAAACTCTGGCATTTCGACACCTAGTTTTTTCTTTATATCAGCAATTGCCTCGTCCTCCTCAACATTTGCTTTCTCATTACTATCGTCATTATCCACTACTGTCTTCGTATCATCCCCACTCCAAACCCTAACGCTATTCACCAAATACTTCCGATTCGCCTCACTTGTCATGCTGGCAGCAAACACGCATGCCACGCAGACCACAGCCATTCCCACGACTTTCCCAAGCCGGTGCAGACCACCTCCCGTAGTCCGGATCTTTGTATTCGTTCGGTTCTCTGTATTCGTCCGATTCTTTGCATTCGGTTCTTCCGTATTCGCTTCTTTCGAAACTTCCTCGCGCATTTCTCTCTCCGCGGTCTTCTTCCGGCGATCACGTATCTCTTCGATAGAAATAACACGCTTTTCAT
Source organism: Blautia sp. AF19-10LB (assembly GCF_003461245.1). Lineage (GTDB taxonomy): Bacteria > Bacillota > Clostridia > Lachnospirales > Lachnospiraceae > Blautia_A > Blautia_A intestinihominis. The sequence continues at coordinate 52,672 of NZ_QTWS01000007.1, forward strand.
CCGAAGCAGCCTCTTTCCTGCGAACTGCATCCACATCCGGGACCAGTTCCTCGGAGAATTCCGTATTTTCCTTCTTCTCCCTCTCGATCCGGCGCAGGAATTCCTGATAGGAGTTGTCCAGTTCCTCTTTCGTGAACTTAATGTCCTCTACGTCATCATCCGCAAAGAGTGCTGCCGTAATTCGTTTTTCCCTCTCTATAAACTCTTTCTCCAGAATCTTCTGAAAGGTTTCGTCATCTATTTCATCCTGTGTTTCCAGGTTATTCTCTGATTTATTCTCTGATTTATTTTCTGATTCTTCGTTTTCTTCAAATTCTTTTCTCATAAAGTAATTTCTCCTGCCAATGGAATTTCCCAACGTTATGTGTTACTGTTCCCTCCGTTCACAGTAACTTTCCTGCCTATCTTTCCTTGACAATTCTGCCCTTCTGGTTCATAGTAATTGATAATAAAAAAGATTTTTCAGGAGGAATTCCCATGAAACATATTGTACTTACCGGCGGCGGTACTGCCGGACACGTTACTCCAAACATAGCTCTGATCCCGGCTCTCAAGGATGCCGGATATCAGATATCCTATATCGGTTCCTACAACGGAATCGAACGTAAACTGATCGAGGAACTCGGAATTCCCTATTACGGAATTTCCTCTGGTAAATTAAGACGTTACTTCGACCCGAAGAACTTCTCCGATCCGTTCCGCGTTCTCAAAGGATTCCATGAAGCCAAAAAGCTTCTCAAACAGTTGAAACCTGATGTTATATTTTCCAAGGGTGGTTTTGTAACCGTCCCTGTTGTTATCGCTGCAAAGCGTTGCAAAATTCCAGCAATCATCCATGAGTCTGATATGACTCCAGGACTTGCCAACAAACTGTGTATTCCCTCCGCTGTCAAAGTCTGCTGCAACTTCCCGGAGACTGTCAACAGCCTTCCGAAAGACAAAGCAGTTCTTACCGGAACTCCAATTCGTCAGGAATTATTAAACGGTAACAGAGAGGCTGGCCGTCAGTTCTGTGGTTTCACCGCTGACAAACCTGTTCTTATGATTATCGGAGGCAGTCTCGGTGCAGCATCCGTCAATGACCATGTACGCAAGATCCTTCCGGAACTTCTGAAGGATTTCCAGGTAATTCATCTGTGCGGCAAGGGCAAAATGGACGAGAAACTGACAGGCACAGCCGGATACGTTCAGTACGAATATATCAAAGACGAACTGCCGGATCTCTTCGCCCTGGCAGATGTTGTCATCTCCCGTGCCGGTGCCAATGCGATCTGTGAGATCAGTGCTCTTCACAAACCGAATCTCCTGATTCCGCTGTCAGCCAATGCAAGCCGTGGTGACCAGATCCTGAATGCCCGTTCTTTCGAAAAGCAGGGCTACAGCATGGTTCTTGAAGAAGAGGAGATCACCGATCAGAAGCTTCTCGATACCATCCATAAACTCTACCAGGAGCGTCATTCCTTCGAAGAAGCAATGGCAGCAAGCAAACAGATGGATTCTATCCACCATATCGTATCTCTTATCGAGGGCTGTGTTTCATCCAGATAAGCATGGAAGGTACTATGCCTCACCGATATGCGACGCAATAAATTGCGCAGACATCCTTACTTAAAGGTGTCTGCGTATTTTTTTAATTTTCTCTTTCATCCACGTTGTTGCTCTGGAATTGCGATTGTTGACACAGTTTCTGCTCATCCCAAGTTCTTTTCCTACTTCCTCTGATGTTTCTCCATAGACTCTTGTCCTGATCAGGATCTCATAACTCAGAGGATTTTCCCTGCGAAGCATATCCAATGCCGAATACTTTTCTGCTTTATCTTCCAGTTCGAGGATAATCGTTTCCGGATTACTCTTTTCATCTATAATCTCGTCGCCATTATCCGCATCTATAATACACATTTCATGTCTGTTACAGGAAAGTTTCATATAATCAAAACTTTCCTTTCTGGTTTTGCTGCTGACTTTTGCCATCAGCATTTCTTCATCCGAAAAATCAAGCATGTCCTGATGTTCAAAGAAATAGGAAAATACATTATGGGCGATATCATTCGCAATGTGCTCATCCTTTACAATCCTGCGGGCAGTGTTTACTGAGAATTGAAGGAACGCCTTATAAAAGACTTCAAAATTCTCAATCATATCTTCTGTATCCTTCCGGCAATTTTATTTTACCTTCGCCAGAATTTCTTCTCTGTCCTCGTCTGTCAGAGTTCCCGGTTTCCAGGTAAGTCCTACCCCGTCGCCCTCATATCTCGGAATCAGATGCATATGGAAATGAAATACTGTCTGACCGGCGATCTCACCGTTATTCTGAACGATATTGAAGCCGTCACAGTTCAGTCCATCTCTGAGTTTCGTTGCCATTTTCTTTGCAAGGATCATTGCCTTGCCTGCTGTTTCATCCTGAAGTTCATAGATATTCGCTGCGTGTGATTTCGGAAGAATCAGGGCATGTCCCTTGCTTGCCGGTCCCAGATCCAGGATCACGCGGAAGTCTTCATCCTCATATAAAGTAGCTGACGGAATTTCTCCATTTGCAATTTTACAAAAAATACAATTTTCCATGGTCGTTTTCTCCTTTATTTTATAGTGTTTTCTGGTTCTATTGTGACGTATTTCTTCGATTTTTTCAATACGAAATTTGTTGCCGTGGGCATTTTCCAATGCTACACTTGACGTGAGGTGACAGATTATGAAAGAAAAAATCGATTCTGCGGTACAGACAGAACAGTTTCAGATCCTGCTTTCCAGGTTTTCGCATGAGCTGCGAAACCCGCTGGCTCTTCTCTCCAGCGAACTGCAGCTTCTCGCTTCCTCCCACCCGGAACTCACATATGACGAACAGTGGGAAAATATTTATGCAAACCTGGATTATATCCATGCTCTCCTGAACGACATGACCAGATACCAGAATGCGGGGCAGCTTTCCCTTGTCTTGACTGACTTAAGCGCATGTTTAAATGAAATCGCAAAGTCCTTTCGCCCCACACTTGATTATCTTGGTATTGAATTTGAGACGGATATTCCAAATGATCTCCCCAATCTATCTCTCGATCCGTTAAAAATCCGCCAGGTCTTTCTGAACATTCTTCGCAATGCACAGGAAGCAATCGATCATCCGCATGGAACCATCCATTTTCGTGCCGAATCCTCAGCACAGTACGTACATATTTCCATCTCTGACAACGGATGCGGCATGACCTCCTCTCAAAAAAAGCGGGTATTTGAACCTTTCATAACCTACAAGTCCGGCGGCACCGGCCTCGGACTTGCTGTCACCAGACAGATCATCGAAGCCCATCACGGCTCCATAGAAATCGAAAGTGCTCCCGGAAGTGGAAGCACTTTTCATATATATTTTCCCTTAACCCGGCTGGACGGATGCCAGGCCAGAACAGCAATTACAAATCCGGCTATCATCCCTCCAACATGAGCGGCATTATCCACACCTGAACTGGTAAACCCAAAATAAAGTGAGAATGCTGCCATCACCAGAACCTGTCTCATAGACAGATCACCAAGCCAGCCTTTATTTCGAATGACAACATAGATCATCGCTCCCATCACAGCAAACACTGCTCCGGATGCCCCTGCTGATACAGAAAATTCCTGAGACCGCAGTTCCAGAACCAGCGAGAGAATATTTCCCGCAATTCCGCCCAGAAGATAGATAAGCACGAAACGGATCTTTCCGATCACCTGCTCCAACCGGCTTCCAAGTACGAACAGCACCAGCATATTGTTGACAAGATGCTCAATTCCAAAGTGCAGGAACATGGAGGTAAACAGCCGGTAGACTTCTCCTTTTTCCACAATATAAGGCGTATACGCCGCTCCATAGTTCAGTACATGCCATGCATCCTGCGAAGTCCCTGTAAGTTCCACTGCAATAAAAATCAGTACATTAATAAGAATCAATGCGACCGTCACCGGTTCTTTCCGAATCTCTTCCAAAGTCCTCACTCCATTCTGTCAGATGGTCACTGTTTCCAGCAGCCTGGTCAACATTTTCGTTATTCCGTTTATTCTAACAGATGGTCTGCTGCATAGCAAGCACTGTGTCCCCGTGAAATCTTATCTTTTTATAAACTTCCGCAGCTTATTTTATAAATATATACCGCGCTTCTGCAAAATCTACTTCATCTTCGTCCTGAAGCTGGTATTCTTCATTTGCCCTGAGCATTCTTCCATTTACAGAAGTACCGTTTCTTGAGTTCAGATCCGCAAGAAAATATTCTTCCTCATCTTTACGGATCCTGGCATGAACCCGGCTTACGGTTGGTCTGGGAATCACTGCATCAGCTGCGTTTTCCATTTTGCCGATAATCGTCAGGTCCCGTTCCAGAAAGATCGTTGCAAGCTCTCCTGGTTCCTTACTCACAAGGCTGGACGGTCCCTTGACTGCTCCTGCGGAAAGAACGACTGTCTCACCGTAATCTGTCTCTTCCGGTTCTTCGAACTGCAGTCTTTCTCTGTACTCATCCCGGAACTTTTTGTGCTGTTCTGCTTTTTCAGTATTCCCTGCGGCATCTGTAAATTCCCGGCGGACTTTCTTTCTCCATTCCGCTGTTTCGTCCTGCTTTTTCTTCTTTTTCTCACCTGCCCACATCCCAAGTGCTCCAATACCCAGAAGCGCGATCGCTGCTGCCAGCACCGCCTCAATCGGAACTCCGGGGAGATATCCCAGATAACACGCCGCCAGAATTCCAAGCAGCACGAACACCCCAAGACCGCATCCACCGATCCACACAAAGTTTCCGCGAATCTTTCCTCCTGTTTTGTTCGAGGTTTCACTTTTTTCTTCCCATTCGGGCGGTTTCTCTGCAAAATCCAGCGGTATTTGTTCTTCCCGAAGTACTGTTTGTTCTGAAATCTTTTCCTCTGGCTTCGTCGGTTCCTTATTCTCCGCTGGTTCTTCTGTCCCACTCTGATAGATAAACTCTTTGAGTGCATCCAGCTGCACTCCCGTTTCCAGTGCTTTGCGGTAGATTCCATACCCCATCGTCACAGCTGCCGCATCATCATGGTCCAGTTTCGGCAGGAAATATTCTGTCATCTCCCGGAACTGCTCGCTGACTGCCTTTGCTTCTCCTGGCAGACAACAGAAATACAGTTTCTGTTTTTCCACATCCAGATACATATATTCCGGCGATAACAACAGCTGATCCGGATTCAGAAGAAATTCCATCATTTCTTCCATGATCTTCACAACACCGCCAAAAATAATACGCAGATCCGATGCTTTCAGTTTCTTCTGCTCATAGAAAGATGCCAGCGACTGCCTTGACGTAATGTCATAATAAAACAGAAATCTCCCGTCCAGACCCTGGATCCTGCATTTCAATATAGAAGGAACCGCATTTCCCGTCAGCATCCTCACCTGATAGGAAGCAGTATCTACCTGATTCTCCCCATGCAGGATCAGATAATTACGACTTACATCCCGTTTATATTCTGCCCTCATTTTTATCCTCCAATTTCTGCTATTACTTCAGAAGCAGCCCTGATCTTCCGGATCCACTCCACCGGACGAACGACTCTGGAACTTCCATCCACTGCAAGTTTCCATTTCAGACCTCCAAATCCAGACACTGTATCCGCTGTATAAGTTACTTTGATCTCCTTACCGCCATTTACCTGACCGGTCAGATTCTCAGCTCCAAAAAATCCGACATTTCCAAGTTCCCGGCTCCTGACAGATGCCGCTTCCTGTGGCTGTCCGTCTTTTCGTACACCTTCCATACTTCCGGTAAGTGCCGACTCGCACGCCGCCGCTGTCAGCCATGCACGGTTATGTACAAAAAAGCTCAAGTACAAAACTCCCATCAAAACCAGCAGGACCAGTGACATCACACATGCTGCCTCGATCGTAAAACTGCCTTTTTTTATCTGTCGCAAATCCGTCATATCAAAATTCCTCCTATATATCCCGCCAGCAGAAAAGGCACCAACGGAATCTCTGTCTTCCTGCTTTTCCTGCGGATCACAAGCAAAATCCCGGACCAGAACGCTGCCAGAAAAAATCCAATGCAGAGCATCCGGATATATGTTTCCGTATCCAGCAAAGCTCCCAGTGCCAGCAGGATCCAGCAGTCTCCCGCCCCAATCGCACCCCTGCTTATCAGCCCCGCTGCAAGAAACAAAATACCAATCCCTGCCGGTATCAGCACATCCTGAATTTTTCTTCCCTGCAAAATACTGTAAATGATCCCACATCCTGCATAGACCACAGTCAGGAGCAGCGAAATTTCCCTTCTCCTGATATCCAGCCAGCTGTTCATCGCCAGAAAAACCACCGTACACAATTCTTTCACTCCATCCTCCTTATCCGCAACTGCTGCACGCATGCATACTTCCTGCCTGCGACAGCTTCACCAGTTTCACCGTCCGCTTCAGTCCGCTGCATGTTTCCTGATTATGATAGCGGTTTCCCGTCGAAGTGACATAGACACTTCCCGCGGGCTTCTGACCACGGCTGCACGATTCACACGCTGCATACTTCTCTCCATAACTGTTCCGCATCGAGGAGATTCCTGAACCGGCAACCTGCTGGATCGACACTTTCAAATACCGGCATCCCAGTTTTCTGTGATATACAGAACCGGATTCTGTTACATACACCATTTCTTCCTGCTTCTCTGTTTTTCCTGAATTTTCCTGTTCCTCTGCTCCCGTCCATGCATGGACAGTTATGGTATTATGCATCCATACATTTGAGAGCGGAATCAGTCCGCCAACCGGCGTATAGGAATATACATCCGGCAGAGTAACTTTGTCCGGACCTTTCCCGTCCAGTACATACGCATACATTCCCGCATCTTTCGTCTTTTCACACAATTTCTGGAGATGCAGTGTCTGGATCTGATAAATATCCATAAAGGAGATCATCGTAACCATCCCCAGGAAAAACAACGGCAGCACCAGTGCCGTCTCCACCGCGAGGCTTGCACGCCTGCAGAATCTCAAAAAGGTGCAGAAAGACACCTTTTCAGAAGGCTTCAGGAAATCTCCGCTTATCGGGGGAAACTGGAGAACTGATTTTTTTAAAGAGCGCTTCCTTTCTTTTTTATTTTCATTTACTTCTTTTTTCTTCCTGTCTATCTTTTTTATATACCCATCATATATATCCTTCTGAAAAAGCATCTTTCTGCACCCCTTTTGTATCGGACGGTCCCTTTGCTGAACCGCCCTGACCTCAGATATAACTGTATTGTCTTGTTACGGTAAATACTCTGTTTCTGTTCGCATCAACATCCACCGAAGCCTCAATCGCCTCAATGCAACAGTCCAGCCGGAAGCTGTCTCTGCCCTTCGATTCACGGATACAGACCTCGATCATGTCCATCCCCCGCTGTAATTTTTCCTGTTTGGACTGTGCCAGAAGCAGCACCTGAAGATAGTCTTCATAGGACATGCCATTCTCGGCATCCTTCCTCTGACTGTCAAGATTTTCGAGAAGATACGGAAGATTTTCCAGTGATAACTGCCAGTTTGCCGCATTCTTTACCAGCGGAACTTTGCCGCCGTGAAACAGTTCCCTGACATCCAGAACACTCTCCGCAAAGGACCAGCAAAGAAGAAGTGCTGCTTCGATGATGACCGCCGCAGGCGGCACGAGAAATCCAGACGCGATCGCAAGTGCAAGTGCATGCATCTGAGCCCGCTTTCCTGCATCCGACATCAGACATGCCGCATTGATTCCCTCACGGATCAGAAGCAGCCGGTTCGCGACTGTCCGCAGGTTTGCCCTGTCATTATCGTTTGCGCCAAGGATATACTCCTGCTGGTACTTAAGTCCCGAGGCTGCCGGTTTCTGGTAATTGCCAAGCCGGTCTGTCAGATATTTCTGAAACAGCATCTGAGAAGTCTGTGAAGAGTCCTCTGTCGGATTTCCTGGCATGGACATTCCCACTTCGAGGTTCCGCTTGGATACCAGATCTTTCGTTGAAATCTGTACTTCTGAGATTCCCTTCGATGCCGGAACGACCAGATCCAGAAGACTCATCGTTCGGATCCGTCGGATTGCCGGGATCGGATTTTTTGCATTATTTGATTCACCATCCGAAAATCCACCGCCTTCACCGCTTCCGAAATCCTCTTCCTTCGCTTCTTCCTTCTTGGCAGCTTCTGCCGCTTCCTGACTTTTGTTAAATGCACCATTCATCTCCGAATCATAATTTTCCAGCGTCCCTCCATTTTCTGCAGTCTTTCCATCTGTCTCTGCCTGTTTCGTTTTTTCTTCCCTGTCTTTCAGCCGGTTCAGAAGTGCCTGAACTCCCTGACCGCCAAGAGTATCCTTCATATAGGACACCGCCTGATGATAAAAAACTTCTCCATTCTGATCTGTTGCCAGACGATATCCGGTAAAACCACCCTGTTTAATCCGAAGTTTCTGGCTGTTCTGCTTCAATACAGGCTTCATATAGGATTCCATATTGTCATAGACAGCTGCCAGATCCAGCTCAGTTCCACCCTGCGCCCCGTCCAGAAAAAACAGATCATAATCCTTAAGAAGTGAACGGTCATACTGCCCGAACAGAGAATACAGTCCAATATCCAGCCCATTCAGGATCTGTGTCCTCGCCGCAGCCGCCTGCACCGACTGGATACTGGTGGCAACCAGAGACAAAAGAACACTGAGTACCAGTGCCAGAAAAACCGTAATGCTGCCTTTTTTCTTCATAAACACACCACCGGATCAGATAGAATTACTCTGTTTTGTGATCTTGCTGAGAATTGCTTTTACAAGATTTGTGAGCTGTTCCTTAAAGATAATGACAAGACTGATCAACACCACCAGGATCAAAATAATCTCAACAACACCTACTGCATCTTCTTCTCTTCCAAACTCTCTTGCTGTTTCCATAAACTCTCTCATATACATACCTCCCAATACTGTCTTTGAATTGTTGCAATTCCTTATTTTTACTGCCCGTAGAAGGAAAGAAATGCCGGAATCATGATGATTGCCATGACAACCACAAGCATCATGACCATCGGTACCAGAAGTTTCGTGGCTGCCGCCTCTCCCAGAACTCTCGCTTTTCGTTTGCGCTCATCCCAGGCTTCCAGTGCTTCTTTCTCAAGAAGATCCGCCATGCGCTGGCTTCCTTTCTGAAGGTTCTGAATCAGGATCGTAGAAAAGGTTTTGTACTTCATCAGATCGCAGTGTTCTCCAAACCGACGATAGGCTTCCAGTTCTGACATACCGCTGTCCATCTCATGGCAAGCTGTCACGATCGCTTCATATGCAAACCTGCCTTTTGCCGGTTTTGTTCTCATATAATCTGCTGCCATCTTCTGAAATGCCCGCCTCGCTGTCATTCCTGCCTGAATCAGAAGTGTAAATTTCAGAAGCAGAGGAGGATAGTCCATCAGAAGCTGTTCCGAACGTTTTGCCAGTGCCTCCTGTTCTTCCCTTGCCTTCTTCAACAGAAGCACAAAAGCAGCAAAGAAGCTCAGCGCAGCGATCAACGTTCCTGTATTGTCTCCCGGCTTCTGCCATTCTAACTTCTGTCCATTCCATTCTTCCGGCAGATAATAGTAATCCGGGTCCTCTTTTTCTTCGTTATATTTCTCGATAGCTTCCCTGAGTTCTTTTTTTCTGGATTCCTCCGGAGTTTCTTCTTTTACTGTTTCTTCAGAGGCAGGTGATTCCTCACTCTCTTTCTCCGGCACCTGAATCTCAACTTTCTCCGTATCTTCGCCGTTTACAGCAACCTGAAACTCCTGGGTATATGCCCCTGTCGACTCTTTTTCGAGACGATATCCATTCGTGTAAACTTCACTGCTTCCACTTGTCAGTGTCAGAAGCATTCCCACAAGATTTCCACAAACTGCCACAATAAGAAACCATCGCACGCTTTCTCTGTCTGCCAGTCCGTCCAGCTTAAGCCATCCGGCTTTCCAGGCAAAGGCGCTTCCTGCCGCAACGATAAAAATCACAAGATGTACCCACATATCACACCTCTATATCGACGATCTTACGTCCAAGCCAGTAGGAAAATCCATAAATTCCAAGACACACCGTCATCGCAGCGATCCCGAACGGATTCCCATACAAAACACTCAAAAATCCCGGAGAAGTCAGTTTCAGATAAATAATGATCCCTGCCGGCATCAGACTCATGACCATCTGCTCGGCTTTCTTTGCCGCCAGAGTTGTCTCTATTTCTTTCTTTACGTCAATCTTGTCTCCAAGCATCCTTGCGGAAGTCTGAATGATTCTGGTCATATCCCCGCCTGTTCTCTTGGCTGTATAAAAGACTGCTGCAAAATTCTCCATATCTTCAATACCGCTGCGCTCACCCAGACTCTGAAACAGTGCTTCTACCGGAACGCTGACTTTTAGCTGGCCTTCCATATACCGGAATTCTTTTACAATATCTGCGTCCTGCGGATAGATCCGTTCCAGATCTCCTGCACAGGCCGAGACTGCATTTTCTACAGAGTATCCGGCCTGCACTGCCACGCTCAGCGCATTCAGCGCATCCTTGAACTGATAATTCAAATTTTTCTTCCGCTCCCGGATCAGCTGCCTTTTCCGCATTTTCAGAAACACCACTGTTGCCGGAATAGCCAGTATCATCAACCATTTGCTCTGGTAAAAAAGATAATCCAGTGCACCACAGAGCAGAATGCTCTGTACCAGATATTTCGCGATCTCCTTTCCTGAAAAATGATATTCCCTGTAATCCTGCTTCATAGTTCCACCCCTGCCCGGACCAGCTTCTCCCGGTTCAGAAGTTCTGCCGTCTGTACAAGCCCGCGTCCCTCCTGCCACCGGTAAAGTGTCCTGGTCTTTATTTCATGCTCTTCAAATCCACAAACTTCTGTTATTTCCAGTACTTTACGACTCTTATCCCTCATTCGCCCGAGATGTATAAGGATGTCCACTCCCGATGCGATCTGCCTGCGTATCGCTTCAAGCGGTAACTCTACACCCATCAGCGTCATTGTCTCAAGACGCGAAAGCATATCAACTGCCGAATTCGCATGCGCTGTGCTCAGACTGCCCTCATGTCCCGTATTCAGAGCCTGCAGCATATCAACTGCCTCGCCGCCTCGTACTTCGCCTACCACGATCCTGTCAGGGCGCATTCGAAGTGCCGTCCGGATCAGATCCCGTATTGTGATCGAAGTACCACCATCAACATTTGCCATCTTTGCTTCCAGACGCACCAGATTCTGCACACCCTGAATCTTGAGTTCTGCATTATCTTCAATCGTGATCAGCCTCTCATCCTTCGGAATGTAGTTAGATAATGCCCCCAGAAATGTCGTCTTCCCGCTGCCGGTTCCACCGCCGATCACCATGGAATATCTCGCTTTTACAAGAGTCTCCAGAAACTCTGCACATTCCCGCGGAAGACTTCCAAGGGCGATCAGTTTCTCCATTGTGATCGGTGTGTCCGGGAACCTTCGGATCGTAAGGATCGGACCGTTTAAGGCAACCGGGCGGATCACCGCATTTACTCTGGCTCCGTTTTCCAGACGGGCATCCACAATAGGCATTGATTCGTTGACCACACGGTTGCACCTTCCTACAATCTGCTGGATCACATCTTCCAGTTTTTCTCTGGAAGTAAATCCCTTTTCCCATTTTTTCAGTTTCCCTGCACGTTCCACAAAAATGCTTTCCGGACCATTCACCATAATTTCCGTCACGGAATCGTCCTCGATCAGTTCCTGCAGAACATCCAGTTTACGCACCGAATAAAAAAGTTCCTGGCGAAGCTGTACCTTCTCTTTGAGTGAAAGTGCAGATTCCCGCATTCCATTCAGGATCAGATCATCAATCTGTTCCAGGATCTCCTGATCTGACAGTTCTCTTGCCAGATCCAGTTTCTCCATCAGAAGCTGCCGGAGTTTCCGGAAATGGTCATTGCTCATAAGAAAGCCCCTTTCCGAGAAGTTCTCTCACATAATCTCCCAGCGTGCTCCACACCAGCGACTGCGGATAATCTGCGCTCACGCTTTCCACGGTGCAGAACGGAAGTTTCATTTTTACTGTTTTCTCAGATACCTCGGAATAATCTCTTGCATTCAGAAGATTTTCAAACTGTCGTATTTTGCTTTTGGAAACCGGATCCACACAGATTGGCATATAAATAAATTTACACAGGTCAAGCATCTGAAAAAGTTCCTCAATTCCATTCCCCATGTCGATCACGACTGCCTCGTAAGTTCCATGAAGAATAAGTTCCTGCAAAAGATATTCCCAGTCCTTCCAGGATGTTCCCCGGATATCCTCCGGCGACTGCACCGGCGGCACGAAGTCAAGCTGCCCCACACTCTGCACCATACTGTTCAGCTTCAGAATCACACCCGGATTTTTCTGACGTACATAATAAAGCAGATCACTCAATGTACAGGAGAATTTTTTCTGCATCAGTTCCTCCAGACCGGAATATTCTTCCAGACTTATAAGAAGAACACTTCGTTCTTCACTCAGAATCTGTCCCAGTGTCCACGCAAACGAGGTCTTAAGACATCGTCCCAATGGAGAATACACGCCAAAAAGCTCTGTCTTTCTTTTTAACGCAGGGTTCTGCATCGGAAACACAGTTTTTTCCTCGCCATAGCACGCCATGACCTCCCGGACGATCTCTGCCGAAGACTGATATTTATAGACTTCTGCATATGTATCCAGTTCTTCCGGTCTGGTTCCTTCCGTGAGAATCACAGTTTTGCTGATATCCAGTTCCCGTACCTCATCACACATGGCATCTGCTGAGATAAGAAGCAGTTCCACATGTGTTTCTTTTGCATACGCAATCAGGCTCTGCACACTGGTAAATGCCTGTACTTCAAAGGGCAGATTGTTTTTGCGATTGAGATATTCCATGAAGTTTCTGGCATATTCTGCTTCAAGATCACAGACTGCAAAAATTTGTTTCTTCAATATAGACCTCCTGTATAAAGCATCACGCTCATAAATATGGGCACCGTGAAATGAATATTTTCCGGTGTACTTTCCCTTCGATAATAGGGTTTGTGGCTGCCTGTCTGCAGATACTCCATAAGATATGCCGCCAGATACGCCATCCTCTGCCGGATTTCTCCACCGCAGAGCAGAATGGCAAGTGAAATCCCGGCTCCGCACAGAAAGGAAAACCAGATACACCACAGGATCTTTACAGGTCCCATAATCCCTCCCAGTGCACAGAATACCTTGATATCACCAGGACCAAGCATTCGAAAATAAAACATCCATCCAAGGACCGCCAGCGGCATCAGGATTCCCGGTATGAATCTTGTCAGACCGGCAAATCCTTTCTGCCAGAAACATGTTACTGCTCCGGCAAGAAGTGAACACAGGATCCAGCTGTTTTTTACACGCATTTTGTAAAAATCCATGACCACAGATACACCGGCGATCGTCAGAAGCAGCATTTCATCTGCAATAAAAACCCCTCCTCGCTGTTGATATTTGATTATAAAAAAATGGGATCGTTCCGTCAGAACTGACGGCAGGAATACCAGATGATTTCTGGTGAGTCTTATTATAGTCCTGCATTCCGCCCTTTGTAAAGAAGATTCGTTCGCCAAATCCGGACAGCAGGATTCTCCCGGATTTCGCTTTTTTCTTAAATTTATTTATCTCTTCGCTTCAGAGTTATTGCAGTTTTTTTTAGGCTTTTGTATAATATGTCTATCCATCTTGGATTTTATCGAAGATGCCCGAAACAGGAGGCTTTTTTTATGGAAAAAAACATCAAAAAAATCGAGGATATGTCATTGAACGCATGGCCTTCCCACAAAATGGAACTGTACGATGGCTGGATCCTCCGTTTTTCTTATTTTTATACACACAGAACGAACAGTGTTGAGCAGTTTGGAACTTCTACCCTTCCATGGAGAGAGAAGGTTTCCTACTGTGAGGACGTTTATAAGCGTCTGGGATCACCTGCAATCTTTAAGATCAGTCCTCTGGTTTCGCCGGATTTTGACTATACACTGGAGAATCGCGGATACGAGATCCAGCACACAACCGAAGTCATGACACTCCACCTTGAAAATGCCGAACTCAGTGCCGACTGCCCGGATGTCACCCTCACAGACGAAATCCCGGATATCTGGATCACCAGCCTGTTTGACCTCAAGGGAATGACAAATCCGATCCACCGTGCCATCGTTCCTTCCATGTACCGTGCGATCCCGAAGGAAACCGTCTGCGCTTCCATCTGGAAGAACGGCAAGATCATCGCTACCGGTCTCGGCATTCTGGACCGTGATTATATTGGGATTTATGCGATCCACGTCAAAGAAAAATACCGCGGACAGGGCTTCGCCCGCCAGATCTGCACTTCTCTTCTCAAAGAAGGCATGACCAAGGGCGCACAGAATGCCTATCTGCAGGTCGTCAAGGGAAACACTCCTGCCAAGAGACTTTACGCTTCACTTGGTTTTACGGATTCCTACACATACTGGTTCCGTGTTCAGCCACAGGGAGGAACAAAATGAAAAAATGGCTTCTTTTGTTGATCTGCAGTCTTTTTGGGGTTTCTTTGTCAGGCTGCAGTTTGCAGAATGTTGTCGAGTCTGTTTCACCTTCCAGAGAAGAAACACCGCAGGATATCCACCCGGACAGCACCCGCGTCTATATGGATGAAATTCAGGGAACACTTCAGACTTTTACCGGAAACAAGCTGACTCTTACCAGTTCTTCCCAGGATTACACCTTCGATGTTTCTCAGGCTACGCTGGAATCCGTGGACGGCATGGTACGGGGAGATTCCATCAGCGTAATCTATGAAGGGCAGCTTTCCGGCACTGACACTTCTACCGTCCGTACTCTGAAAGTTGTCGATGATTATCACGATATGGATTCCCTCAAAGAAAGAACCACCCATGGACAGGTTCAGGAACTCACCACCAACTCCATCACCATCAAGTCAAAAGGCGGCAAGACCGCAACCTTCCCGATCACCGGAACCGAACAGTATTATCAGAACGGAATCAAAGCAGGCAAATGGGTCTACATCCATTTCAAGGGTGAAATGGACACACCTGATCCGGAAAATCCTTCCCATTTATATGGCTTCCATACGAAAGTTTTCAGTGTATCTGACATTGATCCTCTCAAAGTTCCCGAGCCAACGCCAACACCCGCTCCTTCCAAAAATAAAGATCAGGAAAAGGAACGACAGATGCGTGCCGTGATTCAGGGAATCCAGACTAATATTCTGCAGGTCTCTGTTGAAAACACGGATAACCTTCTGAACCTTAATATGTCTGCAATCCCCTGTTATTTCAGTGGTGGACTTTCCTCTGGTTCTCATGTGACAGTTACCTACACCGGTGAGTTTGATGGAGTTTCTACAGCAGGAATCTCGATTCTCGGCATTACCGGTGAAGTTCCGGAATCACTCAGCGACCACGGTATCTCCTTTACCGTATCCGGAGACATTACCGCCTCCACCTCCAACACACTCACACTTCTGACCTACGACAATATGTATGTGACCTGCAGCATAGAAAACGCCTCCAATTCCTCCACGGGCGGGCTCTTAAGTGGAAGTTCCGTAAAGATCACATTCAATCCGGCGGAATCCCGGAATTCCAATATTGTCTCCGCGATCAAGATTGAAGATTTATATACGTGATCCACAAATATATACTGCACACAAAAATGCCATAACCCTCAGAATCATCATCTTTCTGAGAATTATGGCATTTTTTATTTCTATGATCTTAACTTCGTCTGAATTTTTGCCGGATGATCTTTTCTCCGTTTTCCAGCCATTCCCGGACTTCGTCAGAATCTCCCAGGATCTCCTGGAAAGACTGATATTCCTGACAGATTCCTTTCCCATGAGGTACACAGTACGCCCCTGCATCGCTGCCGAGAGCGACTTTGACTTTTTTGCGAAAAGCAGTCCTGACCATAGTCTCTGCCTGACGGATGATCGGAAGCAGGACTTCATCTTCGTATCTTCCACAGCCCAGAAGATTTCTGACTGTGACAAGCGTCGGAACCCATACGGTATGACTGTCTGCAAGCATGGAAATCGTCTCTTCATCCATGTAGTTGCCATGCTCCAGGCTGTCCACACCCGCCTCGACCGCTGCCTGTACACCATAAATCCCATTCGTATGGCTCATCACTGCAAAACCTTCTTCGTGTGCAATATGTACCATTTCCCGGACTTCGTCTCTGTCGAGAGGTGTTCCTGTGACCGCTCCATGATTATTGAAATCCAGAAGCCCGGTCGTCATGATCTTGATAAAATCAGCACCTTCTGCAGCCGCTTCCTGCACTCTCTGGTGAAATTCCTTCATATTGCTGAAACTACGTCCAACGATCCTGCCATAATGTCCTTCTTTATGGACAGCAAAAATCGGTGTCCGATAGTCGATCCCGTATTCTCCGGCAATCTCAGATGCCCTCTTGGAGACTCCTGCATTATCGCCGCCATCCCGGATAAAGGAAACACCAGCCCTCTGATATGCTTCAAAAAATTCTCTGACCTTCTCTTCGCAGACAGCATCTCTGTGCCGCGCTACAGCCTCACGATAATTGACACCATCCATCAGCATATGTGCATGACATTCACCAAACATTGTCCCGTACCTCTCCGTCTTTTACTGCTGGAAAAAACTGCGGATTTCTTCTTCAGAAGCTTTGACAGAACCCTGCACAAAGAACGGCTTGCCGCCGCCGCGGCCGTTCAGGGCAGCGTTCATTTCTTTTGTGAACTGACGGAGGTCTCCGTTCTGCTCTCCCATTGCATATTTATAACTGCCATCTTCACTCTTTGAAAATACTGCACAGCAGCCGGAGCATTTCTGCATCACTGCATCTGCCATCCTGCGGACCTGATCTGCCTCCAGTCCTTCGTGGAACAGAAGCACGCTTCCGGAATCTGCCCATCTCTCTGCCTCTGTCGCGCAGAGTTCATCAACCATGTGGCTGACTTTTCCTTTGAGACGGAAGTTTTCGTCCTGAAGGCGCGCTACTGCAGCCGCTGTCTCGCCTGTTTTTGCAGAAAGTTTCATGGAAATCTGATGATTCTGCTCGTTGACCATATTCAGGTAATCCATGACACGTTTTCCGCAGATCATGGTCAGACGGATTCCTTCGTGGAAGTTTTCGACAGTAAGGATCTTAACCGCACCGATCTCGCCTGTGTGGGTAACGTGTGTTCCACAGCATGCACAGAGGTCGGAACCAGGGAAACGCACGAGACGCACCTGTCCTGTCAGTTCTTTTTTGCTTCGGTAAGAAAGTTTCTCCAGTTCTTCTTTCGGTGGATAAAAGATCTCTACCGGAGTATTTTCCCAGATTTTCTGGTTTGTCTTTGCCTCGATCTCAGCAAGCTGTGCCTCGGTGAGAACGCCGCTCAGATCCACTGTGATCACATCACTGCTCATATGGAATCCTACATTATCATATCCGTATGCTTCATGCACCAGACCGCTGACGATATGTTCACCGGAATGCTGCTGCATCAGGTCAAATCTTCTCTCCCAGTCGATCTTTCCAGTTACTTCACTTCCGACCTCCAGAGCCACCTCTGTATGATGAACAATCTCGCCGTCTTTTTCCTGGACATCTGTCACTGCGATCTCATTCAGTGTTCCAAGATCACACGGCTGTCCACCGCCCTCCGGATAAAAAGCGGTCTGATCCAGAACGATCTCATAGCCCTTACCGGTTTCTCTGCACTCGAGAACTTTTGCGGTAAATTCTTTTATATATACATCTTCGTAATACAGTTTTCTTGTTTCACTCATGCTGCCGAACCTTCTTTCTGTAAATTTAAGTCAGTAAAAAATCTGTTTTTCTGCCCTTTAGTATAGCACAGCTTTGCCTTTCTGAACAGAAAAAAGACAGGCGCAGCTAAATGCTTACGCCTGCCTTTCTTTGGAGGTTGTATCAGAAAACAAGGTTATACTTGTCAATACTGATCTCTGCTTTTCCTTCTGCTGCAAAAGTGATCTGATCTGCTTCCTGCGGAGTAAACAGGACCATTGTAGCAGTCTGGCTTCCATCATTGATGAAGATCTCAACACTGAATTTATCCATGAGGATTCGTAATGTCACTTCTCCATCTACCGGTTTCACCTGAATATCTCTGGTGTGGAGGATGTCGTAGAGATATCCGTTTCTGCTTCTGTCGATGTTCAGAACTTCTTTTGCCGGATCATAGGTAATATAAGAAGAATATGTATCGTCTGCTGCAAGTTTGATCGCAAACTTACTGAAATCATCGGTCACTTTGAGTTTCACGGTCATATCAAGAACGCGGCCTTTGATTCCGTCCAGTGCGGTTTCTTCTGAGATTTCAACGTTGTGGTGCTGAACCAGCTCTCCACGATAGTTCTCGATCTCTCTTACCGGCTGCTGGATCAGTCTGCCATTGCGGTAGTTGATCTCTCTCGGAACAGTCATCTGTCCGAAGTATTTCGCTCCGTCCGGAACGAACTTGGAGTTCGGCCATGCCTGCATCCATGCGATCATTACACGGCGGCCGTCTGGTGTGAGCATGCTCTGTGGAGCATAGAAATCGATTCCACTGTCGAGCGGCTGTACATCTTCTCTTACAAATTTGTGTGTTTCTTTGTCGTAGGTTCCTGTCAGGTAGATAACGCTGTGACCTACGTGGAATTTCAGTCCTTCCGGAAGCATTGCCATCGGACTTACTACAAGAACGTGTTTGCCGTCAACTTCGTAGAAGTCCGGGCATTCCCACATCTTGCCAAGTTTTGCATCGCTGTGATCCAGAACGGTGACATATTCCCATTTGAAACCATCGGGGCTTCTGTAAAGGAGGATACGGCTGTTTCCATCGTCTGTCATATTGGAGATAACAGCATAGAAATAACCATCGTCTTCTTTCCAGATCTTCGGGTCACGGAAATCTACTTTGCTTCCGCCTTCCGGGATATCGTCTCCGGTGATGACCGGGTTGTTCTCGTATTTCTCATAATTAACGCCATCGCCAACAGCCATACACTGTGTCTGGTGAGTCGGAAGTTCTCCGTTTGCCATCGGGGTATCGCCTACATATCCAACTCCGGTATACATCAGAAGATGACGTCCATCAGAAAGCTCCAGAGCACTTCCTGAAAAGCATCCAAAGTTATCATAGGATTCTTCCGGTGCCATAACTACCGGAAGCCTTTTCCATGCAAGCATATCTTTGCTGCTGAGATGTCCCCAGTGCATCGGACCCCATTCATTGGAATATGGATGGTACTGATAAAACAGATGGTATTCTCCATTGTAATAGGAAAATCCATTTGGATCATTGATCCAGCCTGTGCCACCAGTCACATGAAAAGAAGGACGCTCTTCCGGAGAAATTTTGCTCAACTGTTCCTGTTCAAATTCTCTGGCCTTCTGTAATTTCTCACTAATCATACATTCGTTCTCCTTGTTGTAATATTCTAACGGTTTACAGATAGTATCCCACGATGTGTTTTACATGGCAACAAAAAAACCTGACATCTTGGTTTCCTGTTTCTGATCCGAGTAAGATTTTAGCCTTTGATACCAGAAGATGCAATACCTTCTACATAGTATTTCTGCATGAAGATAAACATAATGATCATCGGAATCGCAGAGACAACCAGGGCTGCCATGATGGCACTGTAGTGCACCGGCTGGGTACCAAAAAATGACTGAACTGCAAGCTGGATCGTACGTTTATCCTCACCTGTCATAACGAGGAATGGCCACATAAAGTCATTCCAGTGTGCCACGAAATCAAGAATAAATACTGTAGCATACACAGTTTTGGAAATTGGCATAACAATCTGGAAGAAAGTTCTGATCGGACTGCAGCCATCAATTGCCGCTGCTTCAATCAGGTCATCCGGAACATCACAGAAGAACTGCCGGAACATATAAATTGAGAAGCATTTTGCAACAAAAGGAATAACAAGTGCAGCCAGTGTGTTTACCCAGCCAAGCTGAGACATTTCAATATAAAGCGGGAGCATGATAGCTTCCATCGGCAATACCATCAGTGCAATTACGAGATTCAGAACTGCACCTTTACCTTTGAACTCAAATTTAGCCAGTGCATAACCGCACATGGAGTTTACAAGAAGATCAAGAACCAGGATCAATGCAATATACAGAAGTGTATTCTTAAATACCAGTGGCATATTCAATCGTGAAAATACCTCTGCATAGTTACTTAAGGATGCCTGAACTGGTAAAAAAGTAGTCAGTGAATCCATATTTGCAAAAATCTTAGCCTCTGGCTTCAGTGATGCGGAAATCATCCAGATCAGAGGAGATACAAAGATGATACCGATGATAATATTTCCAAAATAGAACATAAATTTTCCAAATGCATTAGAAAACCTCATTGATTTTTTCATATTTATATCCTCCTTTCTCAGTCTGTTGCCGCAGTTACTTTCTTCATAGCCATAGACATACATACTACGATTACAAAGAATACAGCCGCGATCGAGCAGGCATAGCCAAAGTTACCCTTCTGGAAGCCCTGTGTATAAATATAGTATACAAGAGTCTTTGTGGAGTTTTTCGGTCCACCCTGTGTCATGATATATGGCTGTGTAAAGAGTTTCATTGCCTGGATCATAGTGATCATGATTACATATTTAATTGTTCCCTTCAGCCCAGGAATAGTGATATAAAGGAACTGTTTAAATTTTGTAGCACCGTCTACGGATGCTGCTTCGTACTGGTCTCTCGGGATTCCCTGAAGACCTGCCAGGAAGATCATCATCTGATAACCGGCGCCCTGCCATGCAGACATAAAGATGATAGAATTCATCGCTGTGCTTGCATCACTCAGGAACTTGATCGGGCTCATTCCCAGAGATACCAGAATGGAGTTGATAAGACCTGTGTTCGGGTTTGCATTGTAAAGTACGGACCACAGTACGGAGATAACTACCATAGAAGTAAGCTGTGGTGCAAAGTACATGGTACGGAAAACAGCCACTCCACGGAACTTCTTTGAAACCAGAAGTGCAAGTGCGAGTGCGAGTACACACTGACACGGAACAACAATTACAGTAAAGTACACTGTATTTTTTAATGCAAGCCAGAAGTTTTTGTCACTGAAAAGCTTCTGATAGTTTTCTAAACCAATAAATTTCATGGCATCAGGTCTCATGATCTGATATTTAAATCCTGAAAAATATACGGTATAGATCATAGGTACAACAAGAAATGCAATCAGAAGAATCACTGCCGGTGCTACAAAGATATATGCAGCCACTCTTTCATCACGTTTACGGCCGGAAAGCTTCTTTTTTTCTGCCTTTGCCATTGCCTTTCCCCCTTTTTCTTATCCAGAAAAAGCGAAGCCGCACCGCTTTTTTGCCGATGCGGCTTCGTTTTCATTTATTTGTTTTCTTATTCAGCGTAATATGTTTCGTAGTCTTCTGTAAATGTGTCAACTACTGTATCAAGCTCGGACTGAACATAATCTGTATCTACTTCTTCATTACTTGCTGCATCGGAGAAAATGTTTGTCATTGCTTCTGCGTATGCAGATGAGAATGTAGCATAGGATGGTGTTCTAGGACGCGGAACTGCTGTGTTTTCAAGCTGATCTACAATAAGAGCTCTTGCACCTTCTTTATAGTCAGCCATTGCTTCTGTTTCATAAGCAGAAGAACGTGTTGCAGGTTTTGCAATTGCTGCTGCATAAGATGCTACGTTATCAGTATTCATCAGCCATGCCAGGAATTCACCTGCTGCATCTGCGTTCTCGCAGTCTTTGGAGATTGCTGCTGCCCAGTCACCACATGGGGAAACTGCTTTTTTAGTTTCAGCATTAACCGGATAATAAGTTACCCCCCAGTCAAAATCAGCATTCTGTTCAAGTGTTGCGATTTCCCATGAACCACCGATCATTGTTGCACATGCACCATTGAGGAATTCATCTGTGATCGGTTCAACGTTTGCATATCCTTTAGCGATCAGATCTGCAAGCCATGCTGTTGTGTTTACTGCTTCTTCACTGTTCACATATCCATCGGCTTCTTTTCCATCTTCGCTGATATAATCTTTTCCAGCAGAAAGATACAGCGGTTCAAGAGCATATGGAAGTCCTTCGCCGTGGTCCATGATGATGTGTGTTCCTACATAATCATCTGTTGTACATTTTTCAGCAATCTCAGCAACTTCATCTGTTGTCAGAGGATTTTCGAGTGTACGGGAATCCAGATCATCTGTATCTACACCACATTCTTTGAGGTAATCTTTGTTGTAGTAGAATGCTACGGATGACTCTGTTGCACCTACAGCATATAATTTGCCATCATATGTATTCTGCGTCATTGAAGAATTTACGAAATCTGCTTTGTCTTCATCTGTAAAATAGTCATCCAGCGGAACTGTGATTCCATTAGCTGCATAATAGGAAACCTGCGGTCCGTCTACATAGAAGATATCCGGAAGATCGTTGGATGTAACTGCTGTAGCGATCTTGTTGTCGTAAGCGTAAGAGTCAGAACGGTCAATTGCTTCACGACTTACCTGAATCTCAGGATGTTCTTCGTTCCATTCGGAAATTTTTTCTTTCCACCATGCTTCAATTGATTCTCTGTCTGTTGGACTCCAGATGGTGATATTTGTTACGTCATCTGCGAATACCGGTACAGTTGTTGCTGCTCCTGAAATTGCAAGTGCTGCTGCCATTGCCAGACTAATGGTTTTTTTCATTTCTTAATCCTCCTTTAATGTTTATTTCCACCGCGCGAAAGGAAATATTATAGAACCCGTTCCATATTCTCAAACAGCCGATTCTCATTATTATGTTCGAGAAGTTTTATATGGAATCCGTTCCATATCGTGTCTTTATCATACTTTCATAAAGTGCATTTGTCAACAGATTTTAACTAAAAAACCGCTTCCAAGCACAATTCCGTGCATTTTTATAATTTTATATATTCATTTTTGTGCATATTGCATATCTGTATGCGTTATTTTTTTAACACAAATTATCTGTAATATAAAAAACATGCAAAGCCGCTTGCAGACTCTGCATGTTTTGAATTATTATCAGAATATTTTACCATAATTTGCTTGTAATTTACTTTTTATGTCGTATATTCTGTATTTTATTTTTATTTTTTATAATTCACCGTTAATTTCAACTGGGTATGTGCTTTGTCCCTGCCTTAATTCCACGGATAAAATCTGTCTGTGTGGAACGGGTTCCTTGTCTTCTATCAGATTTATGACACTTTTGGCACAGGTTTCTGCCAAAAATTTCACATTCTGACAAATAGCCGTTACCTCCGGATAGCAGATTCTGCTGACATCCATTCCATCATAAGTGATCACCTTGAGATCCTCCGGGACTCTTTTCCCTGCCTTGAGGGCAAGATGCATATAGTAGAGTGCCGGCTGGTCAGCTGCAAATATACCATCTGCATCCGGATATTTCTCCATTGCCTCGGCTGCTGCATTCCAGTAAGACTGGTGATCAAACAGATTCCATTCCATGGTCAGATCCAGGACTTCCACTCCATGCTTTTTCAACGTCTCTTCAAATATGATATGTCTGTCATTTGCCGCTACATTCGGAGCAATACCAGTGATGTGGACGACCCTCTTACAGTTATTTTTCAGCATGATCTCTGCTGCCAGCTTACCACCATAAGCATGGTCAGACCCTACCATAGGGATTTCCGGACCGAAATCCTGGTCCAGTGCGACAATTGTACGCTTCCGGTTTACATATTCCTTCCAGTGCAATGTATGTGCACCGGTAATGATCCCATCCACCATATTGCGGTCCAACATATTCAGATAGTCGCGTTCTCTGTTGCTGCTTCCTACTGTGTTGCAGATCATCGCCTTGTAGCCTCTCTTGTAGAGAGCTACCTCCGTTTCCCGCGTAAATGCCGAGAAAAACGGATGATCCAGATCAGGGATCAGGACACCTATGATACCGGTTCTGTTACGAAACAGATTTCTTGCCAGTTCATTTGGTGTATATTCCAGATCGCTGATCGCCTGTTCAATTTTTTTGCGGGTATCAGCAGCAACATAGCCACTGCCATTTATTACTCTGGACACAGTACCGACCCCTACTCCGGCCTTCTGTGCCACATCTTTGATACTTGCCATATTTCTTAAATTAACCTTTCTTATACTCTGTTGTCTGGTTACGATAGTTTATTGTAACTGTTCTGTCTCCTTACAGTTTTTCCACTTCAGACAACGAGTTCAAAACATTTCCAATCTTTTTCGCGGTAGATCATTACTGTTCATTCATCAACAGCAATATGAATTCTTATCACGCAGAGTGACTCTGCAGTTATAAGTAATGTGACAATTATAGCATAGCAGCATTTTCTTTACAATTATCATCCTGTAGGAAAAAACAAACGTTTTTCAGCAACCTCTCCTAAAAACATGAAACAAGTTCTTCAGATTTCCCTGAAATCCAAAAAAACAGAACCGCATTCATTTCTGAATCGCAGTCCTGTTTTGCTGACTTTGATTTGTAACTGTTCTCTGTTCACATCCCGTAACCGGTTCATGTCTTAGCAGTTACTTTTATATATTTTTGCTGACACGAAGTCTTATCATCGCTCTTGCGAGTGCAGCCTGGCTTCTGTGATATTCCACAATGCTCTGTTTCTGACGCAGCTGCTCTTCCGCGCGGTCTCTTGCCTCTTCTGCTCTGCGGATATCAATCTCTTCCGGACGTTCCACAGTCAGGCAGAACAGTTTCGCACGGTTGTTGATCATCTCAACAAAACCTGAGCTTACTGCAACTGTCAGCCAGTTCCCTTCAGAATCCTCAAAGCGCATCTCACCCGGAACGATCGCACAGATCATATTGGCATGATGTGCCAGAAATTCCTTCTGTCCATCCTCGGCCGGGATGATCAGTGATTTGGCTCTTCCTGCAAAAAACTGTCTGTTGGCAGCATAAATTTCAAGTCCGAATGTACTTTCCATAAGCCTCACCCCTTATTCTTCTGATAAAGTTTTGGCTTTTTCGATTACTTCGTCAATGGTTCCTACGTTGAAGAACGCATTTTCCGGATACTGATCCATCTCACCATCAATGATCATCTTGAATCCACGGATTGTTTCTTTGAGCGGAACATATTTACCAGGAATACCTGTAAAGTTCTCAGCTACATGGAATGGCTGGGACAGAAATTTCTGAATCTTTCTTGCACGGAATACCGTATTCTTATCCTCATCAGAAAGCTCTTCCATACCAAGGATTGCAATGATATCCTGGAGTTCTTTGTATTTCTGAAGGATTTCCTGTACTCTACGTGCAACTTCATAATGCTCCTCGCCGACTACATCAGCTTCCAGAATACGGGAAGTAGATTCCAGAGGATCAACAGCCGGATAAATACCCTGCTCTACGATCTTACGGGAAAGTACGGTAGTCGCATCCAGATGTGCAAACGTTGTTGCCGGAGCCGGGTCAGTCAGGTCATCAGCAGGTACATATACGGCTTGTACAGAAGTTACAGAACCAGAAGTTGTAGAAGCGATACGCTCCTGAAGTTCACCCATCTCAGTTGCCAGTGTAGGCTGATAACCTACGGCAGACGGCATACGTCCGAGAAGTGCAGATACCTCAGAACCGGCCTGTACAAAACGGAAAATATTATCAATAAACAAAAGTACATCTCTGTGCTCTGTATCACGGAAATATTCAGCCATTGTAAGACCTGTTTCCGCAACACGCATACGGGATCCCGGTGGCTCATTCATCTGTCCGAACACTAAGGCTGTTTTCTCAAGAACACCGGATTCCTTCATTTCTGACCAGAGGTCGTTACCTTCACGGGAACGTTCTCCGACACCTGTAAAAATAGAATATCCACCATGCTCTGTAGCGATATTCTGGATAAGTTCCTGGATCAGAACGGTTTTACCAACACCGGCACCACCGAACAGACCGATCTTACCACCCTTTGCATAAGGAGCAAGAAGGTCGATGACCTTGATACCTGTCTCCAGGATCTCTACGGCCGGTTTCTGATCTTCGAAGCTTGGCGGATCTCTGTGAATCACCCAACGCTCTGCATCATCCAGAGCTTCTCCACCGTCAACTGTCTCTCCAAGAACATTAAAAAGTCTGCCAAGAGTGCAGTCTCCTACCGGAACCTTGATTCCACTTCCTGTGGCAACTACTTCTCTGTCTCTCTGAAGTCCCTCACTGGCACTCAGCATAATGCAGCGAACCACATCATTTCCCAGATGCTGAGAAACTTCCATAACGCATTTCTTACCATTGTTTTCGACTTCAAGGGCGTCCTTGATATCCGGAAGATCGCCATTCTCAAAAACAACATCTACAACAGGTCCCATGACCTGTACAATCTTACCTTTACTCATTATCGTCCCTTCCTTTTCTGGGCCTTCGCACCACTGCAAACTTCTGTGATCTCCTGTGTGATCGCTGCCTGACGTGCACGGTTATACTGAATTGAAAGATCCTGTAGCATTTTCTTTGCACTGTCTGTAGAAGACTGCATGGCTGTCATTCTCGCATTGTTCTCACTTGCATATGCTTCTACAAGACAGCCATAAATCACACCTGTCAGATAATTAGGAATCATAATGTCCAGTACGCCGTCTGTTGAAGGAAACATCTCTATCTCCTCCTGATGAACGCCCACCGGAACCTCAAGTGGCGAAAAGTTCGTTTTCTTTAAAGGAAGAAGCTGCATATTTACCGGCTCCATCACAACTGCATTCTGCATCTGTGTATAGATGATATGCACCTCATCCACTTCTCTTTCCAGAAAGCTTCTTACAACTTCCTCACTGATCAATCTTGCACGATGCATGGTCGGCTTCTGTACGGTATAGTGGAAGCTTCCATCCATGTCCACATCTTTCTTGCCAAAATACTGACGACCGACCATACCAAGAACATACAGCTTATGATATCCAGGTGTAGATGCTATAAATTCTTCTGTCATTCTGGTGATGTTATGGTTATAAGCACCTGCCATACCCTTGTCACCGGTTACCACTATGGTCGCTATCTTACGTTCTTCCTGTGGGATCAGATGACGCACGCTGAAGAACGGATGCTGGATATCCGGAACATGACGAAGAATTCTAGCAATCGCCCCCTGCATATTATAGAAGTAAGGCTCTGTATCAGACAGTATCTTCTTGGCTTTTTTCATCTTGGAAGAGGAAATCATATACATGGCATTGGTAATCTTCATTGTGTCCTGGACACTGCTTATCCTGCTTTTTATTTCTCTTGCATTTGCCATAAGTTCCTCCTATGCAATCTCTGCTTTATTTTGCGGCTGCACGATCCTTGAATTCATCTGCAACCTGAAGGATTTTATCTCCGAGTTCATCGCTTAAGACTTTGCTCTCATCGATTTCTTTGCCGATTTCAGGATATACGTTGTCGAAGTATTCGAGCATATCCATCTGATATTTCTTCACAGCCTTCTTATCCACATGAACCAGCTTCTTGTGGGTCGCTGTCCACAGTGTGATAACCTGCTGGTGGAGAGAAAGTGGATTACACAACGGCTGTTTCAGAAGTTCCATCAGGCATCCGCCATAAGCAAGCTGTGCTTTGGTCGCATCATCCAGATCGGAACTGAACTGGGTGAATACTTCCATCTCACGGTACTGTGCCAGGTCGATACGGATACTTCCGGATGCTTTCTTCATTGCCTTGGTCTGCGCTGCACCACCAACTCGGGATACGGAAAGACCTACGTTGACCGCCGGTCTCATACCTGAGAAGAACAGGTCACTCTCGAGGAAGATCTGTCCGTCTGTGATGGAAATTACGTTGGTAGGAATGTATGCGGATACATCTCCTGCCTGTGTCTCGATGATCGGAAGTGCTGTAATGGAACCTCCGCCCAGCTTATCACTCAGACGGCTGGAACGCTCCAGAAGTCTGGAATGAAGGTAGAATACGTCACCAGGATATGCTTCACGTCCCGGAGAACGCTCCAGAAGCAGTGACAGTGCACGATATGCAACTGCATGCTTGCTCAGATCATCGTATACGATCAGGACATCCTTGCCTTTGTACATAAAGTACTCTGCAAGTGCTGTTCCTGCATAAGGAGCAATGTACTGAAGCGGCGCACAGTCGCTTGCTGTTGAAGAAAATACTGTGGTATATTCCATAGCTCCATATTTCTCAAGGTTGGATACAACTTTGGCTACCGTAGATGCCTTCTGACCGATTGCCACATAAATACAAATCACATCCTTACCCTTCTGGTTCAGGATGGTATCGATTGCAAGGGAAGTCTTACCGGTCTGTCTGTCACCAATGATAAGTTCTCGCTGTCCTCGTCCGATTGGGAACATGGAATCAAGTGAAAGGATTCCTGTTTCCAGCGGTACATTTACGGATTTACGGTCAATAATTCCAGGTGCCGGATTCTCTACCGGGCGATAATCCTGTTCTTTGATATCACCTTTTCCGTCAATCGGGGCTCCAAGAGCATTGACGATTCGTCCAACGAAACCATCACCTACAGGTATACCTGCCTGTTTACCAGTTCTGGTTACTTTGGTTCCCTCCTTGATTCCGGTATCCTTACCAAACAGAATACATCCCATGCTGTTTGTACGGATATCCTGAACCATTCCCTTGAGTCCGTTTTCAAATACTACAACCTCGCCATACATAGCGTGATCAATTCCATAAACAGTTGCAATTCCATCTCCTACGGAAATGACCGTTCCTACTTCCTGGTTCTGGCTGATTTCATCATAATTCTCTATTTCTTCTTTCAGAATGGAAATAATCTCATCTGGATTGATTGCACTCAACGTGTTCACCTCCGGGTCAATTTCTGTTCCAGCTTGCGGTAACGTCCCCGCAGGCTCCAGTCATATTCGCTTCCGCCTGCCAGAAGGACAAATCCTCCGATCAGGCTTTTATCTTCTATCATTTCTATTTCGGCTTTCTGCGCCCCAAATTCCCGGCATAAAAATGCTCTGATACCATCAAGCTGTGCATCCTTCGGTGCTGTTACATAACGCATGACTGCGTGTATGGTCTTCTCATGCTGTCGGCACAGTTCTTCGTAATCTTCAAAAATTTCCTCGATCAGATCAATTCTGTGATGCTTGCAGACGACCTTGATGAAACTCTTCATTTCCTCAGGGATCACTCTGTCGATCACTTTTTCCTTGATCTCAAATGGTACCAATGGGTTCTTCAGACTCTGTGCGAGTTCAGGAACCTTCCGAAATATTTCTTTTGTATTCTGTATGACCTTTCTGGAAACAGAAAGGTCATACAGAGTTTTTGCATAATTAACGGCGGTCACTGTCATCTGGATCACCTGCTTTTTCTATAAATTGGTCATACAAGGATAAATCCTGGTCTGCTCCACTGTTTTTACCAATAATTTTACCGGCAGCTTCCATAGCAAGAGAGGCAACATCATCTTTCATCTGACGCATAGCATTCTCGCGCTCTGTGTTGATGTCCTCCTGCGCTTTGGCAAGCATTGCAGATACCTTTGCCTGTGTATCTTCCACAGTTTTGTCTGCCTGTGCTTTGGCTTCTTTTCTGGCCTGCTCCATAATCTGGAAGGATTCTTCTCTGGCGGATTTCAACGCACCCTCATACTGTTCCTTAAGTGCCTTCGCCTGATCCTCCTGCTCCTTTGCTCCTGCAAACTGCTGATCGATCATAGCCTTTCTTACGTCCATCACTTTGATGATCGGTCCGAATAAAAACTTCTTCATCAATAAATAAAGAACTAACAGGTTGATGATCGTAAAGACAAGGTTGATGTCAATTTTTATCACCTGGTCCACCTGCCTCTCTGTATTTTTCGGTTCTTTATCATTAGCCCAGCATGATGATGATCAGAAGTCCGATTACGAAACCGTAAATAGCTGTTGCCTCGGCAAGGGCACAACCTAACAGCAGGTTCTTACTGATCTTGCTCTCTGCTTCCGGCTGTCTTGCGATAGCTTCAACTGCCTTGGAAGTTGCGATACCAATACCAATACCTGCTCCAATACCTGTAAGAACTGCGATAGCTGCTCCGATTGCTACTAATGTTGACATACTTTTTTCCTCCTGAATAGATATCAAATTTTCTTTTGTCTTACTCGATTGCTTCCTTGATGAACAAGGATGTTAAAAATACAAATACATAAGCCTGTATGAATCCGTCAAAGAAATCAAAATACAGACTGAACGGTATGGGAAGAATTGCCGGACATATAAATTCAAGCAATTTCATTACAACAAAGCTTCCCAGAACATTACCAAATAATCGCATACACAGAGATGTTGGTCTGATCGCAAGCTCCAGAATATTGATCGGAAGCATGATCGGCACAGGCTCTGCAAAGCTCTTAAGGAATCCCTTAAGTCCTCTCTTATGAAATCCTGCATATTCGATCAGAATAATGCTCATAAGCGACAATGCTATGGTAACATTCATGTCCTTTGTCGGTGGTGTAAACCCAAACACACCTGCTATATTGGCTATTCCAATGAAAATTACGGTTGACATCAGATAAGGGACATACCGTTTTCCCTCTTCTCCCAGAATTCCCACAAAGAAATCCTGAAGGAAACTTACTCCTGATTCCAGAAGAAGCTGTTTTTTGCCTGGATTCTCGACTTTAAGATTTCGAACCAGTATCAGAGAAAGTATTACCAGAACGGCCATAATGACCCAGGTAACCGCGACGCTCTCTGCAATCGGTATTCCGCCGAACACTGGTATCGTAAACAATGTCTTGCTCTCAAGCTCTTCTGCCAATGTGGCTGATAAATTCCCCGTCTTTCTCCCTCCTTTTCTCCGACCGAACCAACATATTGGTCATACCGGTCTGTCATTTGATTCCTTTATTTTACGCTTTGTCAAAAAAAAGTCAATATCCATTCTCCCCATTTTGTCCGAAAAGATCAGCCGATTCTATACACATTGCACAATTATATTAAATATAATCTCATATTATAAGTGAGACCTCTCCATAGGCTAAAATAGACAAAGAGCCGTCAGACTCCTGTACTTTGAGCCTTCCGTCCGGACAGATCTCCAGTGCCTTCGCCTTACGGATATCCTGCCCGTCCACGATCTGGATCTCCCTTCCCGGGACAAGATTCTGCTGGATATATTCAGGAGGTAAACGCAGCTCTCTTGTCTCTTCCAGAAGGGCATTGATGATCTCAGCGGCAAGACGGTTACGATCCAGTCCTGCTGCCGCTTCCCGGTTCTCATACAGGGCTCCGGCGACATTCCTGATCTCAGACGGATATCCGCCCTCTGCCTCATACAGATTCAGCCCGATCCCAACTACGGCAAAGTCAATATCTCCGCTCTCAAAGTCTGTGACAGCTTCTGTCAGGATGCCGCAGACCTTCTTCTCATTGTAATAGAGGTCATTCACCCACTTGATTCCAAGTGAGATACCAGTAGTCCGAAGGACAGCCTTATAGACTGCCACAGCCGCCTCTGCGGTGAGCAGAAGGCTCTCCTTGAGGCTCCCGCGAGGTTTAAGGATAACACTGAGATAGAGTCCTGCTTCCTCCGGAGAATAGAAGCTTCTGCCTCTCCGTCCTCTTCCTGCTGTCTGCTTCCCTGCCACAACGCATCCACCATGACCGGCAAGTCCGGTTACCGCCGCTTCCTTCGCGGCACGGTTGGTCGAGTCGATCTCCTGATATACCTTCAGATAAACTTCCGGTGAAACTAAAAAGGGCTGTATTGCTTCCATGGAAAGACGATGACTGTCCTTCACCAGCATATAGCCCTTATTCTGTCCTGCCTCTATTGTATATCCTTCTTCCCTCAGGGACTTCACCGCCTTCCAGATCGCAGCTCTGGTACAGTGAAGTTCCTCGGCAAGTTTCTCTCCAGAAAGAGTTTCCCCCTTCTGCTGTTCTAATATTCCTAAAAGTTTAGATTTTACCGTCATATTTCTCTCCATAATTCTTAAGGGTCTTCTTGAGAAATGATACATATTCCCTGCGGATATTCTCCGGTGATACGATCACGGCTCCTGTACCCAGTCCTGCAAGCCAGCCAAAAAACTGTGTACTGACCTTGATCTGTGCCTGCATGGAAAAATGATTCTCATCCTTGGGGATCAGCATGACATCCTGACCAAAACGGTCAAGCACAACGCCTACAAACTGATTCTCAAACTCCATCCGGACACTTCTCTCCTTCCCTCCGAACATCCCGAAAGTACTGGAAGAGAACTTCCCGAGATCAAAATCCCTGAAAATATTGCCGCCATTTCTCTTCTGCTTCTCAATTACCTCTACCTGCATCATCTTGTCCACGCGATAATGCTTCACAACTCCGCTTCGCTCATCCAGTCCCAGAAGATAGTAATTCTCATTCTTCCAGATCATCTTCCACGGGCTGGCCTGATACCACTCTCCATTCTTCTTGGGTTTCAGTTCCTTGGACAGAGTCCATTCGTAATAATGAAAACGGATCTGTCTGTTCCTGGACATGCCGTCATAGATCGTCTGGATGTTGCTGTATATCTCCTCGTTGACTGTCTTATTGCCTGGTTCGATAAAAAGCTGCTCACGGAGTTTCTTTGCAGCTTCCGGGATAACAAGGCTCTCCAGTTTGCGGAGCAGTTCTCTGGATTTCTTCTGTGTGACAAATCTGGAAGACTGTACTGCATCCATCAGGAACTTCACTTCCGGAAGCTGGAACTTCCGGTTCGCTATATAGAAACCGCCAACCTTCCCACGGCGGTTGCGGATATCAAGTCCATAGATCCTCAGTGCCTCAATGTCATCGTAAACTGTCTTGCGCTCGACACTGATCCCGTATCCTCTGAGATACTGTGCCATATCCTTCGCAGATATGGGATGCTCCTCATCTGTCCGCTCCAGCAGCACATCCATCAGGTATAATATTTTGAGTTTCTGGTTAAATGATTTCGGCATGTATTGTCTGTTATCCTTCTTATTACTTGTCAGTCAGTGCTGCTACCACACCGGAATATACTACCACAAATGCCAGTGCCATCGCAATCCTGTCAGCAGAATGCACATCGATCTTCATGACCATGGCACCCAGGATCATGATCTCCACTGTTACCAGTATTCCGAGTATCATTGCCATGACATTGGAAAATTTCTTCTTCTCTGTATGGCTCTCTCTGTTCTCTGTCTCGTAGTGTCTCTTTGCTGTTTCTGCTGTGTTCATCATAGTAAGATCCCCTTTATATCGTATTATGGTTTGAGAATTTCGAATATTTGTTCTGAACATATTTTCCGAACATCTTTTCGATATAAAGAGTATCTCATATTAAATGTCCAATAAAACGGGACGAACTTAAATTTCAGAATATATGTTCACTATTTATTTGCGAACACAATTTTATCCACATGATACGTCCCCTGATCCACGCTCATGACAGCCATCGTGGCCTCCTGCCCAAAACGGCTTCTTCCACAGCTTCCCGGATTCAGCCACAATCTGCCGTCGACCATTTTTTCAGAATAACTGTGCGTATGACCAAAGATCACGACCTGGGCACTGCCAAGCTCCCATGCCACATCTTTTTTGTTGTGTGTCATAAAAAATTTCACACCTTCTATAGTGAAACGAAGTGTCTTTGCAATCCCCTCAGCCCAGTCTCTGTCATTATTTCCTCTTACGACATAGATGGAACCAAGGCAACGGATCCTGTCAAGAAGTTCCGGTCTGTCCACATCACCTGCATGCAGAATGCAGTCACATGTTTTGAGGATTTCCAGGACTTCCGGTCTTAATAAACCATGAGTGTCTGAAATGATGCCAATTTTTTTTGCCATATGATGTCACTTCCTTTCTTTCAGATCTGATGATATTATCAGTAGCCCTCTCTGCGTCTTTCCTTTCGGAGTTCATTACGCTTCTGTGCCCCGAGCCACTCAGCTTTCTCGGATTCCGTTTCAACGATCAGACCGGGAACTTCGACCTTGTTGTCGTTTTCATCCAGTGCGACCATGACTTCATAGGCACGGTTGATGACCCTGCGTGTTCCGTCAGGACTTTCTACATAAGTATCGATCCGTACTTCCATGGAAGTTCTTCCGACGTAAGTCAGCTTTCCGATCAGGACCACGGTGTCTCCCAGATAGGCTCCTGCCTTAAAATTCAGATTGTCCACACAGGCAGTCGTCACGATCGTTCCTGCATGTCTGTACGCTACGATCCCCGCCATCTCATCGATCCACTGCATCAGAACTCCGCCAAAGAGCCTGCCGTAACCGTTGATGTGCTTATTCATGATGAGATAAGTATTTTCGGTACGGGAATCCTCCATATGTTTCATCTTTCTCATATTTTTTCTCTTTTCTTATAACTATAATCCCTGTTTCTGAAACTGTGCGGCTGCTTTTTCATATTCCGGCATCAGCACGCCGTATTCTCTGCCCATACGCACAACTTCATATACAAGTCCGTCAATCTCAGACTGCTTTCCTGCCATAACATCTCTCTGCATGGATGTTGTTGATTCCGGTGCGAGATTTGAAAGGATCCTGAGGTTTCGTTCCACAAGGTCTTCTTCAAATTCAATTCCCATTGCATGGGACAAATTAACGATCTCACGCATCAGTTCGCAGATCATCTCACGTTTCTCGCCTTCCTGCTGAAAATCAACTGCCGTGGCATTGTAATATAAACCTGCCGTTCCGATCGGTGATACGTAGGAAAACTTCACCATCGCATCTCTGCGGATATCCGGTGAAAGAATCACTTCCAGATCTTCGGATGCCATATCCCGTGCGATCGCTCTCATGCTTTCTGTCTCTTCAGAAGGAGTCCGCGCGCCAAAAACAACTCGAAGGATCTTGCCATGACGAAGGATCACTCCCGGCTCCTCGATCGCCGCTGATACATAGATGCATCCATCCGGTACGGTGAGATCCGGAAATTCTTTCTGTAATCTGCCGCCGGTTCCATAAATATTCAGGATTGGAAGAACTACTGTCTCCGGTCCGGCAATCCTGCGGATATCCGGGATCAGATCCGTCAGGGAATAGCCCTTGACACACACCAGGATCACATCTGGCTGCTCTGTGTATTCTTCCATCCGGCATGCTTTGACAGGAATGGTCTCTTCTTTTCCATCCCAGAGCTGCCTCATGGTAAGTCCCTGTTTCTGCATCGCCTCAAGATGGCTGCCTCTCGCGATCAGAGTTACGTCCTTTTCTGCTTTTGTAAGATAAAATCCAAGAGTCCCTCCGGTTCCTCCTGCCCCGATGATTGCGTATTTCACACCAGATTCCTCCTTTGATCACTTGTATTATGTTTCAAAACAGGCTCCTCATATAGTGAGGAGCCTGGTCGTTATATATTCTTCTGGCAGATATCCTCCAGACAGCATTTATCACAATATGGCTTTGTCCGTGCAGTACAGACTTCTCTTCCGTGGCAAACAAGACGATGGCAAAAATCACTGCCTTCTTCCGGCGGAATGATCTTCCACAGAGCCATCTCCACTTTCTTAGGATCCTTGATGCCGTCAACCAGACCGATACGGTTCGTCAGACGGATACAGTGTGTGTCTGTCACAATCGCCGGTTTGCCAAAGACATCTCCCATGATCAGGTTTGCGCTCTTGCGTCCTACACCCGGGAGTTTGAGAAGTTCTTCGAATGTGGTCGGGATGTTGTCATTGTACTGCTCATGAAGGATCCGCATACACGCGCTGATATCCCTCGCCTTACTCTTGCCAAGACCGCAGGGACGGACGATTGCCTCGATCTCCTCCGGTTCTGCTGCTGCAAGAGAAGCTACGTCAGGATATTTTGCATAAAGATCCTCTACGACTACATTGACCCTCGCATCCGTACACTGGGCTGCCAGTCTCACGCTCACAAGAAGCTTCCACGCCTGGTCATAATCCAGTGTGCATCCTGCATCCGGGTATTCCTTCTTAAGTCTGTCGATCACTTCCAGTGCCAGTTCTTCTTTGGTCATTCTGCGCTCCTTAGATAGTACCGAAAATACGGTCTCCAGCATCGCCAAGTCCCGGGCAGATGTATGCATGGTCGTTCAGTTCACGGTCCAGATGTCCTACATAGATCTGTACATCCGGATGCTCTTTATGGAGACGCTCCAATCCTTCCGGTGCTGCGATAACAAACATGCATTTGATATTTTTGCCGCCGTGTTCCTTGATCATTCTGACTGCGTCCACAGCAGAACCACCTGTTGCAAGCATCGGGTCTGTGACAACGATCAGACGCTGATCGATCGGATCCGGCAGTTTGCAGTAATATTCGTGCGGCTCATGTGTCTCAGGATCTCTGTAAAGTCCGATGTGTCCGATCTTTGCAGACGGAACAAGTGTAGTGATACCATTGACCATTCCAAGTCCGGCACGAAGTACCGGAACAACAGCCAGCTTCTTGCCTGCGATCATAGGTGACATGCAGGTTTCGATCGGTGTCTCTACCTCAACATCTTCCAGTGGAAGATCTCTCAGTGCCTCATATCCCATCAGTACTGCGATCTCCTCGATCAGTTTACGAAATTCATTTGTTCCTGTATTTTTGTTACGAAGCATAGAAATTTTATGCTGGATCAGCGGATGATCCATAATAAATACATTCTCCATTTCAACCTCCATAGATGATTCTGTATCGAATTTTCTACATTTTCTATGGTGATTATACCCTATTTCTCAGTTATTGACAACCACCGCAAACATGTTACACTTAACTTATATTTATCTTATGTTAGGAGCAATTTTATGACTGATTATGAGCAGATTTTTCTCTCTTCCGGGCAGGAGAAGCAGAAACTTACGATTGCCCTGAAACGTTTTGTCGAAACAGAGGATCCTGACTGGAAATCCCGCTATCAGAGCTATCTGCGGACCCGTTTCCGTCCTGCCATGACTGAACTGATCCATGGCGGTGATCTGGCACGTATCCGCAATTTATGCGCTTTTGCCCCGCTGACTGCTCCCGCACTGGAACAGTTTATCCAGGAAGCTTCCATTTGCGGACAGACCGAGATCCTTGCTTTTCTTCTCCGGTTAAAAAAAGATTCCTTCGGATTTCATGACAGAGATTTTTCTCTCTGAAAATCTGACTTTTATTTTGAAGTTCATTTTATAGTATGAAAGGATTTTGTTTATGAAACCTTCCGGCGATTTTTCCCTTTATCAGAAGATCTGGGACTTCACGCGGGAACAGCTTTCCGTAAAATATCCCTTTTTTCGGAAACTTCTGTGGAATTTTTCTTTTAAAGAATCTGAAGATACCGAAACTGCTGGAACTGACGGCAGGAATATCTATTTCAACCCTGATTTTGTAATAAAAAGCTTCCAGGAATCATCCACGAAACTGGAGGAGCTTTTTCTGCACATGCTGTATCACTGCCTGTTCCTTCATCTCATCATGGATGTGCCACCGGATCGCAGACTCTGGGATCTCGCCTGTGATGCGGCTGTCCAGAGGATCCTTCAGAATGAAAAGAGGGAACGTGACCCGATGAAAATCTATCAGGAATTCCAGAACGCAGCCGTCTCAGATTCTTCCTCTCAACCAGATTCGTCAGAACCTTCTGCTGAAGCTGAACTCATCACTCCACTTGACGACCACAACTTCTGGAAATACACCGACCGCCAGAAATTCCTCGAGACGATCCGACAGACTCTCGGTGGTATGTCCGGTGCCGCCGGCATGGGGCTGTACGGCAACAGCGGACGCGGCAGTGCTCCCGGAAATCAGGTGGAAGAACTCTCTGTCGAGGAAAAAGGCAAATACGATTTTCACCATTTTCTCAGACGTTTTGCCGTCCACAGGGAAGAAATCCATACCGATGCCCAGAGTTTCGACTATATTCCCTATATATTCGGGCTTGATCATTATGGAAATATCCCTCTGATCGAATATCTCGAGTACCAGGAAGTCACCCGGCTTGAGGAGCTTGTCATCGCGATCGATACTTCCGGCTCCTGCTCAGCAGACACCGTCCGTCGATTTATGGAAGAAACTTATGGAATCCTCAGCGACCAGGAGAATTTTTTCCGCAAAATGAACCTCTATATCATCCAATGTGACTGCTTTATACAGGATGTGGCACATATTACCTGCGAAAAAGACTGGCAGGATTATCTCCAGAACCTCCGTATCCACGGGCGCAGCGGGACCGATTTCCGGCCCGTTTTTGAATACGTGGAAAAGCTCCGCGAAGAACGGAAACTCAAGAATCTCAAGGGACTGCTCTATTTCACAGACGGCGATGGGATCTATCTGGAAAAAGCTACCGACTATGAAACTGCTTTTGTTTTTTATAAAGAAAAATCCATGCACCAGAAAGTTCCTGCATGGGCTGTAAAGTTATATCTTGATGCTGAAAAATCCTGAACCTACGCATATCCAGAAAGGATCACGCTATGAATATCAAAGAAGCCAAAGAAGAAATTCTACACACGATACAGATCTACACTCGTAAAGACGCGCACGGACAGTATCTCATGCCCTCTGTCCGTCAGCGTCCGGTTCTCCTGATCGGACCACCCGGAATCGGCAAGACTGCCATCATGGAACAGATTTCCCGCGAATGTGGAATCGGTCTTACCGCCTATACCATCACGCACCACACCCGCCAGAGTGCCGTAGGCCTTCCCGTTATCGTAAAGAAAAATTATCAGGGCAAAGAGTATTCCATCACCGAATATACGATGAGTGAGATCATCGCCTCTGTCTATGAAACGATTGAAAAAAGTGGCTGCCAGGAGGGGATTCTCTTCATTGATGAGATCAACTGCGTATCGGAAACTCTGGTCCCGACCATGCTTCAGTTTCTCCAGAACAAAACTTTCGGCACACATCCTGTCCCGGAAGGCTGGGTCATTGTTGCCGCCGGAAACCCTGTCGAATATAACAAATCTGCCCGCGAATTCGACATTGTCACGCTGGACCGTGTGAAACGGATCGATGTGGAACCCGATCTCGCCGTGTGGAAGGAATATGCCTGGGCAAAGGGCATCCATCCGGCGATCCTTTCTTATTTAAGTTTACATAATGATCGTTTCTATCATGTAGAAAACACTGCTTCCGGTGTCCGCTTCGTCACAGCACGAGGATGGGAAGATCTTTCTTCCATTCTGTATGGATATGAGGATCTTGATCTCACACCGGACGCAGACCTGGTCCTGCAGTATCTTCAGGAACCGGAAACTGCCAGGGATTTTGCCGGATATTATGATCTCTATGCAAAATACCGCCAGGACTACCGGATTCCGGAACTGCTCTCCGGCCGTATCTCTGAGGAAGAATTTCAGGACCGCTGTAATCTCGTACAGCAAGCTTCCACCGATGAAAAAATCTCTGTCGCGGGGCTTCTTCTCGATGGGTGGAACAGTTTTTTCCAGCAGTTCCAGAAAGAAGATCAGTTTACAACAGCACTCCACGACACGCTGAAGCAGATCCGTGCCGCCCTGCTGCGCGAAGAAACACTCGATGAAATCATTATACAGCGAAAACAGGCTCTGAAAGTTAAGCTGGAAAATCATCTTATTTCTTCTGCGGACTATGAGCAGAACGAACAGATCACAAAAATTCTGGAAAGCTGTCTTGTCGAAACACGTAAGAAGCGGGTGAATGATCCGCAAAAAAACCTCGCCATTCTCAGGGATGCCCTGAGTGACGAGGTAGATAATCGCAAAAATCTTGCCGCACAAACTTCTCTCGCACTGGAAAATGGATATCGTTTTGCAAGTGAAGCCTTTGAAGATGGACCGGA
The DNA here is from genome assembly GCF_003461245.1 of Blautia sp. AF19-10LB. Lineage (GTDB taxonomy): Bacteria > Bacillota > Clostridia > Lachnospirales > Lachnospiraceae > Blautia_A > Blautia_A intestinihominis. The sequence goes on from NZ_QTWS01000007.1 coordinate 92,350, forward strand.
ACTTCTTTTCCTGACTTCAGATCTGAGCCACAATCCAAAGGCGGTACAGTTTATCAGCACTTTTGGATGCGAGCCTTATTTTCATTACAGTGAACAGTTGATGTTTCAGGAGAAACGGCAGACATTACTCCGGGAAATTGAAAGGCACTCCTGATTCAGATCCAGTCTCTGCCGCTCAGGTTCCTACGGTATTTCGGTCCCATCAGACCGTTTTTGCGCTCCAGTGCCTCGCGGAATTCAGCCCCGTACATTACGAAGGACATCGTCATGCACACAGCACAAGCCCCGATCAGCACATTGGCTGTCGAATACGGAAGTCTGACTCCTGCTGTCAAAATCATCACAACTACATAAGTAACTGCTGTATTCAGCTTGCCATGCCACTGAGCTTCCCCGGTCGCGTCGGTCTCCATAATGACTTTCCAGCCTACGACCAGCATGTATGTTTCTTTTATCACAAACAGGATCATCACAAGTTTCACCAGCGGATAACGTGATATCAGACACGCCAGCATCACTGCCTGCATTGCCTTGTCTGCCAGTGGATCAAGCAGTCTTCCGATCCTGCTGATCTGATTAAAGGATCTCGCAATTCTTCCATCCAGGAAGTCGGTCGCTGCCGCTGCCAGGATGATCATGGTCAGAGCCGGTCTGTTTCCTCTCATACCATGTCTCTCGCAGATTCCAAGGAAAAGAATTGCAAGTCCGAGTCTGATAAGACTCAGAAGATTCGGTACGGTAAGGATTTCTTTACGTGTAAAAACTTCTGCAAGCTTCTCCTGCCTTGCCGGAATCACACGGTAGAAAAGCTGGTAACACAGGATATTCAGAATCAGGGCTGTCATTACATCTGAAACACAGTGCTGCTTCAGGAACATGGTTGCCATGATGATAGACACTGTCAGAACTGTCTGTGCTGCTGTAAATACTTTATTTTTCCTGCATCTCTCATTCTGGAAAAGTGCTACACAGCTTGCCACAGAATTAAATACGTGGATACTTGGAAAAATATTCGTAGGCGTGTCGATCTTATACAAAAATCTGACCGCTGAAATAAAAATACCGCTCTCCCCGGTCAGATCCGGTCGAAGATTCTGTCCGTTCGGGTAAACATAGGAAACCAGAATGAACAAGGTCATTCCCACTGCCAGAGTGCCAATATACTGATAATATTCCTTCTTGCCCGGGCAGAACAGCACGAAATAAACCACTGTACCGATCAGAAAAAAGTACCACATCACATATGGAATAATAAAATACGGGCAGAACGGGATTTTGTCATCTGCCAGCGAATGGATGATATGTATTTTCACATCGCTTCGCTCTACGAGCATAAAGGATACCATATAAAAAATCCCATACAGCGGAATCATCCACAAATGTTTTGATTTCTTCAGATAATTCAAAATATCACCTTTCCGAATATGCTGGCTGCATGCCAGGGGCAATTTATTGTTTCAGTCATTACATTCTTGTTTCATTTATCTGTAGGTATAATATACCTATTTATAAGATTTAATCAATCCACAAAATGCCCAAAATATCCGATTTTACAGAAATTTCATAATCTCTTTTCATAAAGCTAAGATAAAAATAAGAAATTCTTTCGTTTTCGACACAGATACAAAAAGAGGAAGTGCTTTATGCTGCACTTCCTCTTCTCTTCTGTGTATCCTTACGCAAGACCTGCTGGAATTCTCTCAGCTTTTCTTTTGCCTCCGGGCTTAAGTTCTGCGGTACCTGGATCTGTACAGTTACGTACTGATTGCCGTGGACAGCAGAATCTTTCATAGAAACAATTCCTTTGCCTTTCAGACGGATCTTACGTCCGGACTGTGTACCCTCCGGGATCTTGCAGATCACATCGCCGTACAGGGTGGTGACTTTGGCTTCGCCGCCAAATACGGCTGTTGTAAATGGAATATTTGCTGTTGTGTAGATATCCATTCCTTTACGCTCAAAGCCAGGTTTCGATGCCACATTGACTTTGAGGAAAAGATCTCCTGCAAGACCGCCATTGAATCCCGGATTTCCTTTGCCTTTCAGACGGATGCTCTTGCCATCTTCGATGCCTGCCGGGACATGTACCTTAAGTGTCTGGGTAACGCCATTTCCAGATGGATCAGACAGCCTCATCACTCTGTCGCATCCAAAGGCTGCTTCTTCGAAGCTGACGCTTACTTCTGAGTGAAGATCACTGCCCTTTGCCTGCGTACTTCTTCCGCCGAAGCCGCCAAATCCGCTCTGGCTGTGGAAGCCCTGCCCTCCGAAGCTGCCGCTCTGACTGCCGCTCTGACCATGGAACATATTTCCAAAGATATCCCCAAAAATATCTCCCATATCGCCCATGTTGCCCATGTTGCCGTTTTCGAAATGGTATTCATGGTAGCCGCTGCCGCCCTGGCCGAAGCCGCCAAATCCACTGCCAAAACCACCCTGACCATGGAATCCCTGGCCTCCGCCATAAGCACCTCCGGCACCTGCACCTTCTTCAAAGGCCGCGAAACCATACTGGTCGTACAGTTTCTTCTTCTCGTCATCACTTAAGATATTATATGCTTCTGTGATCTCTTTAAACTTCTGTTCCGCATTCTTATCCCCCGGATTCATGTCCGGATGATATTTCTTCGCAAGTTTCCTGTATGCTCTCTTGATCTCCTTCGCATCGGCATTTCTTCCGACCCCAAGGACATCATAATAATCTCTCTTAGCCATAATGCCACCTCCGGTTATATTCGTATAGAAAAGAAGATGCGGTCATAAACTCCCGCATCCCCTGCCCTTGTCTTTTGTTCTATTTGTAATATAACACTCGATTTTTGATATGTCAAGATGGTGCGGAAAGATTTTTGCTTCCTGTCCTTGCATACTTGCCAAACAACCTGGCTCTGATCGTGATCGTAGCCCCTGTTTTGTTCTTTCCCATCTTCATTCATTTATTTTTTTCTGCAAGCATACGGCGTAATTCCTGCAGTTGTTTGTCTTTTATTTCCAACTGCTTCTTCTGACTAACCAATTGCTCTTTTTGGCTAACCATGCATCCAGTTTATTTCTGATACCCTTATTTTCCATGGTTTTTCGGAATATATCAAGTGGAACGAAAATATAGTTTTGAAGCATTATGTAGTTTTTTACATCAATCTTTAAATCTCTTTTTTATCAAAATTACCATCCGATTAAGAATCACCCTAACTTTATTATTAATAAACGTATAATCTTTTAGTTTTTCCGCCAATCCCGGGCTAAGTGCATAATATATTTTTATGAACATTCTTCCACCTCGTGATTTTTTTAATACGTTATCTCTGAATCTTCGCAACACCAACACTTCCGGCGCATCATAACTTCCATAAACCGCTGTTGCTATATAACAGCCTTCTTTCTGAGATGATTGCTGTGGCGGCTGCTGTGATTCCTGCTTCTGACTAATAGATACAGCTTTTTCCTCTTCTTTCTGTTCTTCTAATATTCCGTTAACAATGTTGTTCCATTTACTACAGTCAACTGCTCCACACTCATGTCCCCACGCATCAAAATTTTTTCCAAAATTTACTCTATGCAGTTCGCAGGCATCTTCATGTGTATCATCCGTTACTGTATAATAATTACATAAGGCGCAACAAGTTTCATTATCTTTATTTACTTTTTTGAATCCGGCATAATTTAATCTTTCTTCTACATTCATACTGTTTCCCCTGTCACTTCTTTTCTGTTTAATAATCACTAATTCTATTTGAGCACCTCATCATAAAAATAGTTTTTACAATAAGATGCTCAAATAATATCTACATGCAGATGTCTGGCAATGCAAAGAAATTGGTTTTATACTATACTAAATTTCAGTTTTTAAAATGGAAACATCCATTTCTGTCGCTCGGTTTGTTATAACCGCCATAAGAACCACGACAGTAAACGCGTCCATACTGATCCTTGTCGCTCCAGTCAGCGTATCTGCAGTCATAACAGTTGCCCTCAAAACATCCTTCTGGAATTTCAATTTTTAACTCTTTAAAATCTTTCATAGTTCTGTTCCCCCATTTCTGTCAGTCAACAATAAGTTTCTCTTTTGTAATAACCAATTTTCCCTGCATTTGCTCTGCAATATAGCAAACCATCTTTTTATCTGGCATGACCACTATCGGAAAATATAATCTCTTAAATTCTAACGGCATATTTTCAAGGATTTTATCTATGTACCTTTTATCTGCCTCAGATAAAGTTTCCACACTCCAGAAATGAGTATGATAAATCCCCATAAAGCTGATAGTTTTCATTTGCCACTGTTTAATTACATCGTTTAGTTCTTTTATATTCGGAATATAGCTACACATTCTGTCCGTCTGCATTCCTCTGTCAAAATGTTCTACTGTAATTATCTCATTCTGTCCTCCGAGGATTCCTCCTGTTTCCGGCGGGCATGTATTTTGAGAATCCATTATCTTCTTATATATTTCTGATTTTATATGCATTTTAAGTATCTTCCGGATTTTGTTTAAATTTGTATTGGACTATAGAATATTCTTCCACATAGGTTTCCTGAGAATTTCCGTCGGAGTCAGACCGTGTTTCCATATTTGGCTGCTTCTGCAGCTTTTGCATTAATGAAGACAGTACAATATTTCCATCGTTATCCCTGCAGGAATCTATAGTTTCTTTATCAGTAAAATAAGAACTGTATATTTTTTCTCCATTACCTACTCCTGGAACCAACTGATAATATATATCTCCATCCTTTAATTCTTTTGGGTTTGTCCAACCATCAGGATGATACTCTCCTCTCATATCTTCCTGGTTTCCAAGTGGGCGTAAAAAATCTTCTTGTTTCTCACCTGGTGGTACAATCCTGAGGCCTTCCGTCGAAGGCGTATTTTTATCCAGATATTTCAAATCTTCTTCTGATAGATCAGTATCCCCTGCTAACGCAGTTTCGTTTTTAAGATCATGAGCTGTGGATTCATCCAATTGAACCAAATCTTCTTCCATCAGAGGTCTGTTCTCCAAATGAACCTGATATCCATCTTCATTCATCCTGATATCTGAAGAGTATCTATCTGTCTCCGGATTAAAGCGGCATACTTCTCTGCTGACAGGAATTAAATTACCATTCTGCTTTAAAATCCTGGCATTTTGAATGAAATACTGATTTCCACCACCTTCGCCATAATCCCCATTTGCATCTACTTTCCCGGAAAAAAGTATATGTTTCTGTTTTTTTGAATCTTCCTGTGCGGCTTCTGACTCTTCTATTTTCTCCTCAAACAGATCATCCTCTTCTTTCGGAAGTTCTTTTATATCCTTCTGTTTTTTCTCAACCCTGTCACATAACTCTTCCAGGTCATCGAAATAATCACTTTCTGGACAGGATATTTCTTTACATTTGGTTAAACTTTTATTCGTAATCTCCGTATTTGCATTATTTTCAAATCGCTCATTGAAATTATTTCTCATAAAGCCCTTTCAAGAACGCCCATCTTATTGATGGGCGTTTGATTAAAAATAAATTAAAACCATCTGCCTGATGCCAGACCTATAATAAATTTGAATATCAGACTCATAGTCTGGATTAAAGCTTTGAATGCATATTCTGCCATTCTTGCCGTTCCATCGCCTGCTATGCTTATTACTTTTTCAAGTTTTCCTGCCTTACCTGTAACATAGGATTTATTAATTTGCCAGTATGGTCTGAAGCTGAAATAAATAAGCACGCCCATAACAAGATACAGGGCAATACCTATCGGAAGAAATCCTTCTGCAATAAATCCTAATACTGTAAAAATAGTTCCATATGTCGCAAGAGATTTAATTGCCGGCATATTCCAATCATTCCATGCTTTCTTACCATAGTATTTCGCACTCTCTAACTGATTCTGTGTATGTTCATCTTCGAAGATTTCAACTGCTTTTGTACGCAAAGTCAGGCATTTCTGATAAGAAGCCTTATCAGCAATAAACGTAGCATTCTGTGCAGCATCATAGTAATAGCAGGTGTTTGAATATGTATCCAGATCATACGCAACTCCACGCTTGAAATTATTATCATCCGGATGTGCCGCTATATAAGAATCAATTTCCTGAAACGCCAGTTTCTCATCACCTCTTCTCAAATGCAGATATACCTGCTCTGAATGACCAATTGAATTATTCGGAGCCAATTCAAGTAGCCGGTTTATTCTCTGCTGTGCATTTTCGAAGTTCTTTGTACCGATTGTTGCAATTCTGGCTCCCAGCCAATGCAGATTTAGATCTGTCTTAAAAATTGAAATACCATGGTCAACAACTCCCAGTGCTTTATCATATGTATTCATATCAAAATAACAACGGGCAAGAAGATCATATGCAGAAGCATCATTCACTTCTCCGGCAACTGCCTCTTCTGCAAATTTAGCAGCCAGTTTAATATTACCTTTACGATAATATGCCCTTGCCTGATCAAGTATTGTCTGAAGTTTTTCTTCAGCGACATCCACAATCCTGCCAGCCTGATAAGCAAGTTCCAGGGCCTGATCGTATGCCTGACGTTTTGCAGCTCTGATCAAGTATCGGCGAGCATCTCGAATATTGTCTATGATCTTATCAATAAGTAAACTTTGTTCCTTATCATTTGTGGCACCCTGGCGTTGGATCCATATTTTTTCCATGTTTTTCAAATGTTCGCGAATTGTTTTTTCATCCCATGCACGATCAATATCCAGTTCTTTGTAATAGTCAACTGTAACATCCATTTTTTTAGCAGATCCAAAAAATGATGTTTTATTTCCGGAAAAATTATTGGTTTTGTTTGAATCAGTTGCTGTCTGCTTAGATTGTGACGTATATGCTGAATCTGCAGACGAAGCTCCAGCGTTTTGTTTACTATACATATTTTCATCTGTAGAAGCATAATCATTAGCAGCACCATTATAATTCGCGCTATTATTTGTAGGAATAACTGTATTCATTGTCTTGTTGGAAGCCAAATTTTCTACATTCTATCCTCTGTTAAGAAAGAAAAATGTTATTCCAGGCATCAGAATTAAACTCACGAATGCCAGAGGTAAATTTACCTGATGTGTAATATTATAAATAAAATTTATAGCCACAATTATACATAAAGCATAAAAACCTGCTTTTTTTTGCTTAAACAGCAAAACAGCTACTGAAGCTATCTGACCGATGCCCATAATTATCGTATAAACTCCTACAGCAGCAGAATAAGAAAAAACATAAAATCCAGATAACACACTTATTGCGCCACCAACAATTAAAATCCATAACCATATTTTGCAACCTTTTGTCATAATATCAATCCTTTCCTTTCAACAAAACTTCTCATTCTCCGCTAATATCAAGCCTACTGATACGCTGTCGGCTTTGTTGAATTTCTTCTTCTGTAAGATTAGAGACTCTGTCGATATGCATTTCACCTAAATCCTGCTGCAGATCCTGGTCATACACCCTTACATGGATAATTGAGTTTTCATCACATGAAATTGTTACCTCAATCCCAACAATCTTTTCCCTCGGTGCAATTTCAATTTCGGCTGTTCCAATTACAGTTACATACCTTAAATCTTCTTCCTCTCCCTGAGTTACCTGAATATACAAATTCTCCTGAAATGGAGCTGTTGTACAATACTGATTTGTGCAGGCCGCCGGTACCTGTGTGTTCTTTGGCAAAATAACAGAATTATATTCCTGATCATTTTCACCCACACATACAATTCCAATTCCATGTGATGTAACATCTGTAAATGTATATTTTTTAGCTGGTTCTGGTATTGCCGCATCCAGAATCTGTCGATTCCCTGTTTCGCCCTGTTCTGTTTTTCTCTGTTCCTTTTTCTGTTCTCTTTTTAATGTTTCCAGTACATGATATGCCGCACCTATTGCTACTGCCTCATCTGGATGAACTTCTGATGAAGGAGTCATTCCTGTTTCTTCCTCAATGACTTCCTGCACCAGAGGCATCCTTGTAGAACCACCTACCAAAAGAATTTTATCCAAATCTGTATATTCCAGTCCTGCTTCATCACATGCATTTTCCATACTCGATATAGTTCCAAATAATACTCCCTCTATCAAGTCTGCAAAATCTTCTCTGGTTAAGGTATATTTGAATGGACGGCCTCCAATATTCAGAACAATATTCGCCTTTTCTCTTGCAGAAAGAGTTTTCTTTGCTTCTTCTGCTTTTAACTGCAGATCCTGCTGTGCAACAGGATCACTTTGAATATCAAATCCCTGTTCTGCTGCTGCCTCCGTTACAGCTGCTATAATACACTTATCAAAGTCATAACCACCCAGTTTACGATCTCCAGCTGTAGCAAGCACCGTAATATTTTCTGCATCAAATCGCAAAATTGTCACATCAAAGGTTCCACCGCCGAGATCATAAACCATAATTGTCTGCTCTTTTTCGTTATTCTTCGTAATTCCAAAAGCCAGAGCTGCTGCTGTAGGTTCATTTATAATTCCAATTACATTCAAACCTGCAATTTTGCCTGCATCCATGGTTGCTTTTCTCTGTGCCTCATTAAAGTATGCCGGAACTGTAATAACTGCACCATCAACTGATTCACCAAGATGCTTTTCGGCATCCGCTTTCATTTTGGACAAAATAATGGCAGATATAGCCTCCGGAGAATATTTTTCTCCATCATCTGTTGAAAACTGATAATCTCTTTCACCCATATGGCGTTTTACAAACTGCTCACAGTTTACGGGTTCAATGATACTCTGATTTTTTGCCTCTTCTCCAACAATTGTGGAACCATCCTCAAACAAAACTGTAGATGGGGTTATGTTCTTACCCTCTGCATTTGGAATTACCACTGGCTGGCCATTATCATTAATATAAGCCATACAGGAAAATGTTGTTCCAAGGTCAATGCCTATGTACTTTCCCATTCCTTATCCCTCTTTCCTTTTCATAATATTTATACTGTTATCAGAAGCATTACCTTCCAAATAACTTTCTTATAAGACTTGATTTCTGTACCTTTACAGTAAACGCTGTTTTTTTCCTCCGGGTAACATTTACTACTTCAATCGTTGCGGTACCGGTATTCTTTGCCACCACTTTATTTCCAATAATATTTGCAATATTATAATCAGAACTTGTCATAATATAACCTCTGTCAATACTGTTTTCCGGATAAACAGCAACATTCACCTCATATTCCTGCATCGGCTGCAGATGTAACTGTCCATCTTTTAAATCAACACTTAAGGACTCCAGATATGGTCTGACTTCACAAGCACATACAGCAGAAACATTCTCTGCAATACACCATATCTTACACTTTCCTGGTGAATTACAGGTTAATGTGCCATGCGAATTGACACTGGCAATCGTTTCATCTGATGATTTCCAGGTAATCGTATTAACATTATCGGCATTTACAGGAGAATAATCATACTGTAATCTCCTGGTATCACCTGCACCAAGTATCAGTTCATCGTCATTTAAAATAATTTTTTTAATACGATTTCTCTGAATAACATTTATTTCACATACCTGAAAAGGTTTTTTGTTCCCGTAATAGTATGCTTCCAACTGCGTCCTTCCAGGTTTCACGCCAAACACGCATAAATTATCTGTGGTCGCAATTGTATTATCAAGTACTCGAAAAATCACCTGCGGTGGCGACGAAAGTGGCGGATCCACTGCAATCTGGATAATATTACTCTTCCCGGTCTCTATTGTTTTTTGTATCTTTACACTGACAACTGGCTCAATAGCCATAAGTTTTGAAAAATTTATTTCTGTTCCACAGGAAATGCTTTGAATACAGTTTCGAAAAGCTAACATAAGCGGAAAACTTAAAAAACAATTCAAAATCACAGAAATAACTTCTGGCGTTTCACATTCATACGCAAGATATGTATTGTCTATTTTTTTTAATTTCGTTTCTGTTCCCTGATAAATCAGAAAAACAGGATTATCTGAATTATATTTTCGAGCGACCGCTTCCCCTTCGGAAAGATTCTTCGCCAGAATAAATAAAAAAGTATTCTGTTTATTTTCAAAACAATTATTTGAGCGATCCAAAATCTGAACTCGTGTACTGCAGAACAGATTACTGATTTCAATATTTTTTATCTCTTCCAGATAACTCTGAAACTCTGGAAAAATAACAAAATCTGACTCAATAATTGTTGACTGAAATCTAATTTCTGTGTTATTTTTTACAAGCTGGTTCAACATTCCAAGTCTTTTTTGAAATGGAATATTGACAGGTGGTAATTCTGAAGAGAATCCTATACAATGTAAGTTTTGCTCACATTCAAACTTCATAATGTCTATGCTCCACTCTGTTCCTGTAAATATAACAAAAAACTCATCTCGTACTTCGTTATAAAGAACATTCAGTATTTCAGAATGCCACTTCCAGATATCTTCATCTGCAAACTGAGTTAAACGACTGTATTCGGATGGCTGTTTTCCATCAATAAGAACGGTAAGTCGTGGAAGATATGGATTGTACTGCATATTTATCTGAGTTGCCATGTTTGTTTATAGCCTCCATAATTATTAACTACATTTCAAGATTCTTCCGCATTGTCTGATGAATCATCCATCGCTTCATATTTATTAGGACTTTCTCCTCCTAAAGTTCGTTCTCTCTCAAACCCACCTTTAGGGCGATCTTTTATTTCACCTGAATCGCCATGTTCTGCATTATATTTCTTTATTTCTTCAGGAGATTGAGTTACTTTTATACGATCCATAAATTCTTCTTTTCGTCCCTTTTTAGGCTCTGAATCCTCATTTTCCTCAGTTTTGTCCGTTTTATCTGCCTCTTTAACTTTTTCTTTAGAAAAGAAATCTTTTATACGCTCAAACAATTTCGGTTTCTCACCACCATCCGATTTCTTTTGATTTTCCTTAGTATCCTGAGCGTCTTTTCCCTCACTGTTTTCTACCTTTGATTCAAAATCATCTTTATAATCATACGCACCTTCTAAAATCTGATTGTGCCGTTTTTCCGTTTTTTCTGTTGAAGCCTCTTTATTATCTGGATTTTCTTTTGTCTCATTTGTTTCATTAAATTTATTATTAAATGCCATTCTCCTACTCCCCGTACTATTTTAATGAAATGCCCAGCTGACGATAAAGCATTCTGCACAGCATGGCCAGTTTACTGTCTGGATAATATTTTATTTTTCCGCCATATCCAATTGCATATAACATATCCAGAATAACGGTAGCCTTTACATACTCATCATCCAGAAGTACATATAAGGAAAGTGCTGAAAAAAACTTCTCAAACCATTCCTGCGTATTCTGTTTATATAAATTCAACATATCCGAGAATTCTCCGGAATCACTGTCCATTGCATTGAATTGTCTGTATGTAGGCACATCATCCAGAGGAATTACTTCAAACAGCTGTCCACATCCTGTCAGTTCGAGCAGTAAATTTCCATAATAGAACTTATTAAAAGCACTGTTGGCAGGAAATTTGTCATTATAGGAGCGCAAAATATCATCCAGCTCTCTCTTTTTATCTGCAGGCAGCGCAGAAGAACGGGTAATTGCCTTCAAACGCATTGGAGAAAAATGCTGTTCCTTCTTCTGTTCATTTAATGCTGTCAGAAGATTTCCCTTTGTAACCCTCAGATCTGCCGGATTCGTCATTTCCACTTCTGTATTATAACGGTCATCCCATTTATCTACTTTCATCAAAACCGGAGACAGCCATCCCTTCTGGAAAACTGCTGCCACTCCAACATTCAGTCGAGACAGTTCTCTGGTCTGCTGATCATTCAAAGAAAGGGCGCTTCCCAGTTCTTCACAGGCATCTTTTGCCGGTGTGTTCATAATAATCTTTGTTGATGTATTCTCAATAGCAGATGCATCTACAGCCATTGGAGACTGATCTATAATAATAAAACCTTCACCATATGTTCGCATTTCTTTGATAGAATTACTGATCATCTCTACAGATTTTCCAATCATATTTGCGCCTTCCTGATTCTGGTCTTTGGAAGTTCGTTTCAGCAGGTTATGTGCCTCTTCCAGAACGGTAACATGACTGAGCCGAGAGTTTAGAGCAAGTTTTGGATTTTCTTTTCTCTGAGATTTTCTGTATTCATTCAGTTTCATGATCAGGACACCCATAATCAAAGCAATTGCCTCGTCTGATCCAAGTTCACTCAGGTCTATTACAACATTTGAATCAAATAATAAGGAATCTTCAATTCCAACACTGTTCTTGAAAATCACACCATTAATACCAACCGTCATAGACTGTACTCGCGTAAGTAATGCACCTTTATAATCACCTTTAGAATCCGCAGAATAATCAGAAGTATTGATAATATCCGGAAGAATCTCCAGAACATCCGCAAATACCGGGTATTTATGGTCACTGATACCTGGAATCCAGATAGAATTCTGAACATCCCATCCACAGCGGGTATAGCTGTCAACGACAGCCTGTTTTAATATTGCAGGCATAGCTGCGTATAACGGCCAGGATGCATTAAATATCTGAAGGAGCTGTTCAACATGAGAAAGCAAATGAATATTGTCTGGGAACTGAAAAGGATTTATCCTCAGTATTCTGTATGCATTTGGATCCGTAGTAAAAATCTTGATTCCTTTTAGTCCTCCGAAAATCTGTTTATATTCGCCCTTTGCAGGTTCAATGATCATAATCTTCACATCATTTTGAAGTACCTGTTCCAACAGTTCATATGTAGCATATGACTTTCCTGAACCAGAAGATCCTGTAATAAAGCAATGAGAAGATAAGAGATCCAGATCCATTACAACTCTTGAATTTTCAACAACTCCCATATGATATATATTTCCAAAGTCAATTTTTCGAGAAGGTACTTTATTTTCATAAACAACCGAACGACCAAATTCTGCCATTTCAACAACTGCCAGTCCGGAAACTGATTTTTTAGGAAGTCCCATTACAAGAGGAAGTTCATTTCCACTTACAAGGTTCGTTGGCGTTACAATCTGTTTATTGTACCCTCCTTCAAAAGCCGCAATCTCTGCACTTGGATGAACAAAATGCAGAATGTTGTCTGTAATTTTTCTGATTGTATCCTCCTGATTAAGTGACCATATATTAAAATGAGCACTTTCAACATCCGATTCTTTTCCTGTCATCAATGCCTTGTACGCATTTCCGGCAAGTGCAGTAGTATGAATATCTTTCGACATAAAATAGCTGCAGAATTCCCACATTCCAAAAGATTCACACATTTTAAAACGTTCTAACTGTGCCTGCGCCCGCTTAATCAGATTACTTACACCTGTATTTTCAAAATTTAAAGTGACTGTTTTGGAAGAGCCTACTGTTTCTGTCGTTCCATCCGTTTTAGAATCAGTTGAAGTAGATCCTTCACTGTCAGATACAGCCTGTGTAAACGAATTTCCAGAAGTATAAGAATCAAAAGATCCATTGGAATATCCGCTGTTTCCTCCCCACCCAAAACTGCTCCCATCTTTGGAAAAACCTCCATTGTAACTGCTGCCACTGCTTGAACTGGAGTTTGTTCCACTTGAAGTTGATGAACTTGTTGTATTTGAATTGCTTACGCTTCTGCTTACGGATTTGGAGAAACTTGTGGATATACTTTTATTCACTGCACTACTTTCATTTTCCCCATACGCCAACGATAATTTTGCATGCGGTGTTAAGACAGAGCAAAGTTCTTCATATCCATGTTTTCGTTTTTCCATTACCTGTCTGTCCAGTGGACTTGCGAGACATAACATGGTATATGATTTTCCGTTCATCGTATCAATAAATTTCTCAGTTCCCTGAATAAAAGTATCCATATCCTTTGTTTCATCTCTCATAGATGGAACAATAGACACTGATGCAAGACTTTTAATTCCTTTTTTCTGGATACCTGTAATCACATCCTGGATATCATTTATATCCTTTGAATCATATACAATCCCCGGAAAATTTCCCTTTAATGTAGATTCAAGAATGTCTCCTGCCAGAGAACTGTTCTGTTCAGAACGAGTTCCCATATAAAATCGAATTTTCTCACCATCACTGTCAATGATAAGAGCAACTGCACTGTTCAAACTATGTAATGCAGAATATACACTCATCAGTTTATCTGTAAATTTTTCATTTGCATCAAAAACCAATTTGGATATTTCAACAAGGCGAAGCCTAGAGACATCCATAATTGAACGATTTGCAGAAATAATAGGAGCACTCGAAAATGCATCCAGATAAGATCTGTTTAAATATAGGTCTGCAACCTGAAATCCCTGAGACAACTGAAGTTCTGTAATTCTTCGCTGTTCAGCTTTTTGATATTTGGCCTCCTGCTCCGAATACGGTATTACCTGTGTCATATACTTTTCTCCTAATCGTTTTACATTCTTTATCATTACAACATCTATTTTGCCATACCTGATTTACGGATTTGTTCTGTTTTCTGTTTTGTTATATGATTTTAAAAAAATATTATTATGTCTATAAATAGACAAATTTATGGTTCTTTTTCTCACACTTTATCGTTTAATTTTAAGAAACATTCCCTCCTTCTACAAGATGGGGCGAGATTTGTGGACAGGTTTTTACAGTGCCTTTTGCCAATTTTTGTCTGATTCTGACACTTTCGTTATGACGAATATGATATACTGGGAATTAGTAATAATTGAAGTTATGAAAGGATTTTTACTTATGTCTGTATTTTCTGATATGCTTAAGAATTATATCCATGAGAAGGATGTAAAAGTAGGTGCCTTGGCACACTACTGTCAGCTAGAACGCTCTACTATCTATAAATTTATTAACGGTAAACGTGAACCTATGTCTGCTGAACTGGTGGAACAGATCGCTTATTTTATAAAGCTGACTCCTCTTGAAACACACCAGCTCAGAGAATCCTGGAAAATGGCTCGTATGGGAGAAGATGCTTATTATATCCGTAAAAGTGTTGAACATTTTTTATGTGATTTTCCAAACAAGTCCACTCCACCGTCATGTAACTTTACCCCCCCCCCACGCAAATTTAGTCAAACGTCTTTCCCCCACCCAGAACTGTCTTCTGCTAAATTCCAGACAGGCAATAGATTCTTCTGTCCATCAGATTTTATTGTCGGAAGCCGCTAAGCCAAATGGAAAAATCGCTCTTTTCCTGCAGCCTGACTATCCATTTCTGCTGCATCTGCTGTCCACGATCCAGCCTGAAGCCTGTATTCTCCCGTTTTTACGCAGAGACTTGTTGGAAGATATTTTCAATTATGATATTCCTGGGGCAGATTCTGTTATATCTATGGCAGATACTTTGTTCAACAATAATATGCAGCTGATCAACGACGAAAAATTTATTATATATTTTACAGAGTATGGAATGACCCGTTTCCTGCAAGAAGGTTTATTTGAAGAAATTCCACAAACCTTTTATCATCCGTTAAATATAGCGCAGCGAATCCGGATTCTCCGTGAAATCGCACAATGCTGTCATAACGGTTCCTACCGCATTTTGAAGAAGCCTCTGAACCATTTGTCAGAAAACCTTCGTATGTGTCTTTGTGGTAACACATGCTCCCTTACTTATCAGACAAATTCAGGTGATCATATGTGCTTCGCGATCACAGAGCCATTTATCCTGCAGATCTTTCAGGAATTCCTGACAAATATGGATCCGGATGTTTACTACAAGCCTGAGGAAGCCGAGCAGATCATTTATCGCATGATTGAGCAGCTGGAAGCAAAATAGTATAAAAATACGAGCCAGCCTTATTTTTTCTAAAGGCTGACTCATATTTTTCATGTTTTTTCGGAATATGGCAAGCGGAATGAAAACCTGCTTCTAAAGCCGTTACTATTCACTGGTATTTCAGGTAGAAAGACCTTCATGTAAATAAGTGTCCTCTGGACCATCCTCCTGGAGATAATTTATTGACTTGCTTGTAGGCAAGTACAATTCTAACCATCCATTTTTTTCGAATTTATGTACTCTGTTGCTACTTTCTTTTAACGTAGTCATCCAAAACTCCTAACTTCTGTTGACTTCCTGATCACTTACTCATCTCCCAGTCATTTTCCTCTCCGATTTCTGTAGACCTTTAAATAACTTACTTCCTGTCAAGTCATTCAGACCTCTAAATTTTGTGGGCCTTTAGGCGATTTACTTTCCGTAAGGTCATTCTGCCTCCCGATTTCCATGAACCTTCAACTCGCTTGCTTCCTGCCTAATCATCCAGCCAGCTTTCCCTCGCACACAATCACTTACTTTGCGCGGTCAGGTGGAGGACACACCAGGAAAGCGACCACACCATTGCCTCTGAACAGTACCTTAAAGCCTTTATAATTAAACAAATTCACAATTTTGTATAAAAGAAGGTACTGCAGAATCATCATATTTGATGACTTTACAGTACCTTCTTTTTTCTCATAAGTATGTGTTCATTTTGGAAGAACCAAATCTATTCAGAACCGAATAAAAAATACCTGATATGACGCGAGTCACTACTGCCACTCCCCAAAACACCGCAGTATATAACATCAAAAGAATTCCATTTGCCGGATTTGGATCTGCTTCCAATATTTCTCCCATCGGTATGACCAGTCCTGCATAACCTGCCAAAATATAGCAGATAAGATAAATAAAGCAGGCACAGAAACTGATCATCCAGGAAGTTATCCATCTTTTTCTGTTTATGGCAGAAGAGCACAATATGCTGACTCCCATCAAGAATATTCCAGCCAGCAGAAAAAACTCCACTACATAAATTGACTTTACATAGAAAAGAACACCAATCATCCACAGATATATTTTCGCTCTCAAAAGCCCGTCCAAAACAGAAATATAATTATTTTCTTTCATATTCTTAAAAGTAATCCGATATGTACGGTGTCTGCTGCTCAATCGCGTCTTCGAGCATGTCGATGGTCCACTCGGCGGCTTTGATCCTGCCGATCCTTGCGAGGTATTCGGGGCGTTTGTAGCCCATCAGCATGGTAGTCATGGTTTGAATGCTGATCTCGTCCTGGCAGGGTTCCATAGTGCGGACTGCCTGGCCTTTGCCTTCTCTGGAGATGGTCAGACAGAAATTTCCCTGGTTGCACTCCATGACCGGGTCGATCAGTTTAAATTTCCATTCACGGTCGAGGACGCTTGGCTTGAACGGATACTTCTCGATGAAGGACACAAAATCCACGATTCTTCCCATATAGTATGGCGAAATCACTTCCCTGATGCTTGCATCTTCCAGAAGAAATGCCAGAGGTTCATCCGTGTAAGTATCGCCCTCCACCTGATTAATCATGGAAAAATGTGCCGCCACGAAGTTCCATAATCCGGTTCTTGCCTCTTCATTATTAAAGATCATGTCTTTAATATGAAAAACTTCCTTCGCGATCCAGTAGATCACATATCCGTCCGGTTCATTGTTCTCATTATAATAAACGGCCGCCATGATATCGTCGGAGTCCCACAGCCAATATTCATTCCACGCCAGATCATCACGGAGGATTGCTCCATGTGTCCGCATGGCATAACGGTTATAGGCTTCCTTCAGTTCTTCGCCCTCGGTATCGACACGGCGTACATCACCCGGGACCTGATGGTTCTTCGGAAGCTGATAGTCTTTGATCTCGTAGGAGATTTTGTCTGAGATGATCTCCCATCCCTTGCGGCGGTAATATGGAATGGAATATGGATACAGATAACAGATGTCCTGTCCTCGCTCCTTCATGTTCTTGAGTGCCTGCTCAAGAAGTTTGTGCATCAGTCCCATGTTGGAGTATTCCGGATAAGTTCCTACTCCGGTCAGACCGCCCATGGCGTAAGTCCTGCCAAAGATACGTGTCTGCATAGGATAAACTGCCACCTGTGAAACAAGATTATCGTCATCAAACCATCCGATCACATCTGCCTTTTCCATGGTTGGAAATTTGGCGCGGATGATCTCACGTTCCTGCCATCCGATGGAACTCAGCTCCTGTTCCGTAACCTGGAACACATAGCGGAGAAGGGCATTGTACTGTTCCATATATTCGCTGCCTACGGGTTTCATTTTCAGGTTTTTCTTGTTATTCATGATTCCTTTCCCTTTTTCACCAATAAGTCCCATCCCTCATAAGAGAGATGGGACTACGTTTACTTAATGTTTACGAAGTGCACTAACCTCGATCAAACTTAAAACTCAGGCTCGATCAAACCGTAAGTATTGCCTTTACGTTTGTAAACCACATTCACCTGATCTGTCTCTGCATTGTAGAATACAAAGAAGTTGTGTCCCAGAAGTTCCATCTGTACACATGCATCCTCCGGATACATTGGTTTGATGCCGAATTTCTTGGTACGGATGATCTTAACCTCATCCTCTTCCTCGTAATCCTTGTCAATGTATTCCTTCTGGAAGTTTGCTGCAGCCTGCTGTTTGTCTACGATTTTATTTTTGTATTTACGAAGCTGACGCTCGATAACTTCTTCTACCAGGTCAATGGATACGTACATATCGTTGCTTACCTGTTCGGATCTGATAATATTTCCTTTTACCGGGATTGTAACCTCGATTTTCTGTCTTTCTTTCTCAACACTTAAAGTTACGATAACTTCTGTGTCAGGAGTAAAATAACGCTCCAGTTTGCCGAGCTTGTCCTCAACGGCTGTTCTGAGTCCTTGGGATACTGTGATGTTCTTTCCACTAATAATAAATTTCATAGTCCCATCCCCTTTGCTGTTTATTTTGGATGATATATATTCAACCTTCTGGTTGTCTATGTGACCATTATAACACATTCATTCGAATTTTAACACAACTTTACAAAATTTTTATAAAAAATCTGATAAATTTTTTCGGTATTTTCTATTCCACACCTGTGATACACATTTGAAGACTGCGTTTTTCTTCATGTTCCTCACTCCGTGGTTCCACAAGCTGTGCCAAAGCCTTGCCTGCCTCTACACAATACAGACCAATTCCGCTGTTCTGTGGTGCATCGCTGGTGATCTCAAGCTGATAAGTTCTTCCACTTTCCACATCTACAGAATGTTTCAGGAAAGAATACAGCGCAGTGTTTTCTTTGAGACCGTAAGTATCCCCTTCACTCTCATAGACCACTTCCCCGGACTCTTTGTCACGGAGCACGACTTTGAGGCTGTAAAGGTCAAGGTCTGTCTCTGTATATACACGGATCTTGATGTCAGAGATTTTATTTCCGGAAACGGTGAACTCCTGAATGATCGGATGATCCCGCTCCAGCATCACGACGTTTTCCATCTCCATATTCTGGCGGCTGTTGTCAAAGAAGACTGTTTTGCCCTGCAGAACGCCCATCGCACAGACAGACATCGGAAGCACAAACGCCGCTACGCCAAAGAGAAACGCCGCGCGGATCTGCCATACCAGACCTCTGGAAATGATACTGCCTTTCTTCTTATGATAACGCGGATGTCCAAAGACAACATAAAGCAAAAGCACGATCCACATCGCTGTACAGAGAAGTTCCTGGTCATGAAATCTGTAAACATCCCACATACGCACGGCAAAGTTCCTGTCCTTAAGAATATATTTCAGGATTCCGCCATTCAGAACTCTCTCATCTACCATACTCTGGCTGCAGAAAATATACATCGCCAGCATAAAGATATTTGTGATCATCAGAAGCAGATTTCCATTCTCATTCATAAAGATATTCAGTACGAGGAACGGAGCCATCAAAAGCACCCACTGCGGATTCCATGTCGAAAATCCAAACACAGAAAAGCTCACTGCCACACAGAAAAAGACTGCCCAGGAAGCCAGAGTTTCTTCTTCCTCCACTTTTTTCTGATAAGCCCAGACCAGTACAAAGGCGGCAACTGCTGCCATCAGATTGATCCCACTGAAAAATCCCACTGTAAACGGCTTTTTGACATATTCAAGGGCACTGAAGCCAAACACATTTCTGCGGAATGCTTCTGATCCGATGTTCGGCAGGATCTCCACCATAAGCGGAATCGCCATGATGACCGCATAACGGATCAGATTTCGGATCTTTTTCTCCTTTAATAAAAGTAATGTAAGGAAATACAATGCTGCATGATATTTGAAAGTACAAGCCATTCCAAATGCCAGCGCAAACTGCCACATCCTGTTCTTCAGGAAAAAGTACAGCCCCAGCACCATAAAAAATACAGTAAAAATATCATACTGGCTGAAGATAAACTGGCTGAACACCCCCATCGGAAATACCAGAAATGCAAATTTACAGAGGAGAGATTTTTTCTCCCCGAATCCCATTTCTTTACCGATATGATAAATAAGCTGTGCGGTGATAAAATAGACGATCACCGGCAGAAGTTTGTACCACATCAGATTGACAAAACTATTTGTCAGAATCGCCTCCGGCGCATGCCCTGTCAGATAAAGCGGCAGGTTCCAGATTGCATAGGCGATAAACGTACTCGGCAGATAATTTGCCCAGTAGCCGCCGGACTGCTCATAACTTGCCTGATAAAAATCAGAAAAATGTTTATACATCAGGAAAGATCTGTTTCCTGTAAGCTTCACATCTGAATGCACACAGGTAAAAAAGAGCACTGTCAGGATCAGGATAGACACGATCCAGTCCACTTTGCACAGTTCATTGCCGTTCCAGAGCTTCATTTCTTTCCACTCTGCTCTTTTGCGGTTCAGAAAACTCTGTTTTTTTGCTGCTTTTTCTTTCATACCTTTTTGCGCTCCTCTACCTCATCCTCTTCATCTTCGTCAAAATTCAGGCGTTCTTCTTCCACGACAAGCGGCCGGTCAAGCACACGGCTGTTGATACTCAGTACATACTCACCAAGGAATCCAATAAAGAACAGCTGCAGTGCTCCAAGAAAGAACATACCGATGACCATAGGAGCAACACCGGCAGAAAAACGATCCCAGTACATCAGTTTCAACACCAGATAGACAAGTGCTGCAACCAGGCTTAAACCGCCGATGATAAATCCTGCAAATGTCGCCAGTCGCATAACAACTTTGGAATAAGAAGTAATTCCGATCATCGCATAATCGTACAGACTGTAAAAATTATTTTTACTCTTTCCGGCACGGCGTTTCGGCTGTGTATATTCGATGGCCTTGTAATCAAAGCCAAGCTCCGCAATGATCCCACGTAAATATGGCAGTGGATCATGAAGGTCACGAACCACATCTACGAACTTTTTATCGTAAAGTCCGAAACCGGTAAACTGCTCGATATGATCGATATCCGTGATCTTGTTGATCATCTTGTAATAGCAGGAACGGATCCAGTACATGCCCTTGCGCTCCTTGCTGGCACTTTTGACACCGATGACGATCTTTGTTCCCTGTTCCCATTCACGCACAAATTTCGGGATCATATCTACCGGATCCTGAAAATCTGCACACATACGCACAACACAGTCTCCATATGCCTGTTTCATTCCATAGACCGGAGAACGTGCCTGTCCGAAATTCTTGGCGTTGAAGATTGCTTTGATCTTTTTATTATTGGCACACAGTCCACGAAGCAGTGCCTGGGTGTTATCCTTGGAATGGTTGTCGATAAACAGGATCTCATAATCATATTCACTGAGATCGCGTTCCATGACTTCCGACACCGCTTTTGCAAGAGGCACTACATTCGCCTCTTCATTATAGGTGGGAATTACCACTGAAATTTTTTTCTTCATTCTTATCTATACTCCTGTTTCCTGGCTTCTGATCCAGGCGATTGTTTCTCTGATTCCCTCTTCAAATGTATATTCCGGCACAAACCCGGTGTCACGCTGCAGAGATTCCGTATCCGCACAGAGATTCATAACCGCTCCCTGTGGATATGGTCTTGCACCGATTCCTGTTTTCTCTGCCCCGGTGAGTTCTGCCATTTTGAGGATATATTCTTTGAGTGGATGAGCTTCGCCGCTTCCGATACAATATACAGCACCGTCTCTGCCTTTCTCACCGATCAGATAATAAGCTCGTCCCGCATCTTTGCTGTAAAGATAGTCCCAGCGCTGCATTGCCGGAGTGAACTCTGTCGGTTCGCCTCGAAGCATCTTGCGGAGCCCGGAAGCGATCATCGTTGTTTCTTTCTCATAAATTCCGTAAACACTGAAAATCCTCGGCCAGATACATTCCATGCCAAGCTCCCGGCAGAGCATCCCCGCCAGATGACCGGATGCCAACTTGCTCGCTCCATAAGGTGTCGAAGGATTTGTCGGACTGTCCGGTGAAATCTTGTCAATGTTCATTGGTCCATATTCCGCCTGAGAACCAGCCCCAATAAAACGTTTACAGCCAAGTGCATTTGCCGCTCTCACCGCATCCAATGTATAGCTGATATTTCTGCTCTGCAGTTCTGTACTTCTGTTTCGATTCTCACCCGTATTTCCCCAGGCAATATGGTAAAAGGTATCGCAACCCGCCGGGATCAGCTCTGGAAGGTGATCCAGAGTTTCCAGATTACAGTCTATCAGATGTATCAGACTGCTGTCCGGCAGACGGCTCTGCTTCCCGGAAGAAGACCTTATGACTGCATAGACCTCTACGTTCTGTTTTACACATTCTTCGATCAGAGCCGTACCGATCATGCTGGTGGCTCCTGTCACAATGATTTTTTTCATAATTTTCTCCATATACCGCCGGATATCCTTACTGTCTCATCTTTTCCGGAAGAGGAATGAACATGTTGGATTCCAGCTCTTCCCTGTCAAGGAACGGATACATATCTTCAAGCGGCGCGGACACCATACTTCCATCCGGAAGTTTCTTCGCAGAAGTCTTTGGTTCCGTCTTCTGATATTTCGTCACAAAAACCTCGCAGACAAAAGCTCCCTCTGCATCCAATGCCTCACTGATCGCTGCTTCAAGATCTTCGGATGCATGAACTGCTCTATACGGAAATCCATAAGCAGGCATGATCCTGGAAAGATCCGGAAAACTCAAGTCTCCGCTCTCCTCACCCACACCGACCAGCGGCGGCTTGAAATAGCTCTGCTGTGTCTGACGGATGGAATGATAACCCTGGTTGTTGATCACAAACAGTTTCACCGGCAAACGGTTCTGAAGGATCGTCTGCATCTCCTGAATATTCATCTGCAGACTGCCCTCACCTGTCACACAGACAACAGCTTTGCCTGGCTGTGCGACTGCAATTCCTGTTGCCGCCGGAAGGCAGAATCCCATCGAAGCTGTGTTTGGATTTGTGATAAAGCGCTGTCCTTTTTTGACCTGGAACGCCTGACTTCCTGCCACTCGGGAAGTTCCCACGCTGACCATGAGAGTTTCGTTTTCCTTCATGGCTTTGGAGAGCTCTCCGTAAAAAGCATAGATATTTGTGCATCCTTCTTCCAGTGTTTCATAATGCTTCTCAGTCACAACCGGATACTGTTTTTTCCAGAGGAGACACTGTTTTCTCCAGTCTTCTCCCTTAAACAACGGGTATTCTTTATCTGCACCGCGCTTCTTCGCCTCAGCGAGAAGTCCACGGATCAGTTCACCTGCATCTCCGACAACCGGAAGGCTGACATGAAGGTTCGGTTTCTTTAATTCATTTTCATCAATATCATTGAGGATCGTATAGCTTTCTCTCGCCCAGTCCTGATACTGGAAACCAGTCTGTGCAAATCCCTGACGGTTTCCAATGGAAAGCAGCACATCACTGTTCTGCAGGGCAAAATTTCCCGGGCGCGTTCCTGTTCCGCCGCTTCTTCCCACGAAGTACGGATGATCGGATTCCAGCGCATCCACACTGCTCATTCCGGTCACGACCGGCACACCAAGTACATCGACCAGTTCATGGAACTCCTCGATCGCGCCTGCAAGACGTACACCATTTCCCGGTGATAATACCGGGCGGTGGCTTTCCTCTATTTTATCAAGGATCTTCTCTATTGTTTCCTGCAGGATCTCCTGTGGTCTCTGTTCCGGATTTTCTGCAGGATCATAAGCTCGGAGACTCTCTGTCTCTATGATCGCGCCCTGCACATCCAGTGGAAAATCCAGCCAGACTGGTCCTGGTCTTCCTGTTGCTGCCATGTAGAGTGCTTTTTCCAGATGATAACGGATGTCTTCCGGATGAATGACCATATGTGCATATTTGGTGATAGAAGCGACTACAGGAACAATATTACACTCCTGAACGCCCATGCTGCGAAGCGGAAGTCCGCTCGCCGGAACTGTCGTGGCATATCTCGCCTGCCCGGAAAAAACAAGCATCGGAATAGAGTCCATCCAGGCACCCAAGACACCTGTGATCGCATTTGTCGCACCAGGTCCTGTCGTCACGCAGACAGCTGCCATACGGTTATCCATCCTCGCATACGCTTCTGCTGCCATCGCACACGCCTGCTCATGATGCTGATAAGTGCAGTGCAACTTCGGATGATGTCCAAAAGAATCGTTCATATGCATCGCACCGCCGCCAGTCACGGTAAACACATCCCGGATGCCCCACTGTGCAATACGATCAGCTATATAATCAGATACTTTCTGCTTCATTCTGCCTACTTCCTTCCATCCCATTTGTTTTCACATACCATAAATTTACCGGATGCCTGGATCGGGATCTCATCGACATAAGTAACTTTGATCTCTGCATCTTCCCCGAGATAATGGCGGTATGCTGCCAGAACTTCATCGATATCAAGTTTTTCCTGATCCGCATTCACAAGAAGCTCATAATCCTTCTCGCCCCACTGGATGCATTTTGCCTGGTAAACAATACCCTCAAATTTCAGAAGTGTATTCATAAATACATGGATAGAAAGCGGTTCGCCCTTGGTGTTGTACATCAGAGAACCTCTTCTGCCGTAGATCTCTACATATTTACCATGCACCCTGCCCTTAGGATCATTATACATTCTCATGATTCCCGTATCACCGGTATCATAGCGGACCATCGGGAAAGTCTTGTTATAATAGTCTGTGACAACGATTCTTCCAAGTTCCCCTTCTTCTGCCGGTTCATCAGAATCCAGTTTCAGGATCTCCGGATAAAAATTGTAAAGATCAATGGTATATTCCGGATCCTCATCCAGCTGGATCGCAATAAAACCATTCTCATTATTTCCATAAGAACGCACCGGAGAAAATCCAAACAGCTCTTTTGTCAGGTCATAAGTTTCCTGTGGAAGCGCCTCTCCCATAGAGAAAACCAGCTCCACATCCCATTTACTGATGTCTCTGTGCGTTTTTCTGAGATACTGTGTCAGTGCTGTCAGTGCACTGGAATATGTGACCAGTACCTGGATCTTCTTTTTCTCGATATCCTGGCAGATTTTTTCCAGAGAATCGTCTCCCATGTTGGAGATATCCACCATGATCAGATTATTTTTGAAAGATTTCCACTTACTGATCGTATTTTTTCCCTTTATCCACGCACGGAACTCGCCGCGCTTCATTCCCATACGGAAACCGTTCAGTTCCATACAGGAGATAAAGTTCATATTTACACGGCTCATCTTGTCGCCATCGCAGAGTACCGTAAACGGTGTTCCTGTAGAACCACTTGTACTCAGACGGTACAGCTTTCCCTGTTCCTCGCTGTTGTCCACAAGGACCTGGTCATAATTTTCTATAAAATCACCTTTGGTCATTACCGGAAAATCCTTAAGTTCTGTCCATTCCGGATGATCTTTATAATAAGGAGAGTGTTCTTTGACATAATCCAGAAGAACATGGATCCTGCGATCCATATATTCCTCTGTCACACCCTCAACGATCTCTCGTTTGTTTACTTCTTTTAATTTTTTGAGCCTGCCGCCTTTTGCAGCGTCGAGAAGATCAAATACCACTCTTCTCAGAACTTCACCTGTCTGCATTGCTGCCTCCTTTATCTTTTCCTGCCTTTACCAGTCCCAGAATGATGACTGCTGCCACTCTGAGGCTGTTCGCCCCAAGGGACGCCCAGGCAAAACCAATCATACCATATGCTCTTGCTGCCAGCACAGAAGTCACCAGCAGAACCGCAAAATGTGCAAGCTGGATCCACAGCTGCCATTTTTCATCTGTAAATGTAAGTACCAGAATAAACAGAAATGCGGAAAATAGCCCAAGGATCTGCGCGAGATTTACCACTGTGACAAGCCCTTTGACAGAATCATAGAGGTTTCTGTAGAAAAGCCATACAAACAGCGGCGTTCCCACCTGACATGCAAGAAAGAACACAAGGCTCACACCGCCGCCCGCAAGAACTGCCTTTCCAAACTGTGAACGTGTCAGCAGTTCTTTGCGTTTCGTCAGATAGGAGATCACGATCGTATTGATCGGTGCGATCAGAAGCACCAACGTCTTTCCGATCAGAGACACAACATAATACCAGGTGACCTGCTCATTTCCAAGCACCTGTTTGATCACAAGGCGGTCCATATTCATGGTCGTATTTGTGATCAGATAAGACATTGTAAGGAAAAAACCTCTTCCCAGTGCTGTCGAAAAATACTGGCTTCTCTGAAAGAACTGATGAAAAACACTTCCCGTCAGTCCTACAAACAGAAGAGCCGCGCCCTCTCCGATCAGATAGATCCATACCCACTGACCAGTCACGTAATAAACGCCAAAACCCGCAAGATATCCGAGCCCGATCAGCAGATAATAAATAAAATATCTCTTATAATTCAGGTTAAGACGATATTCCACATCTCCATAATACCGGAATACAGTAAACATAAACAGCAGAAAAGCACCGATTGCCATAGGAATGCTTTCCAGACTGTTCCTCGACATCCAGAGTGCCACGCCGCTGCCGATCGCGCCGAACACAAGAAGGATCCAGTCATAATCGCCGTTCGTTACCGCATAATTCCTGCGTACTACAAGGCGGCTGGTGTTCAGTGCCTGACCGACAGACGGACACACGATCGCGATAAGACCTGTGATATAAAGAAGTCCGCCGAGCTGTTCCGCGCCCATCACTCTGTTCAAGAGCGGTGTGATCACGATCTGCAGCACCGCATTCATAAAGATCAGTCCACCCATGGTGTACAGGGTGTTTACTGCAATACTTTTTTTCTGTTCCTTTTTTTCCAATCTTATTCCTGCCCCTCTGTCAGCCACAGATTCCCTTGTGATCCTGATATTTCTCACAACGGTTTTCTATGTATTTACGCTTTCCGGAGGCGAGCACCGGAATCTCATCTACGATCTCTACTTTGATCCTTGCTTCATCGCCAAGGTATGGGCGGATCCTGCCAAGGATCTCTTCCTGATCCATCTTTGCCGGATCTCCGTTCAACCAGATCGTATAATCCTTCACATCTTCCTGGATGAAACGATACTGCTTCACGCCTTCGATATCCCAGAGATTGTTTGTGATGATGTAAGGTGTCACGGCATTGCCTTTGCAGTCGTAGATCAGATCACTTCTGCGTCCGTAAAGCTCGGACAGATAAAGCTTGAAGCGACCATTCTTTTCCTTGCGGACTGCCACCGCAGTATCTCCATTGTCATAACGGAGGATCGGAAATGCATAATTAAAAAGATCCGTGATCACGATACGTCCCAGCTCTCCCGGTTCCGCAGGCTCATCAGAATCCATCTTGAGGATCTCGTAATAATAGGTTTCTGTATCAATACGGTATCCCTCATCTTTCTCATTCTGAAGTCCCATGATTCCGTTTTCTTCGTTGGAATACCAGGCTCTTACCGGGCAGCCGAACTGTTTTTCCAGAGTTCTGCGGACCGGTTCCGGCATTGTCTCAGAGATCGGAATGATCGCCCGGACGCTGCAATTGCTGCAGTCTCTGCCGGATCTGCGGATATAGTCGCTCAGTTCTCCCAGCGCAGAAGAATAACCGACCAGGCATTTTACTTTTTTCTTCTCGATCGTATGGAACATCTCTGCCAGTGCCTGTTCATCCATGCGGGAACTGTCCATCATGATCATATTTTCCTGGATAAGCTGAAATTTACTCTTTTTGACATTATTTACCCAGACGCGGATAAAAGCTTCCTTCATTCCGATGTAGTAGCCAGCCGCGGCTCCCAGGAAAATGCCGCCTGCTGTGTTATGGCGGATCTTATCTCTGTTCTGGATCATGCGGAGCGGAGTTCCCGTGGAACCACTGGTGCACATCACACGGTTATCCGGTGCATCCTTGTATGTGGAAGATATGAAACGGTCATACTGCTGACGGAACGTATCTTTGTTTACCACCGGAAGGTCCTTCAGTGAAATATCTTCCGGATAATCTTTGTAAAAATCTGTTGTTTTTACTGCATGGGCGATCAGATCCTGAATCTTTTTTTCTGTTTCTTCAACAGAACTGCCTTCCTTCCAGGCGTAACGGATCTGGTCATAATATTCCCGGATCTTGCCACCCTTTGTCTTATCCAGCATCCAGAAGCCCATCCAGCGAAGTCTTTCATCTAAAATCATATTTTATTCTCCTCAGTTCAGAGCTTCTTTGATCGCATCTGCCATTGCAGAAAGCATCTCATCTGTCATTCCCGGATAAACACCGATCCAGAAAGTATCTTTCATGATGCGGTCTGTATTTTCAAGGCTTCCGGCAATACGATATCCCTTACCAGTAGCACGCATCTGGTCAAAGCACGGATGTTTTGTCAGGTTTCCGGCAAACAGCATACGCGTCTGAACACCTTTGGATTCAATCTCCTGAACCAGTTTATTTCTGTCCACGCCTTCTTTGCAGGTGATGAGGAAACCAAACCAGCTCGGTCTGGAGTTTTCACACGCTGTCGGAAGAATCAGTTTATCCTCGGTTCCTTTGAGTGCTTCTTTCAGGTAGTTGAAGTTATGGATTCTTCGTTCTACGAAAGACGGGAATTTCTTAAGCTGCGCGCAGCCTACAGCAGCCTGCATATCGGTCGCCTTAAGGTTGTATCCGAAATGAGAATATACATATTTGTGATCATATCCTACCGGAAGTTCTCCATACTGACGGTCAAAACGATGTCCACATAGATTGTCCTGTCCCGGTGCACAGATGCAGTCTCTTCCCCAGTCTCTTAAGGATCTTGCGATCTTATTCAGAAGAGAATTATTGGTATAGACAGCACCGCCCTCGCCCATCGTCATATGATGCGGCGGATAGAAACTGGAAGTTCCGATATCACCGATCGTTCCGGTCAGTTTCTCCTCTCCGTCGATGGTATAAACAGAACCCAGTGCGTCACAGTTATCCTCGATCAGCCAGAGGTTGTGACGGTCGCAGAAGTCTTTGACTGCCTTAAGGTCAAATGGATTTCCAAGAGTATGTGCAAGCATGACTGCCTTGGTCTTTGAAGAATATGCACCCTCCAGAAGCTGCGGATCGATGTTGTACTGCGGGATCGCCACATCAACAAAAACAGGAACAGCTCCGTACTGGATGATCGGTGCTACTGTTGTCGGGAATCCTGCTGCGACAGTGATGACTTCGTCTCCCGGAAGGATCTGACGTTCCTTAAGGAGCGGGGAAGTCAGTGTCATAAATGCGAGCAGGTTCGCAGAAGAACCGGAATTTACAAGGGAACAGTATCTTACTCCCAGGTATTTCGCAAATTCGTGTTCAAATTCACTGGTGTAACGTCCGGCTGTCAGCCAGAATTCCAGAGAACTGTCCACAAGATTTACCATTTCTTCTGAATCATAAACACGGGACGCATATGGAATACGGTCGCCCTTTTCGTATGGTTTTTTGTTATTATGGTATTTTTCGCAGTATTCTTTTGTCAGCTTGAGGATCTCTTCTCTCGCCTGCTGTTCTGTCATTTCTTCAAACATAATTTTCTCCCTTATCATCGTTTTGTAAAGTATCTGAATTCCTCATTATAAAAGGAAAATCTGTTGTTTAATTTATAAGTATCGCAGAACCACTGGTATGTCTCCAGATCATTTCTCTGCCAGATTCCCAGTGAAGATTTATTTGTAAAAACTGCCGGTGCATCCTCTGTTTCAAGCTGTTCTTTCAGTTCTTTCAGAGAATCCGGGCGAACTGCCATGTCGCTGAAGTCCATGGTAAAACACTGTGTGCTCCAGTGGAGCATGCTGTAGACTTCTGCCACATTCAGACCGAATGCATGCGTATTTGCAGGCACAACGGCTGCCACCTGCTGTGCAAAATCTTCAAACTCTGCCGTGTTGTGGAAGTTTTCTTTGATCTGACTGTTCTGTGAAAACTGCAGTACATTTCCCGTTCCCATTGCCAGTACAGAGGCCGCACAGATAAGTCCGATCCCGCCCCGCATAGCTTCATAAAAAGTACTGCGGGCGATATTTTCCCAGCCATTTTTTCTTACAAAATCCATTCCGTACTGGGCAAGATAAGCCGCCAGAAGAACGGCTGAAAGGCTGATACAGTCCAGGTTATGGTAGGATGGACGGTTCATATAATAAACAAGGCATCCCAGTGCACCGACACTGAGAAGAAAGACCAGATCTGTCTCCCAGCGGCGTTTTTCTTTGTCTCCAAACCAGCCTGCGATTCCCATTGCAACGCCAGTCAGAAACAGTGTGATCACTGCCATATATGCACTTGGATACGTTGGCAGATCGAGATGAAGTGTATCTGTCATGTATCCGTCAGAAAGCAGCGGAATCAAAAAGTCTCTCACCGAATTCATCGGACTGTGTTTGGAAAGATTATAAAGATTTACGATCCCATAAGCGCCCGCAAAAGCAAAGATCATGCCTGCACATTGCGCTCCGACAGAAAAAAACAGTTCCCGGATCTTCCATTTTTTTCTGGAAAGCAGTCTTGAAATATAAAGTCCTGCCCATGATACTGTGAGAAGAAGTCCTGTCTCTGTATTCCACAGGATTGCGAGCATACAGAGCAGATATCCACCTGCCGCAGTCCAGAGATTACTCCATTTTTTCTTAAGGATCACTGTTCCATAAAGAAGGAACAGCATAGGAAAGATCACTCTGTGCGGCCACACCTGCCAGTAGTATCCACCGCGCATTCCAAGCACCGGAAATGTCAACGCAAGTGCCGCAAGGATACGCAGAACTCTGCTTCTGACAAGCATCTGCAGCACCAGAAATGCACAGATATAAGCCAGTGTTCCGATGCCTGCGATCATCAGTACAAATGCACGGAAATCACCATGGACCAGTTTCATCGGAATCTTGAAAAACAGCCCGTAATGGCCATAAATACTTGTCACATTGTGTGTATACGGCATTCCCTGATATACATTATAAACAGAGTTAAAATATGCATGTGCATGATAATTATCACCCTGTTCGCCTCTTCCGTAAATGTTCGGCGTATACATGCAGTAAAAGATCAGAACCACAAATGCCGCATAGGTAAGCCAGACGATCCATTCGCCTTTTTTCTCCTTAAGAGAAAGGTTCTCGTACATCCAGAAAAACACTGCAAGCTCTGCCAGAAACAGAAGGATCATCACTGCAAGCGGCTGTGTGTGCCAACCATATTTCATAGAAACTGCTCCTACCTGTTCAGTCTCTCTTGACACGCATACGGTCCAGAATGGAAACTGTGATGCCAGAAGGATCACCAGCGAAGCTTTCTTAAATGCAGTACTTTCCAACAGACCCGGACCATCTGTCCAACATCCGGTCAGTGCCATTACACCAAGGAACAAGATGCAGAACAAAACCAGCGTCATTCCATAGATAAGAATGTTGTTATTTCCAAGTGCACTGATCCGGTCAGAAAGCCCCGGAATCAGAAAACACCCCAGAAAAAAGCATGCTGTCAGAAGCCACGCTGCCAGTCCGCAGACAATTTCCCGATTCTTTTTCATATATTTATTTTTCCTTTTCTATACATTCTGTTTCAGGTATGTTACTGTTCACTCTGTTCACAGTAACTTGGTCAAAATGCATTCCAAATCACCTTCGGTGATGGCATTTTGCCCCGTATGTCTCGGGAT
>NZ_QTWS01000007.1:124124-129160 GCF_003461245.1 Blautia sp. AF19-10LB
GTGATGGCATTTTGCCCCGTATGTCTCGGGATTTTGCCATCTTCATGGCAAAACACCTCGCGGGATATTATCTGTGAACAGTGGCACAAGATATTCCCTGATCTGACGATCTGTAAATGCAGCCATATCCGCTCCGTCAAGCCATGCCTGATACCATTCTACGGTATGGGCGATTGCTTCTTTTACCTGCCAGTGCGGTTTCCATCCGAAGGTACTGCGGATTTTGGAGCAGTCAAGTTTCAGGAAGTTCGCCTCGTGAGGACCTCCCTGATAGAGATTCTCCCAGGCAGCCTCGTCACCCCAGGATGCGCAGAAAAGATCTGCCAGTTCGCCTGTTGTGATACAGTCGTCATCGCCAGGTCCTACATTGTAAGCTCCTGCTTTTGATGCATCTTCGTACTGGCTTCCGGCGAGCATCAGGTATGCGCCCAGCGGCTCCAGTACATGCTGGTATGGGCGGGTGGAATGTGGATTCCGAACGGCAATCTTCCGTCCCTTTGAAACTGCTCTTACGCAGTCCGGAACAATACGATCTGCCGCAAAATCACCACCACCGATCACATTGCCGGCACGTGCTGTGGACACTGCGATCCCGAGCTCATTGAGAAAAGATTTCTCATAGCTGTGCGTTACCAATTCGGAGCAGGATTTGCTGTTAGAATACGGATCATAACCGTCCAGTTCATCTGTTTCGCGGTAGCCCCACTCCCACTCATTATTTCGGTATACCTTATCTGTCGTCACGTTCAGGAAAGATTTTACGCTCCTGCACTGTCTCACTGCTTCCAGAATGTTGACCGTTCCCATGACATTTGTCTCATACGTATAAACAGGATTTTTGTAGGATTCTCTCACGATCGGCTGTGCCGCCAGATGCAGTACGATCTCCGGCTGTGCCTCTGCAAAAACCTGATGCAGTTTCTCCAAGTCGCGGATATCTCCTGTGACAGAACGCATCCTGGATTCTATATCCAGAAGATGAAACAGATCCGGTTCTGTCGGTGATTCCAGCGCATAGCCTGTAACCTCTGCTCCCAGGTTCAGAAGCCAACGGCAGAGCCAGGAGCCCTTGAAACCAGTGTGTCCGGTTACAAGAACTTTCTTTCCTTTATAAAAGTTAAAATCAAATGTATTACTCATCTATTTCTCCTTTTGCTCAAGCATAATGCCTGCAATTCAGGCATAGATAAAGTTACTGTTCACTCCATTTACAGTAACTTGGTCAAAATGCATTCCACATCACCTTCGGTGATAGCATTTTGCCCCGTATGTCTCGGGATTTTGCCATATTTATGGCAAAACACCTCGCGGAATATTACCTGTGAACAGTAATTAAACAATTTTATTATACTCGCATTCATTTGTAAAGTCACTTGTTTTTGCCGGATTTCCGATATATCCCTTTAGAGAATAAATAATTCCTGTTCACAGTAACGATAAATATTAAAAAGGTCCCCGGAACATTCCTGTTCAGAAGACCTTTGTGGAATTTATGGTAATCTTATTTACAGAATAAATTTACGGATGATCTCGGCAACTCCGTCGTGATTGTTGTCGTGCTCCGTCACATAATCGCCGTATTCCTGGATTCCCGGAAATGCGTTGCACATTACTGCGCCAACATGGGCTGCCTGAAGCATTTCGATATCATTCTGTGCATCTCCTGCAGATACGGAATTCTCGATCGGGATTCCCAGATGATCGCACATCCAGCGAACTGCTTCCCCCTTGGAGACAGCCTTTGGCACGATCTCAAGATAAGTTGCATTTGAGAAAAAGCTTCTCACGGTATCGGAATATTTAGAAAGAACTTCTTTCTGGAATGCTTCACTTTTGCTTCTGTCATTGTCAATTGCCAGAAGTTTATATGGATCCTGAATAATTGCATCCTTTGCGTTTTTTACGATTTTATATGGTAAGTTCTGTACTTTCGCGTATTGCTGAAGCAGTTCATTGTTCTCTACCGTCAGAATCGCTTCATCTGAATATGCCTGCATATACAGATTTCTTTCTACTGCTTTCTCAAAAATCTCAACTGCTGTATCCTGTGAAAAAGTTACACCATGAATTGTTTCTCTGTGGTAAGGATCGTAAATCTGTCCGCCGTTAAAAGCGATTACATAACAGCCCTCTCCTGTCAGTCCGACGCGTTCTGCAATCTGCAGTCCGCTGGCAAGAGCACGTCCTGTTGTCACAACGATCTTGTGTCCTTTTGCCAGTGCCTCGTCCACTGCTGCCCTGTTTCCCGGGGTGATCTCCTTCTTGTCATTCAACAAAGTTCCATCCAGGTCTGTGAATAAAATCCTGGTATCAACTGCCATCTTTTCTCTTCCTCCATCTGTATATATTTGCCCTCTATATCCAAATATATAATATCTTCCTTCGTCTTCGCAAGAGTTACTTTTTATCTGGTTCCAGATATTTTCTGATTTCTTCTTCCTCCAGATGTTCCCCGATCACGATGATAACTTTCTGTCCAGCTTCGATCGGACGCAGGGTGATCTCGTGATGTGTGGCATTCAATTCTGTCCACGATCCATCTGTTTCCTGTGTAAATCCCTTGATACGAAAAACAGAGCCACAGGCAGGATCTTCCATAATTTTCTGCGCTGCTTCGCGCAGATCTTCTTTTGAGATTTCCAGATCCATGAAATACTTAGACTGAAAAACATCGTCATCATCCAGGTTCATTTTCTCGTAATCTTCAGCAATGTATCCGCTGTTCATGATGCGCTCAAAATCTTCATTTTCAAACTGTTTCCAGTCTTTTTTTATGATCTCATCTTCCTTCAGTCTTCGCTTGCAGTGTACCGTTTCCAGTGCGCGGTTCAGGTGATCGATCGTGTTCTGGATCGTTTCTCCAGAAGCCTCCTGTGTCTTGCTGAGGACAATACAGCCTGCATCTGCGACCTCGGAAGCCAGGATATAATCTGCCTCCTCTGACATTTTTTTATCCAGTCCCACATCAACAACAGCGATCACATTTCCGATCTGATACCAGCGATCCAACGGTTCTTCGTGCAGTGCATCAAAAAACTCATCCATATCAAAAATCCCTGACGGCTCGATCAGAACGCGGTCATATCCGCACATTCCCATCGCGATCAGCTTGGTCTTGAAACGTCTTCTGTGGCAGTCTTTGTCGCATCCTCCGGCTACCATTTCAAGCTCACACTGTTCGCTTTCCAGCTCCCGAAGCAGCATCATATCTACATTTACCGCGCCGAAATCATTCTCCAGAATTCCGATATTGTAACCCTGATCCATCAGATAACGGGCATATTTTTTTATGAAAGTTGTCTTTCCTGATCCGAGAAATCCTGTGATCAGATCTACTTTAACCATGTAATTTCCTCCTGTATGTTCTGTGCAAATATATGATGTCCTTTTTCTGAAAAATGTACTCCATCGTATACGACTGGGATGTCCCATTTACCAGCGTCCGTAAAGCCGATTCCCAGGCGTTCTGCGACTTTTTTGTATTCTTCGCCAAGTTGTCTTGATTCCTGATACAGCCGTTCTTCATCTACCCAGGCACCGTATTCCATCCGGGCTGGTGCAATCAAATAGAGTGTGATCTTTCCACTGGAAACCGCCGGTTCTGCCATGAGTTTTTTCAGAAAAGTCTCCATTCTCTGTGCCGTATCTTTCGCTGTAAACTGCTGTTCCTGCAGAAGATCGTTCGTTCCAAGCATGATCCACATCCATACGGGAGCATCCTTATCCTGCCAGTCCTTTAACTGTTCGCAGGCAAAACGGATCTGGCTTCCTGTGTGCGGAATACACCTTCCACAGATGCCGTGATTCTCGATCTTCCACTTCGTTTCGCTCTCCAGGATACCTGTCCAGCGGTTTTGTTCTGGATACTGGTCCCCCATCAATGTACACGGATCATAGCCGTATGTATTGGAATCTCCATAACAGATGATCGTTCCTGCCATCGTTTTTCCTCCGTTTCTATCCACAGTTTCTGTTCATTTAACTCCTGCCATAAGCCATGCGAGCAGTCCATATTCTACAACAAGGATCAGAGGTACTCCTACAGAAAATTTCTTCTTTCTTGTCTTATGATGAAAGGTTTTCATTCCTGCCCACGCACCAAAACTTCCACCCAGAAGCGCAACCCCGATCAGAGTACTTTCCGGGATTCTCCATGCCCCACGTTTGGCTTTTTCCTTGTCAATTCCATACATCATGAATGCCACTATATTTATCGTTATCAGATACCAGCTGAAATATTTCATTAAATCCATATGTTTCGTTTCCTCCCTGTACTATTTTATATGAACTGTCCTCCCAGTTCTTTCAGTCTCTGCTTCCGCTCCTGATAATCCGGCATTTCCTGCTCCACAATCGCCCAGAACTTCGAAGAATGGTTCATCTCTTTTCGGTGTGCCAGTTCATGAACCACCACATAATCCAGAATCTCCGGCGGCATCAGGACCAGTCTCCAGTTAAAGTTCAGATTTCCGGCCGAACTGCAGCTTCCCCACCGGGTTTTCTGCTCTCGGATCGTGATTCTGCCATAGTTTACTCCCATCCGTGCCGCAAAATATGCCGTTCTTTCCGGGAATATTTTAAGGGCTTTCTGAACACCGTCTCTTCGTTCTTCATCTGTGATCACATGACGAGTCTCCCGGTAATCTTCAAGCTTTTTCTGCTGCTTCAGGATCCAGTCTTCGTGATCTTTTACAAATCTGACAACCCTGTATTTCGCCAGTCGCTGCGGCGCACGCACGATCACTCTGCCATCTGGTTTTACCTGCAAAGATATGGTTTTACGGTCTGAACGGATCAGTTCATATGTTATCGTATCTATCGTTTTACCCTCCGTAATACAAAAAAAGTTCCACAGTATCATCATTTTCACCGTAATGATACCATGAAACTTATTTTGCGTAAAGAACAGCGGCGCGGATTGCGAATATCCGCTTTGCTACCTGCTCATAACCAAATAACTGCTCCGCAGTTTATTTGGGTGACATGCTCCCACCACTTAAATCTTTGATTTTGAAGTGGGGGCTTCTTGCTCAATG
>NZ_QTWS01000070.1 GCF_003461245.1 Blautia sp. AF19-10LB
TTTTCTCAACCTTCTTTCTCGGAATTCCCTATATTTGAATTATACAAGAAGCTCCTCTTCCAAATTTTGAACAATAGTTACTGAAGGGATGTCCAGTAAAGAAAAAGGATAATGATCACTATTCATGGCCATCACCACGCTAAATCTGTCATTAACTTGAAATAATTTAGAAAGGGCATTGCCATTTAACTCTGCCAACTTTTGCATTGCATCATCGGATTCGTAATCAATATCGCTATTTCGTTTATCTCCATTAACCATAATCCAATATCCCAAATCACTTTTTTCGGCTACTGTATCGACATTTATAACACCAATAATATTATCTTTCTCATCTTCTGATAATTGCCCAGCATACCATCTTGACCCTAACATATATTTTTCTTCTCCTGAAAACATAATAAATTCAATATTATATGGCATGTCTATATTTTTCAATATTTGTGCAATTTCTAATACAATAGCAACTCCTGATCCATTATCATTTGCACCTAAAGATGTTGGCGAACTATCATAGTGAGCACTAATTATCAATTTTTTTTGTGTATTCTGAT
Organism: Blautia sp. AF19-10LB; assembly: GCF_003461245.1. GTDB lineage: Bacteria > Bacillota > Clostridia > Lachnospirales > Lachnospiraceae > Blautia_A > Blautia_A intestinihominis. The sequence continues at coordinate 555 of NZ_QTWS01000070.1, forward strand.
TACTGTCTTTTTTTATAATAACATTTTCCCCTGCTCCATCACTTGTGTTATCTTCTGATGTAGGTGCCAAAAATATATCAATTTGCGATGAATGTCTTATTGCATTTTCATTTTTTTCATCGTTGTACTCAAATTTTTGATATTCAATGTTATCGTAACCTATTTTATTAAATTCAGAGACAATACATTTTTTTACCTGGTCAATTTCTTTTGAATTTATTGGGTGTGGTGAAAATGTAATTTCTTCAATAACTTCCCGCATATAATCTTTATCTATTTGAATCTCACTTTCTTTTTGGACATTCTCATTTGTTTCGCCTTTTACCTCAAATATACAAAAATTCATACTAATAGCTATATTTACCAATACTACTAATACTCTCAGTCTTTTTCTCATTAATTTACCACCTAACTTTCACAGGGGAAGGAGTACTCTCCTTCCCCTGTGGATTATAACTTATGCTGAATATCTGACATAAAGCGAACAAACCCATCCGCCAATTGCAGTACATTTATACCAGTCAACTCCCGATGAATCATACTGTGCATATGTAATCCATAAACGCTGATTACGTTTGACTGTTCCAACCACTGAATACCCTGTTCCCGGACCTGAACGAACGTTTAGTACATCAGTATCAACCCATACATACTGAGCCACATGTGGTGCTACATTTTCATCAGATTCTTGAGCACTGTATGGAATTTCATTATCTGCAAAAACATTTGTTCATGGCATTGCCATCAATGCAGTTGCCAGTAATACACTCATCAATTTTTTCATTCTCTTCATGCGAGCCTCCTTTTATGTTTTATCTTTTCTGTAAACTACTGCAATAGTCTGTACCTATAGACTATCATAATAGTCTAAAAATGTCAAATGTTTTTACTATCAAATCAAACATTTATACTACGGAATTTTCAAATATAATTTATAAAATCAATTTGCTTTCAAGTCATAAAATATAATCTTATGTATTCTGCTAAAAACTAAAAATATCCCATTTGGAACTCCAAACAGGATATTATTCTAAATATAGATTGTAAAAATACTTTTCTACAATTTCAAAATCAAAATATAATTATTCGCATTTCGGAAATACAACTGTCAGGAGCATTTTGAATCTTTCTACTGCGTAAACTGCATGCGGGATTGTTGCCGGCATAACCAATGCTTCCCCTGCTTTGCAGATATGCTTTACTCCTCCAACGGTGAATTCTCCAACTCCGTCTAAGACAGTAACCATAGCATCTCCTATGGAATCGTGAGTTCCAATCTCTTCGCCTTTTTCAAAAGCAAACAGTGTCACGCTTACAGCATCATTCTGCGCCAGTGTCTTGCTGATTACCTGGCCTGGCATGTATTCTACTTCACCTGCCAGATCAACAACTTTTTCATGTTCAATGTTTTTAATGTACGGCATAATGTTATCTCCTTTTATTATCATTGTTTTTTGAGCCTGCCGGAAAATAAGCAGGCTCTGTTTTTTTATCCGTTCCTTTTATTTTTCCCCGCAGTAGTACAGGAAGGAACGCAGCCTTTCCCATCCGGATTCATCGAAATCCCCGTCCAGTGACAGGTCATATACCGGAACTTTACAGTTATCATGAAGACCGCGCATGTTTAATACCATGGAAGTATTCTCATAACGAGGTGCCATGTGGATCATGGCATTACATCTTCCGGCAAGCAGGAGCATCTTCGCATAACGGTATCTTCCGTTTGCACCGGAGAAATCAGACAGATACTTGTCTGCCACTCCAAAAAGCTCTTCCGGCTCTTCTGCAAAGCTGCTGCGGTCATTCAGTGTCTCTCCGATCTCCATCATCCTCTTTCTCCAGGATGACAGAAGGTCTTTTGCCTTTCCATTGCTTCCGCAGTCTTTCCAGAGGAACCATATCATCTCGGAAAGCGGTGCACGGTGGAAAGTCTCTGCTTCGTATTCCAGTTTTTCCAGGATTCCTTCATCCAGGGAAAAAATGCTCATCGGAGTTCCGACGACACCAAGGGTACGTCCAACGACCGGGACTTTTCCGATCTCTCCAGCCAGTTCCATAAGTGCATCCCAGTCAGAAAGCGGACGGTAGAACTGGTCATCTCTGGATTCTGCCGGTGCACTATAGAGGATATCTCCTGCCACAAGAGCCCGCATCAGAAGATCAGGATCATCTGCTTCCACCGGAAGCCGCTCCAGCATCGGTGCAATGACATCTACATCCCCATAGCCTTTGCGGTCAAGAACAGTACGGATCGCACGTGCATACTGTCCGTCTGCGTCAGCCCCTTCATTGAACGGGATCAGGAACTGGATATTTTTACGGTTTTCGCCCTCACGCTCGATTGCTTCCAGAATACCGCCGAGTAATACGGAAAACGGCAGATATTCTTTGGAATTTGTCTCTGCACGCCCTTTCATCAGAAGTTCCCTGGAGAACTCATTAAGATAACCAACCTTATAACCGCATTTTTCAAAATAAGCAGATAAGAACCATCGGTAGATCCCAAGATCCGGCAGATACAGTTTTTTATTCTTATCCGGTTTGGATTTGATGTTGGTCTTTTTCATCTTCACATCAAGGATGTTAAAATTCTTCGGAAGTTCTACCGGCGGTCTGTGGGAGATACTGTTTAAGAACGCCTCGATCCTTGTGATGATACCGACTGCGGAATACTGCTCATCCACCTCGATCTGCAGATACGGCTTGTCCCCCATCTCCTCACGGAACATGTGATTGACAAGGGTATCCGGACCGCATCCGTGGTTGGTAAGATATACCGCATACAGGTTTGGATGGTTGGCAATCAGCTTCGCGCCTGCAAGCAGATGGTCCCCAAACGGCCAGTACATGTTCGGGTAATCCCCGGATATATCCAGACTCATTCCCGGAATGTATCCCAGCGTCATGACTTTGTAGCCTTTTGAAAGCAGGATGTTCGGGATTCCCATATTTAAAACCGGATCTGCATAACCATAATTTCTTGTGATGATGACCAGAACCTTTTCATCCGGTTTCAGATTTGCCATGATCTCCGCACCAAGTTTTTCCGTATCTTCCATGTTCCTCTGGACTGCAATACCACCCTTGATCATTGCCTTTAAGCAGCGCGGCTTTGAAAATCCAAGGCTCTGGCCGACACCGATCATTGCTTTCGCCATTTCTTTTACGCCAAGGTCCAGATCAAATACCGGACTGATCAGCTCAATGCCCTGGTCTTTCAGGTGAAGGGAATCATAGATAGATTTGGCTGCAGTCTGCATGTACGGGCAGGCATAGCTGTGTGCCGCATGTGCATGCGGATGGTGGATCGTATGGATATTTGGGAGAAAAATATAATCCACCTTCTGCTGTGCCAGCTGTATCATATGACCATAAACCAGCTTGACCGGGTAACAGGTCTCGCCCTGTGCATACTGCTGGGAGAACTGTATAGTCTCCTCATTGGACACATGGGACATTACCACATTGTAGCCGAGATCTTTGAAAAACTCATTCGCAAGGGTAAAGAATTTGAACATGACAAGGACCATCGGGATACCGATCGTTTTCTTGTTCGGGTTGATCGTTGCATCATAGCCACGCATGGAAAACTGTCCCGCCATCTTGTAAAGTTCTTTATTTTTGCGGATTTCTTCCGTCATATCCTGCTTTTTGACTTCTTTGGATGGAAAATCAAAACCAAGGAAAGTACTTTCTTTCTCAGGTTTTCCACTTTCCCCGACTTTTATGCCGACGGATTCATATGCCAACAGGGACGCGCCATAAGCACCGCTAATGGAAAATACCGGGGAGACAGTCACTTTATCTCCATAAGCACTTTGGAATGCAGCCACGATTCCCGGGTTATAGTCTACGCCGCCCTGAAGGACAATGTGATCCCCGACTTTTTTCGTTCCCACAACTTTGTGCAGATAGTTACGCACAATTGCATGACAAAGCCCTGCAGCAATGTCTGCCTGACTTGCTCCTGCGGATTCTGCCGATGCGATGGCAGTCTCGATAAAGACCGTACAGCGTTCACCAAGCTCCGAAGGATTCTTAGATGCCAGGGCAAGCGGTCCGAATTCACTGATCGGGATTCCCATACGTGCCGCCTGCTCTTCCACAAAAGAGCCAGTTCCTGCCGCACAGATCTTATTCATCTGAAAATCTGCCACTTCGCCGTCTTTCAGTGAGATAAATTTGGAATCCTGTCCGCCGATCTCAAAGACGGTGTCTGCCTGTGGGTTCCAATGGACAGCCGCTTTCGCCTGTGCCGTGATCTCATCCCGGATCGCATCTGCCCCCATCATCCTTCCAATACGTTCACGTCCGGAACCGGTGATGCCGACAGCCGTAAATTTCACTTCCCCGAAGCGTTCCCGGATGCTTGCAAGTCCTTTCCTTACCACACCTTCCGGATTTCCGGCAGTGCGGAGATACTGGAAATCAATGATGTTTCCCTGCCTGTCTGTGAGGACAAGGTCTGTACTTGTGGAACCGATATCAATGCCAAGTGCACAGCCGTCCTCCGGGATCACGCCGGTCACTTCCGGCTCATCGAGACAGGTACCTTCCGCAAGAACAAGTTTCGGAAGAAGGGATTTCTGCATCTGTTTTCTTTCTTCGGCACGCAGCAGGACTTCGCAGAGTTCCCCACAGCTAAAAAGCATCTGCTCTCGGTATTTCACATCTGTTTCCGCTTTTTCAAGATTGCATTTTCCATCCGCTTCAAGACGCCCGGCTGCATGAATGGCAGCTCCTACTGCGCCCGAATACAGGGCATCATGTGGAACTTCCAGTTCCCCCTGTTCCAGTTTAAAAACTTCCCGGATGGCACGTTCCATTCCGGCATTCTGGGTAACACCGCCACAGAACACGACCGGTTTCTTCACCGGAAGGTTTTTTACGATCGTTGCCTTATAGTTTCTGACCAGTGCATAGCAGAGTCCCAGCAGGATGTCCGGTGTACTGACCCCTTCCTGCTGGCGGTGGATAATATCTGTTTTTGCAAATACGGCACAGCGGCCGGACAGACGCGGCACGCTCTGCGCCTGCTCGACCAGTAAAGAATAATCCTCAATCTTCAATCCCAGGCGGGACATCTGGTCTTCAAAAAAAGAGCCCGTTCCCCCGGCACAGTGCTCGTTGACCGCAAACTCCGGTGCTTGTTTTTCAAGGTTTGTGATAAAACGGGCTCCCTGGCTTCCGATCTCGATGATGCTTCCTGCCTCCGGCACCTGATAACGGACGCCTTCCGCAACCGCCGGGATATAGCCAAGATACGGGATCTCATCCTCTGCCCCAAGGACTGCCTGTGCATTGCTTCCGGTCACGCACATTGCCATCCGCTCCTTTGGGGCACATGCCTCTTCCAGCATTTCTTTTAATACTGGAAGGACCTTGCCATAATGCTTCCGGATATTTTTATATTTGATAACCTGATCTTCCAAAACCGCCACTTTGATCGTGGAGGTCCCGATATCCATTCCTAAACGTTTCATTTCTGTATGCTCCTTATTCCTGCCTCCGGCCTGAGTGCAAAAAATTCCGGTTGCAGGATCTGTACTTTATTTTCTTCTTTCCGGATCAGTCCTTTTCTTTCCATATCGTTCAACTCTTTGGAAAGTGCTTCCGGAGATACACGGAGGTACTGTGCGGTTTCTTTCTGCATGGAAAACATGGTCTTTGTCCCGTCTTTTTCCGTCGGAAGGCTGTTTAAATATTTGACGATCTTTTCCCGGACAGTATTCTCCGAAGTCATATCCAGTTTTACAGCGACTTTTTCCAGTTTACCGGATATCTCAAAGACCATGTTCCAGGCGATCTTTGCCTTCATCTCTGCTTCCTGCATGGTCTTTGGCTTTTCCATCAGTTTTTCCCTGGAAAGGAACAAGATCCTCGAATCTTCTGCCGCAATCACCTTGACCGGACTGCAGGCATTGCTTAACGGGAGCATTTCCCCGAAACACCTGCCCGGACCGAATTTTGCCACCAAGGATTCTACCTGTTTCAGACTTTCGGTATAAGCTGCGACCATGCCGTTTAAAACGACCGCAAACTCTGTGCAGGTATCCCCGATGTTCCAGATCAGCTTTCCACGTTCAAATTCCTGAATGCGCCCATCCAGGATCGAACCCATTCTTTCCCATTCGCTTTCTGGAATTCCGTCCAGAAGCTTCAGGTTCGTCTCTGCCATATGCTGCATCATATAGGTCCTTGCAGACATTTCTCCCGCTCCCATGAGCATCTGTTTTAGCACGGAGGAGATCACCCCGTCCGGTTCTTCTCCCATTTCTTCAGCCATTTCCTGTGCAGACGGGATAGCAGCTTTCATTTCATCCGTCAGTTCCTGGCAGTCTTCCAGATGGATCACCTTTGCCCCCAGAAGGGCAGCATCCTCAATGCCGTGTGTTGCCACCAGAAGGATCCGGTTTCTGCGATTCTTTAAGATATAAGAAATGACTTCCTGTTTTGTCGCCATATCAAGGCCGGTGAAAGGTATAATGGTATCGTAATTTAAGACACTTCAAGAGACATTTCTTAATGAATCTGATATAC
>NZ_QTWS01000071.1 GCF_003461245.1 Blautia sp. AF19-10LB
ATTGAGCAAGAAGCCCCCACTTCAAAATCAAAGATTTAAGTGGTGGGAGCATGTCACAATATTTCGCAGAGCTGGCAAAGATCCAGCATTATGGAAAAGCGGCACAGGCACTGAATATTTCACAGCCGGGACTCAGCCATGCGATTAAGACTCTGGAAGAGGAGTATGGAGTACCGCTTTTTCAGAAAGAGGGACGTAATGTGAGCCTGAGCAGTTATGGAAAAGAGCTGATGAATGAAGTCGAAGAGATTCTGGATGCATATCTGCGCCTGGAGGAAAGGGCGGCAGGACTCCGCACAGAAGAGAAGACTGTACGGATCGGCTCTGTATATCCGCTGGCACCGGGAACGATTCCGCGAATGCTGCGGGAATTTGGAGCAACTTTTCCATTTATCATTTACAACCGATTGACACCGGAGATTGCAGAGGGACTTCAGAAAGGGAAATATGATATTGGATTTTGTTCAGATCTTTTGAAATCGGATGAGCTGGAATATTATCCGATCCGGGGATCTTATATCGCAGTAGCAGTTCCGAAGGGACATCCACTCGAAAAGCGAGATACAGTTTCATTAAAAGAGATTGCGTATTATCCGCAGATCATGTTTTCCAAAACCAGTGGATTCCGTAAACTGCAGGAGCAGCTTTTTGCGGCAGAGGGGATCAGCGTCAAACCGGTGTGTGCAGCAGAAGAGATCGAGGTAGTTGCAGGGCTTGTGGAGAATGGATTTGGAATTGCGGTTCTGCCTTATATGGATATTGTCCGTTTGCATAATATAGCAACGATTCCGGTTGAAACATCGCTCTGGAAATCAAAGTTTTATATGGCAAGAAGAAAGTATGGGATCCGCTCTGAGCAGGAGGATGCCTTTTTCCAGTACTGGAGAAATTAAAGTAAAGTAATAAATAATACATCTAAAGAGGAGAAATAAATCATGACACAAAAACAAAACATCCTGACAAAAACAGGTATCGTTGCGCTTCTGGCGTGCGTATGCTGTGTTTTATGGGGGAGTGCGATCCCTGTTATCAAAACAGGGTATAATCTGATGCAGGTGGATTCTGCAGACACGGCAAGTCAGATCGTTTTTGCCGGAATTCGTTTTACACTGGCGGGTATTCTGGTTCTGATCTTTGCATCTGTTCGAGAAAGGAAGATCATGCTTCCGAACAGAGAAATCCTGAAATATGCTGTACCAGTATGTCTGGCACAGACAGTAGGACAGTATTTTTTCTTTTATATAGGTGTCGCACATACATCCGGCGTTAAAGGTGGAATCATTACCGGACTTGGGAATTTTATTGCAATCCTTTTGGCCTGTCTTGTGTTTCGAAACGAGCGAATGACAGGCAGGAAGATCGCCGGTTGTATTCTCGGCTTCGCAGGAGTTGTAGTCATCAATCTGATGGGAAATTCACTGGATATGGGCTTTAAACTCACTGGCGAAGGTTTTATCCTGATCGCGCAGCTTTCTTATGGAATCTCCACTGTGCTGATCAATATTTTTTCCAGAAAAGTATCTCCGGTAGTTCTGAGTGGAACACAGTTTACAATGGGAGGCATCATATTGACTTTGATTGGTGTGGGCATGGGAGGACATCTTGGAAATGTTACAGCCGGGGGAATACTGCTCATACTGTATCTGGCAATGGTCTCAGCAGTAGCATACACACTCTGGTCTGTGCTGCTTGCATGGAATGACGTTTCAAAAGTCGCGATATTTGGTTTTGTAAATCCACTGTGCAGCGTGATTCTGTCAGCACTGGTCCTGGGCGAAGTCCACCAGGCATTTAATGCAGGAAGTCTGATCGCCCTGCTTCTGGTGTGCGTTGGTATTTATGTAGTAAACCGCAGGGATAGTTCAGCAAACTGACCATGAGAAAAACTCACTCACGAAAAATCGAATTTACAGCACACTTATCTGCAAGTGTATAATAAGAGCCGTTACAAGGAAATCAGAATCATCTGTTGGGAGGCAGGTGGTTCGGTGGTTTGGTTGTAAGGGGAGATTATTATGAAACGTTTTGGTAAAATGGTACTTGCAGGGGTTATACTTTCAATACTTGCTGTAAATTTCTGCAGTGCAAAGGATAAAGAAGTTCAGGAAGATACGACAGAAGATCTGACTCAGGAAGTCTGTTCCGACGGGAAGGAACATGCAGCAGTCAAAGGCACAGTCAAGATGCCGGTATTTATGGTCGATTTTCCGGATAACCGATTCAAAGAAGGGGCACTTACTTCTGATAAACTGAGAACTTTGCTTTTCAGCGGAAATCAGAACAGTATGACTACATATGCAAAGGATATTTCCAATTCACAGCTTCAGCTAAGTGGAGATGTTTTTTATTATACTGCCAAGTATGATATGGAGAAATACGAAAACGATAACAATTCAATCGAGGAACTGGCGGAGGAAGTTCTGTCTGCGTTTGATTCCCAGATTGATTACATGGATTATGACAGCAATGATGACAAATATGTGGACGCTTTTGTTTTGAGCGTAGCAGGAGAGGATTCCTACTGGCAGGGAGCTCATGGCATGTGGACAGAGAATTCTGAATTCAAACTGGATGGAATGAAGTTCGGAAGATATATCGTCAATGACGCACAGCCATATACTGACAATGAAGAAGGTTTTGTGGAGAGAATGAACCACGAGTTCGACCTGTGCATGGGGCTGACCGATTATTACAAAGGAAAGTAATGACCGGTCAGTTTATTTTGTTGTTTATAAAATTTGCGACAAAATTGTTACATTCTGTCGAGAAAGGACTTGACTGTATCAAAAAAGAGTTGTAAAATAACTTTGTCTTAGTAATAGACTAAAGCATAACAGTAAATTCTACGATGGGAATCAGTAGAGACAGAGAATGCGCGTTTCCAGAGAGCCGCAGTTGGTGTGATGCGGTAACGGCACTGTTTTGAATATCATCCCTGAGAAGGAAGACCGAACATTTTTGATTCATCAGTAGGTTTTCACGGAGGCTCCCCGTTACAGGAGACGCGTATGCCGGTACGTTGCAGAATCGTACTTGTTTCAATGGAGAAACAGGGTGGTTGCGGAATAATATATCCGTCCCTGAGGGGCGGTTTTTTTATACCCAAAAATATTTCTGAAACCGGAAAAACAAAAGGGAGGAAGAGAGGATGAAAGTCTACAAAAAACTCATGAATGCACTGGCAGCAGTTGAAAAAATCGTACTTGTGATCTCCACACTGCTGATCCTCGTGCTCACAGTGGGAAATGTATTTTCCCGTAAAGTCATCCACCGTTCATGGTCTTTTACAGAAGAACTTGTTGTTGCGGTATTTGTACTTATCACACTTCTGGCAGCAGCACTGTCATGTCGTGAGGGAGGGCTGGTCAGCCTGACGCTGGTTACGGACCGTCTTCCGAAAAAACTGAAAAAACCTTCAGTAATTCTGATTACAGTGCTTAGCATCATTTTTTCAGTGATTCTCTTTAAATATGGTATGGACAAAGTTCTTACCCAGCTTGCAAATGGTAAGAGAACGTTCGTACTGAACTGGCCGGAATGGATATTCTGGTCCTTTGTACCGATCGGAGCAGGCTGTATGATTCTTCATTTTATTGAATACTGCTTGGATGTCTGTTTTGGAAATAATAACGATAAGGAGGACAAATAAATGATCAGTGCTGTTTTGTTTATTTCATTTTTTGTTTTTCTGATCCTTGGTGTGCCGATCGCGCTTTGCCTGGGACTTTCCTCAGTATGTGCTATCCTGTATTCAGGAACCTCACTTACTATCGTTGCAACAAATATGTATTCAGGAATCAGTAAATTCCTTCTTCTTGCAATTCCGTTCTTTGTATTGTCCGGAAATATTATGGCAAAAGCCGGAATTTCCCGCAGACTGATCGATTTTGTCGACACCTGCGTCGGACACAAAAAAGGTGGTATCGCGATTGTATGCGTTATTGTTTCCTGTTTCTTCGGAGCAATCTCCGGTTCCGGTCCGGCTACAGTAGCAGCCCTTGGAGCTGTTCTGATCCCGGCAATGGTAGAGCAGGGCGGTTTCTCCGCACCGTTTTCCACAGCGTTGATGGCGACGGCAAGTTCGGTGGCGATCGTCATACCGCCAAGTATCGCATTCGTTGTATATGCATCCATCACAGGCGTATCTATCGCAGATATGTTCATGGCAGGTATCGTTCCTGGAATCCTGATGGGTGTTGCACTTGTGATCGTAGTACTTCTTGAAGCAAACAAACATGATATCAAACCATCCCGCCAGAAAGCATCTGCAAAAGAACGCTGGGATACCTTCAAAGATGCATTCTGGGGATTCCTGATGCCGGTTATCATTCTCGGCGGAATCTATGGCGGTATCTTTACACCAACAGAAGCAGCAGCCGTATCTGTTGTGTATGGACTTTTTGTAGGTATGGTGATCTACCGAGAAGTGTCTTTCAGAGACCTGTTTGATATCCTGGTAGATTCTGCAAAGACTACTGGTGGAATCATGCTGATCGTTGCCAGTGCATCACTGTTTTCATTTGTATGTACCAAGTTTGGTATTGCAGATGCTGCATCTGGACTGCTTGGCTCTATCGCACACAATCAGTTTGTATTCCTTTTGATCGTAAATGTTATTTTCCTGATTGCAGGATGTTTTATCGATGCAAACTCAGCAATGTATATCTTTATCCCGATCATGCTTCCGGTATGTAAGGCACTTGGATATGACGTTGTTGCATTCGGTGTTATGGCAACTGTAAACCTTGCAATCGGACAGGTAACACCTCCGGTTGGTGTCAACCTTTTCGTTGCGATCAGTATCAAGATTAAGAAAGGTCTGGAAGTTACCCTGCAGCAGATTTCAAGAGCAGTTATGCCGATGATCGCAGCCAGTGTTGCGGTACTTCTGATTGTTACATATATTCCGGCAACTTCCACAGCACTGCCGAAAGCACTTGCAAAAGATGGCTCTTACACAGGAGACCAGGCTTCTGCTGACACAGGAAGCACATCTTCAAAAGATGCAGGAGATGGCAGTGACTCCTTTAATACAATTGAAGATTACAGCGACCTTGACTGGCCGGAAATGACCTGGAACTTTGCCTGCTCTACAACAGAGACAAGTACCTGGGCAGATGGCGGACGTAAGTTCGGCGAACTGATGGAAAAAGCTACCGGAGGCAAGGTTAAAGTTAATGTTTATGCAACCGACCAGCTGACAAACGGAAATCAGTCTGAAGGAATCCAGGCACTGATGAATGGAGACCCGGTACAGATTTCCATGCATTCCAACCTGATCTATTCTGCATTTGACCCGAGATTCAATGTAGTATCCCTTCCGTTTATCTATGATTCTTATGATGATGCGGATGCTAAATTTGACGGTGCAGCCGGTGAAAAACTGAAAGAACTGCTTTCTGAATATGGACTGCACTGCATGGGTATCGCAGAGAACGGCTTCCGTGAACTGACCAACAGCAAGCATGAAGTCAAGACTCTGGATGATATGAAGAATCTCAAAATCCGTGTTGCAGGATCTAATCTTCTTATGGAATGCTATAAGAGATGGGGCGCAGATGCAACGAACCTGAACTGGACAGAGACCTATACAGCTCTGCAGCAGAACACAGTAGAGGGCCAGGAGAATCCGCTGCCGGCAATCGATGCAGCAAGCGTGCAGGAGGTTCAGCCGTACTGCTCCATGTGGGATGCAATTTATGACTGTCTGTTTTTCTGTATCAACCAGGAGATTTATGACAGCCTGACACCGGAGCAGCAGGCAGTTGTTGATGAGTGTGGACAGAAAGCGGTTGAATATGAGCGTTATATCAACCGTTCAGGTGATGAAGAGATCATGACCCGCTGGCAGTCAAAGAACGGTGTGACCATTACAAATAAAGAAGATATGGATATCGATTCCTTTAAAGAAGCCGTAGATGGCGTAGATGAGTGGTTTGTTAAGGAACTCGAGAAAGAAGGATATGATGACGCACAGGAACTGGTTGATCTCTTTACACAGGAATCTACAGATACGGTGGCTGATCACAGTGACCTTGACTGGCCGGAAGCAACATGGAACTTTGCATGCTCTACTACAGAGACAAGTACCTGGGCAGAAGGTGGACGTAAGTTCGGAGAACTGATGGAAAAAGCAACCGGAGGCAAGATCAAAGTTAATGTTTACGCAGCAGACCAGCTGACAAACGGAAATCAGTCCGAGGGAATTCAGGCACTGATGAACGGAGACCCGGTACAGATCTCCATGCATTCCAACCTGATCTACTCAGCATTTGATCCGAGATTTAATGTAGTATCACTTCCGTTTATTTATGATTCTTATGATGATGCGGATGCGAAGTTCGATGGCGAAGCCGGTGATAAGTTGAAAGAGATCCTTTCCAGTTATGGCCTGCACTGCATGGGTATCGCAGAGAACGGCTTCCGTGAACTGACAAACAGCAAGCACGAAGTAAAAACTGTCGACGATATGAAGAACCTCAAGATCCGTGTAGCAGGCTCCAACCTTCTGATGGAATGCTACAAGAGATGGGGTGCAGATGCGACAAACATGAACTGGTCTGAGACCTACACTGCTCTGCAGCAGAACACAGTAGAAGGTCAGGAAAACCCGCTTCCGGCAATCGACGCGGCAAGCGTGCAGGAGGTTCAGCCGTACTGCTCCATGTGGGATGCGATCTATGACTGTCTGTTCTTCTGTATCAACCAGGATCTGTATGATACTCTGACACCAGAGCAGCAGGCAGTTGTTGATGAGTGTGGACAGAAAGCCGTTGAGTATGAGCGTTACATCAACCGTTCCGGTGATGAGGAGATCAAGACTCGTTGGCAGTCAAAGAATGGCGTAACTATCACAGACAAAGATGATATGGATATCGATTCCTTCAAAGAAGCAGTAGATGGTGTAGATGAGTGGTTCGTAGAACAGCTCAAAGATGCCGGATATGATGATGGACAGGAACTGGTAGACCTCTTTGAAAAATAAAAAGACCGAGAAGAGCCTGGAGAGATCCGGGCTTTTCTTATGTAGTGTGTCCAGCGAAGCTGAACCACACTAGCCGGTGTAAGTCCGGTCACGGTAATCGCC
>NZ_QTWS01000072.1 GCF_003461245.1 Blautia sp. AF19-10LB
ACTATTACCAGTTTACACCATCGGTCTTCTTAAGTCCAGCTAACCCTTGAACAGTAACGGATTATGTGGGATAATTAGCAGTTATCTATTAAATTTTTATACGATAAGAGGAATAAAATGGCAACCGTATCAGATTTTAAACGACAGTATGTTAAAGCAATTCAAGAAGGTTATGCAGCTATTTTTGCAGGAGCAGGTTTGTCCCGCCCGTCTGGTTTTGTAAATTGGAAAGAACTTTTAAGAGAACTGGCAGAAGAAATTCATTTGGATGTTGACAAAGAAACAGATCTAGTAGAAGTTGCACAATATTACTGTAATGAAAAAAGAGGCCGAAGTGAACTAAATGCTAAAATTTTAAATCGTTTTATCACTGAATCTCAAGAGAATAGTAGCATTAATTTGCTGGCTGAAATGCCTATACAAACATACTGGACAACAAATTATGACCATTTACTAGAGGATATTTTAAGAAAACATGGTAAAAGAGTAGATATTAAGATGGTGTCGCAAAATCTTTCTACTACACTATCAGAAAGCGATGCAATTGTCTATAAAATGCATGGAGATTATCTAGACCCTTCAACATGCGTGATAACGAAAGATGATTATGAACTGTACAATGAAAAAAGGCAATTATTTACTACTGCTTTACAAGGTGATTTAGTATCCAAAACTTTTCTTTTTATTGGATTTAGTTTTGAAGATCCTAATTTGAAATATATCCTCAGTAGAATCAGAAATCTTCTGGATGCAAATAGACGTACACATTATTGTCTGTTGGAAAAAATACAAAAAGAAAAATATGATGATTTAGACGAATTTTATTATGATTTAAACAAACAAGAATTACGTATACATGATTTAATGCGTTACGGTATTGAAGCAGTCTTAATAGATAATTATGTTCAGATACCCCATATATTGTCAGACATTCAAAGAGAAACTAAATGTAATAGCATTTTTATTTCAGGTGCAGCTCATGAATATGGTACAGCATGGGAATATACCGCCCCTCAGTTTATTCGAGCTTTAGTCAAAGAACTATATCAAAAACATTATAAAATTATCACAGGACATGCTCGTGGAATAGGAAGTTATGTCATCAGTGCTATTGTAGAAGAATGCCAAAATAATGTGTCGAAACTTGAAAAACACCTTATGATTAAAGCATTTCCTTATGAGGACAAGAATAGAAACGATTACAAAGAGTTAGTAACCACATATCGTGAGGGAATATTTAAAAATGCAGGCATTGCAATCTTCATGTTTGGTAATAAAATTTCCGAGAAAGGTGTAGTTTTAACGGATGGCGTTTATCAGGAATTTAAAATAGCTCAAAAAGCTAATGCATATATTATTCCGATAGGTTCTACTGGATACGTTGCAAAACAAATTTGGGATGAAGTTTGTGTACATATAAATGACTATCCTTATTTAAAATCTGAAGAATCTGTGCTTCGTGAAAGTACGGATCCCGCAAAAATAATTTGTTCCATTATGAAAATTTTATCAAGAATCCAAAAGAATTTTTAATTCTTCTAATATCACATGAAGTGAATATAATATCGAAATATATATATTATAAGTGGGTTCGTAATTTGGATTAAAGCAAAAACCTCTCAGGATATTGCTAAGATTATTTGAAATACTCATGTATTTATTGGGTTTAGAGGTAAGTGCGCTATAAACCGCATTTACCACACCCGTTATATTGCAAAGTTCGATAGTTGCAATGCGAAAATCGTATAAGAAATATTCTCTTCTCTCTAGCAGCGTTAATAACGATTCCTTGCATGGAAAAGAATATTTATATAATGAAGAATATTCTAACTTATTAGGATTCAACTCTAAAATGCGGTCTTTATAATATCTTCCTACAATTCTACATATTATTTCTATGCGATCATTATCAGCAAAATGCTTTATATCTATTTTTTCGAAAGCCCGACCTTCAAGCCATGGTATTTTCTCATAAACTATATTTTTGTCAATGTCCACATATACAGGAATAATAATCGTTTGGTCCTTTTTCTCTTTTGAATGAAATAAATTTAATTCTTCTAAAGGCCATGAACGAGTCAAAAATTCCTGATTAATAACAGCAATACAGTAAGTTGAATTAGTAACAGCCTCTTTGATTTTACTATAGATATTCTGTCCTGTAACTATTCCATTTCGATCAATCCAAACATTAAATCCAAGAGCAGATAACGATTGCATAAGTGGTATGACAAAAACGGATTTCATTTCCTTACTATGTGAGATGAAAAAATCGATATTCATATAAATACTCCAATAGTTTAATAGATAACTGCTAATTATCGTTACTGGTAAAAGCATATCATATATATTAATCCTTATATATCTGCATTGTCTTATTATACCACACTTCGCGAAGTTTTTATAATTCGGTATATCGAAACAGGCATTCTTTCTTTCGACATACTTCTACAAAAAATCTGATCCATCATAACAAATGTCTGTAACAATGCCACTCTCTTTTTTGCCCTCTCGATAGCAGAATCCTAATCTTTTAACTGTCAAAGATGGGATTTTAGCAAATATTAAAGGATTTCTACCTCAAACCTTCCAATACATTTTCGATTTTCACAATCAATGCTTCTACCGCTAAATGGTTTGTAATTTTTTCCACATTATTTTTATTATACTCTGTCAAAGAGTTTTTTAATCGTGTCAGCATTTCTATATCTGAAACATAAAAATCATTTAAATTTCCCATGTAGTATACTGCCTTAAACGCTTCAACTATTGCATATATTTCCCGTGCAGTACTCTTTTTTATTAATTTCATCAGTTTTTCCTGGTCGATATATTCCATAAAGGATTTATGCCCGAGATAATATTCTTCGCGTTCGGTACATTTTTCCAGGAATTTCTGTGCGTTTTCATATGCGTTTTCTTCTTCAATTTCTTTCTTCTCCAGAAATGCATTTCTTATTCTTCTTTTTTCTGCGATTGGATCATAGAAGAATTTAAACTTTTCTTCAACCTCTGAATCCGAAAATGATAACGGTATACGTCTTTCTTCCTGCACATTTTCATCCGTATCAATAAAGGAAAGCATTTTACTTTGAATTGCGGCAATATCGCCTTTATATAAATGATACTTCTGGAACATAATCAATAATATAAGGATATTAGAATAATCTTCGTATGCATATTTGTTTTCCTCTAATTCTTTCAGCATTTGCTTAATATAATTTCTTATTTCATCGTCCTCCATAAGTTTCCACTCATAAAGTCTGGCACAGGTCTCGCCCTGTGATTTTATAGTTTGTTTCTTATATCCCTTTTCATGTTTGCATCGTTTCTCAATATCTCTTGCCGCTTTTACTAATTCTGCTTCATCAAGATATGCATTTCTCATATATTTATTAACGAAAAAATATTCTGCTGTGTAAGTATATTTATGATTTTCAAAATGAACATATTTTTGATCTCCATAATAAGACAGATTACTTATGAGCGTTTTATTATCTCTGTCTGCGACTACTATCCAGATGCTGTATCTCAAAAAGTCGGCAACAATTTCTTCATAATACTCAGATTCATTGAAATTTTTACAGGTCACTTTATAGATTTCTTCAAACAGATCAATCCACATTGCGGCCACTCTGAGATTGTTATTCCCAGCCTCATGAAATGCATTTACTATTTTATCCATATGTTCTGTTAAGAACTGTCTGTATTTACCCTCTTCAAGATACCCTTTACTTTTTGCATTCCCCATGATCAGATCTTTTAATGATTCTTCAATTCCCGGAGTATACTTACAGGTCTTCCCAATAACTTTCTCTTTTATATCACGGTAAATATAATTTTCTGAATATAAGGTTTCGTTTAACTGTTTTAGCTCTTTCATTGTTAATTCATCCGTTGCTAAATCAGTCCTTTTGGTTTTATCTTCAGGTTTATCCCGAATCACCTTTCTTCCACCGGTTAATATTGTCTGATATTTTTGCTCAACATTTATATTCGCATAAGTTTTCCCTATATTGTCCTCGTCTGCCAGAATAATCACTTTGCAATTGCAATGTTCTATCAGATTATTTATGTAGCCAAACACTTCACTGATGGATATGCTGCATCTTTCCAGATCATCGAAGCATATTACCAGATCTTTTACTTCAATTGTCGTACTTAGTTCGTTTAATTTTTCCAGATCCATTGAAACAGCACCTGCTGAAAACGAAAATGCTCTGCTTGCAGCCCCTAAAATCCCCGATACTGCCTTTACTCCTTTTCTTACTATATCGTTTCCGTTGGCTTTTGCATAAATCAAGTAGTTAGATAGTAATTGTTTTGACAATGCCTCAATAGAGTTCATTCCATACAGTGAGATATAAATGTTTGTCTTTCTGTTATTTTTTCCAACTTCTAAGGCCGATATGGCATCAGCCAGATAGTTTTCGTATAGAAAGGTTTTTCCACAGCCCCACACACCGCTGATCAGTAATGCATATCGGGCATTTTCATTTTTTATATAGCTTTCTACTACCTGTTGTATCTCTTGTTTGTTCATCGGTCTTTGTCCTCTTTATCTTTCCATATTGTTTAATAGATTTTAACATACAATCAAGGGCAGCATCCCCAAAATCAGACACTGCCCTTAAATACTATTTCGTTTTAATATTCTCTACTCCTTGCGGTACAGAAAAGCAGGCCTTCCTCTCTGCCGGAAAATATGCTGTTATAAAGTTTCCGGTCTGATATCATCTGTTTACTCCAGCAGTCTTCCCTCCCGATACGACCATTCCAGATAATCGGGATTCTGATAATACAGGTCTGTATTGAAATCGGATATTTCATCACTGATAAAGGACGAGAAAATTTTCATCAGTTCTTTTACTTCTTCTCCCTTTTTTGCACAGTCTTCGATCATGATACTGTAAAGCTTTCCAATATCCAGGAAACTCGGTATGGAGTAATTGCAACCCGAAATGGTATCAAAATCTCCCTGATGTATTTTATAGTACTCGATTACTTCATCGCTGACCTGCTCAAAACTGAGACAATGATTTACTTCCGCATCATATAAAAGCTTTTCTATCCCTGCCTCGCCAATCGCACTTACAATATCGCCACGATGATTTCTGGTTTCGCGTGCAATATACTCAATCAACGCACATACATAAAAATAGTCATTCCGTTCCTTTTCGTTCATATTTTACCTCGCTCTTTATAAAATGCAGACAATCAAGTGCAGAAAGTGTATGAAAGCTAATCTGGTGAGTCGGATGTCTGAATTCTGCCAGTACCCAAAACTGTCTTCTGCTTATGCGTCCTGTCAAAAAATCGTTCACATAATTCCATACTGTATCATTTGCCATCGGACCTTCTACAATATCATATGTATGAGTTTTACCACTCCGGCATTGTGCAATAAAATCAAGCCAATCATCTGATATTTCTGGGAATCTCAGTATTTTTAATTCTTCATTCGGTTCATAATCATAGTAATTAATTATTGGCTCGCCAATACCTCGATTTGCCCAGCGAATAGCCTGCTTCATATTATTCGTACAATAAAATCCCCACGAAAAATCTTTTGTATATTTTGCTTTTCGTATCTCTGGGTATGTGACGATTTCTTTACTTGCATGATACAATTCCATTTGTTTACACCTCACAATTTGTCAAAAAATCCTGTTAGCATGAAATTTTTTTGTATAATTTTCGTAATGCAATAAATAAAAACAGTCAAATACTGAATTTTATTACATTTCCTGGATATATTCTAGTATACTATATTTATATGGAAAGAACAAATATTGTCTTTTACAGCGTCAGCAAAAAAATCATCCTAATTCCACTTCTGCACCAACTATACTTTTCGGAATTTCCGTAACAATCCAGGGCCATTTTTTATGTAAAACAATTTCTTTAACGACTTCAGCACTTGGATGATGATATCTATTTTTATATCCTACTGAAATGACAAATTCTGCGTCTATATTAAGTAATTTCGAATTAAAACTACGCCTGGATCCATGATGTGGAATTTGAACACATCCGATATATTTCAAATATGGCTCATATGCTTCCTCTAATTGCTTCCATTTTTCCTTTCCTGATGCGTCATAATCCCCCATAAACAGACAACCTGATTTTTTATAGTAACAATGAATATAACCATATAATTCTGGGTTGTAAATATATTGACGTACATTATCAGTACACGCTCCTGAAAATAATGTCATCGAATTTGTATTAAAATCACCGGGAACCTTCTTATATATTGCGTTTAATTTTTCTTTATTTTTTTTGAAAAAATTTTCATCTATAGCATCAGAAAGAGAAATTTTTTCCTTTTTTAATTCTTCTTTTATAATCCCAATTTGCAAATTCCGGCTCATCTGACCACGCATTCCGCTAAGAGCAGATCAGTCTTTCCGGAT
>NZ_QTWS01000073.1 GCF_003461245.1 Blautia sp. AF19-10LB
GAAACCGGAAGCAGCCGAACAAAGACTTGCCAATCTTTTATCCGAAGTTATGTATGAGGATTCTGAATCGGTATAGTAAGACAACCGGAGTTGTGATATACTTACACGCAAGAAGCATTTCAACAGTTCCGATTGTCTGATATCGAAAGGAGAAATACAATTATGGCAAAAGGATCTGTTAGAAAAAAAGGAAAAAAATGGTACTATCGCTTCTATGTAGAAGATGCAAGCGGTAAAATGGTTCAGAAAGAATATGCTGGAACCGAAAGTAAAAGTGAGACGGAAAAACTTCTCCGCAAAGCACTGGAAGATTACGAAAATAAGAAGTTTGTCGCAAAGGCAGACAGCCTTACGGTAGGAGAGCTTCTGGATATGTGGGCGGAAGAAGAACTGAAAACCGGGACACTCAGCAACGGCACAGTGGAAAATTATCTTGGTGCAATCCGCTGTATCAAAAAACACCCGATTGCAGACCGCAAACTGAAAACAGTTACTGCCGAACATTTACAGGCATTTCTTGATCTGCTTACATTCGGTGGTGAGTTTCCAGACGGGAAAGTAAGAAAGGGATACAGCAAAGATTATATACATTCTTTTTCCGCAGTGTTACAGCAGTCATTCCGTTTTGCAGTATTTCCAAAACAACTAATCAGTTTCAATCCGATGCAATATATCAAACTGAAACGACAGGCAGAGGAAGTTGACCTCTTTTCCGATGATGAAGTGGAAGAAGGCACACAGCCGATTTCACACGAGGATTACGAGCGACTTATCAAGTATCTGGAAAAGAAAAACCCACCTGCCATTCTGCCGATTCAGATTGCGTATTATGCCGGGCTCCGTATCGGAGAAACCTGTGGTCTTACATGGCAGGACATTAACCTTGAGGAACAATGCCTGACCATAAAACGCAGTATCCGCTACGACGGCATAAAACACAAAAACATTATCGGACCAACGAAACGGAAGAAAGTAAGGATTGTTGATTTTGGCGATACTCTGACTGAAATATTAAAAGCTGCCAGAAAGGAACAACTCAAAAACCGGATGCAGTATGGCGAATTATATCACCGCAATTACTACAAAGAAGTTCATGTGAAAAACAGAGTCTATTATGAATACTATCATCTTGCCGGAACACAGGAAGTCCCGGCAGATTACAAAGAAATCTCCTTTGTCTGCTTAAGACCGGATGGCTCTTTGGAACTGCCGAGTACACTCAGCATTGTATGCAGATCAGTGTCAAAAAAACTGGAAGGATTTGAAGATTTCCATTTCCACCAGTTACGTCACACCTACACCAGCAATCTGCTTTCCAATGGGGCTGCACCGAAAGATGTACAGGAACTGTTAGGACACTCTGATGTCAGTACCACAATGAATATTTACGCTCACTCAACAAGAAAAGCAAAGCGGGATTCCGCAAGACTTCTTGATAAAGTAGTGAGCAATGCTTAACTAAAAATTTCCCTTATTTCCCTTGCGGATTCCGCATAAGGGCAAAAATAAGGGAAAATACATATCATTTCACTATCTAAGAGGCTGTAAGCCTTGAAAAATAAGGAAAGTTCAGGAAATCTCTCCACAAATCCAGATTGTGAGTGATAAACTGGTCTTCTCTCTTATATTCTGAAACAATCTCTGCCTGCCAGCCAAGGAATTCTTCCACCAGACTTCTCTGGTATTTTGCAAACTCTGCCCCCAGGCTTCCATTGATCGTACCGCGCACATCCGGAAAATCTTCCCAGGCATTGATGCGATTGCTCCAGTAATCCAGACCGAATTCATGATTCATGGCATCCAGATCATTATGAAATTTCTCCCGGAGATATTTCACAAAACTGAGCTGCACATTCTTGCCTGCAGTTCCATAATATTTCGTTTCATTATCAAGCTGGAATCCGATCACACATTTTCGGTGTGCAGAAACTTCCATCAGCTTGCGGATGACTCTTTCAGCATGATAGCGATAGACCGGATGTGTGATGTCCATGATCTGTCTCGCACCATAGATTCCTCTGCCTTTGACCGTCTCCGCCAGCACACCCGGATATGCCTTCACCATCCAGGTCGGTACTGCATAAGTCGGAGTCCCTATGATTACGTTAATTTCCGCCTCTTCCATCGCATCCATTACACGGATCACATGTGAAAAGTCAAAAACACCTTCCTGCGGTTCACAGGTGCTCCATGTAGACTCTGCAATCCGAACCGCATTGATCCCGGCTTTTTTCATCATGGCAACATCTTTCTCCAGCCGGTCATACGGCATATATTCATCGTAATATGCTGCCCCATAGAGTAACTCCCTCATAATACAATGCCCCCTGTCATTCACTCATGTATTTCCAGCGGCAGCCCATCCGGATCCTGGAAAAATGTCATCTTTTTACCTGTATAGTCATCTATTCGAACAGGCTCCGTAGCAATCCCTCTGGCATTTAATTCTTTTACCATTTCTTCTACACTATCCACCTTAAATTGAACATATTTTCCTCCGTATTCTTCTGACTTGATCAGAATACATTTCGCATCTGTCTACATCAATAATAAACTGCTTTATCCCTTCTATGCAACTCTTTTATTGTTAATGTTCACTTCAGCGGTCCTGGCAATCAGTCCTCTCTCTGATTATCTGCTTGGATTGGATGATCCTCTTCCGTATATTTCTCTATTTCTGTCGTTGTTACCCGTTTGATATGTTGTTTTTTCAAGCGCAGATACACGTATTCCCGAAAAATAGTATAAAATACCGACAGCAGTGGGATGAAAACAAGCATGCCTACAATCCCCATAAGATTTCCACCGATTGTAACTGCTGCCAGCACCCAGATTGATGGAAGCCCTACAGATTCACCAACAACATGCGGATAGATCAGATTTCCTTCAATCTGCTGCAGCACCAGAAATACTATTATAAATAAAATTGCCTGCTTCGGGCTTACCATAAAGATCAAAAAGCCTCCTACTGCACATCCGATGAAAGCCCCGAAAATAGGAATCAATGCTGTAAATGCAATTAACACTCCAATCAAAAGTGCATATGGCATCCTCAAAATACTCAGTGTGATAACAAACATACATCCGAGAATCACAGCTTCCAGGCACTGACCTGTAAGAAAGTTTGCAAATGTCCGATATGTCAGAGAACAGACTTTAAGAAAAGCATCTGCTTTTTGTTGTGGAAGAAATGCGAAAAATACTTTTCTGATCTGTAAGTGCAGCTTTTCTTTCTGAAAAAGGACATAACAGGCAAAAGAAAAGGCAATAAAAAAAGTCGCTAATCCACTGACTATGGAACCCACAGCTGACATCGTCGTATTCATCATATTTCCGGCACCGTTGCCAAGAAGACTTATTCCCCACCTGATTGCCCGATCCGGATCAAACTGTATCTGATCTACCAGTTTCATAATTTCCTGGTTATTATGGAAAAATTCTCGAATCCAGCTTTGCATCTGCGGAATAAAGTCAGAAATGCTCATCATCAAAGTTCCCATTGTTCGCGTAAGCTGCGGAATCACTCCGAACATCACCAATGCGATCACACCAACTATTAATACAATAGTAAGAAGCAGACTTGTTGGTCTTGCCAGTTTTCCTGCTATCTTATTTTCCTTTTTTACATTTTTAAAAATTGTCTTTTCCAAAAAGCTCATTGGCACATTCGTCAGAAATGCGATTGCTCCACCAAGTATAAACGGAAATATAATCCCCCAAATTGCTTTCAACACACCGAGCACCACATCAAACTTCCACAGGGCAACCACAAGAAATGTCGTAAACACAATCAGCTCCCTGATTTTTTTTATAGATATTTTGCTTAAATCCACTATTTTCTCCTTTTTTTAATCTTTATCTGTTACTCCAAGCTTATTGACTGCTATGTAGAGTCACGGCTGTTATTCTATCCTATCATCGAAAATGCCATAACCACAACTCCCAATATCACCAGGATCACTCCCGTCGCACGGTTCAATGTCTTTGGAGTTGCTTTGTTGGCAAATACCGCTGCGATTCTGGCCCAAAGAAATGTAAAGATTACACACAAAATCCATACCGACCAGTCTGGTGTACCGCCGATGGCGAAATGGGAGACGGCTCCGGTAAAAGCCGTGAAGGTCATAATAAATACGCTGGTTCCCACAGCTGTCTTCAATTCGTAACCAAGAACCGATGTCAGGATCAGAAGCATCATCATACCACCGCCGGCACCGATAAAACCACAGATAAAGCCTATCAGAATACCACAGATGACAGACTGCATGGCACGTTTTTTTTCAGATATCTGTGTCATGGCTTCCTTCGTAGTCATGACCGGACGAACGATAAATTTAATACCAAGAAGGAAGGTCATAAAAACAGAGAAGTTTCCCATTGTTGTGGATGGTACCAGGCTTGATACATAGCTTCCAAATATCGTAAACAACAGCACGGTAACCATCATGATCAGACCATTTTTCACATCCAGATTCTTATTTTTTCCATAGGTATATGCAGACACGGCACTCGCCAGTACATCCGAAGACAGGGCAATTCCCACTGCCATGTATGGATCCATTCCCAAAAAGGTAATCAGCATAGGACTGATAACCGCTGCCGCACTCATACCGGCGAATCCGGTACCAAGACCAGCACCCATACCGGCAAAAAATGTAACAATGACAGTTAATAAAACACTCATTTCTTTTTGTTCTCCTTTTGATAAATATTCAAATTCTCCTCTGTCTGTTCCATCACATGTTCGAAGATTTTCCGTGACTCCTCAGGCACTCCGGAAAACAACATTTCAAAAAATGCCTTCTGTATCTCACATCCCTGCTTCCATACATGTGCTGCTTTCTCCGTACAGATCAACTCTGTCTTTCTCCGGTCTCCCGGCACCTCCTGACGCTCAAGGTATCCTTCCTGCACCAGTCGTTCCACATGGACAGATACCAGATTTGCCTTGATTCCACGAAACTTTACAATATCTGCAGCATTTTTGTACTGTGGATTATTTTTCAGAAACATCAGTATATCCAACGAAGTCTGCGAGATGCCAGTCTGCTGACACAGAGGACTGCACAGCTGGTTATAGAGTTCCAGCAATTTATGTACATATTCTATACTTACCATTTTGTCTTTTTCCTTTCTTATGTTTTTGAATTATTCATTTTTAGAATGTTCATTTTTGAAGTATTTTAGCACAAAGTTTTTCCCCATACAAGCTTATATGTTCACTGGATTAAAAAAGCACATCTATGCCCTCAACAGGTATAAATGTGCTTTTCTTATGCATATCTCTTACAGATACTGGCTGAATTCTACTTTTTCTTTATTTGGTCCTTCGATTGTAAAGAATTTCACTCCATTTTCCCAAAATGGCAGGAAATGGATCGTATCCTTTGTAGTGTTTAATCCTT
Organism: Blautia sp. AF19-10LB; assembly: GCF_003461245.1. Taxonomy (GTDB): domain Bacteria; phylum Bacillota; class Clostridia; order Lachnospirales; family Lachnospiraceae; genus Blautia_A; species Blautia_A intestinihominis. The sequence continues at coordinate 5,406 of NZ_QTWS01000073.1, forward strand.
CCTGGTTGATAAGTTCATAAGTCTTCTCGATATCTTTCACATCAAGTGCAATGTGATCGACTGCCCCTGATTTCATGGCTGCGTCCTTGCTCTCATACGTCTCGATCACAAGAGAAGCAACTTTTAAAAAGACCACTCTGTCACCCAATGTCATTAAGTTATCATAGGCAAGCTGATTTGGCATTTGCCCAGAAACAGGTTGAGGAGTTCTCTTCAGCCTGTTTTCTATTTTTGCCAAACAC
>NZ_QTWS01000074.1 GCF_003461245.1 Blautia sp. AF19-10LB
TGGGAGAGCATCTGCCTTACAAGCAGAGGGTCATAGGTTCGAGCCCTATAGGTCCCATATACATTAAGGGTGGATTCCCGAGTGGCCAAAGGGGGCAGACTGTAAATCTGTTGGCACCGCCTTCGAAGGTTCGAATCCTTCTCCACCCATTAAGCCTTATCATTGGCTAAGCCGATGTGGCTCAATTGGCAGAGCAGCTGATTTGTAATCAGCAGGTTATCGGTTCGAGTCCGATCATCGGCTTTCAATTTCATAATTATCGCGGGGTGGAGCAGTCTGGAAGCTCGTCGGGCTCATAACCCGAAGGTCACAGGTTCAAATCCTGTTCCCGCTATTTTGCCCAGATAGCTCAGTTGGTAGAGCAGAGGACTGAAAATCCTCGTGTCGCTGGTTCGATTCCGGCTCTGGGCATTTACCTTGTAAAGGTAACGAACGGCTGGTTAGAAAAAGCCTGAGCGATTTACTCTGCAACATTGTGCAAAGTAAATGCAAAACTGCATATGGGGTATTAGCTCAGTTGGTAGAGCACTTGACTTTTAATCAAGTTGTCCGGGGTTCGAATCCCCGATGCCTCACTACTTTTTAAGAACACTATCATTTCGATAGTGTTTTTTTATTGCCTAAGTTCTTTTTATATTGATGCCCGCATATATTATAGTACATGCGTAGTAGTGGGACGTGCGCAATCCCGGCTTCTTGGCATGGAAGAATTAAGGAGGGCATTATGAAGAAAATAAGAGAGAGTTTTCATATGATCGCTGCTGCTGTATTTTGTCTTGTGATGAGTGTCAAAGCAACTGTTTTAAAAGAAATGGGACAGGCTGTGGGGCTTAGTGAGGGAGCTCTTGGATATGTTCCTGGAGCTCGGAATGCGGCGGGAAATACAACAGATTCTTCTATGTACAGAACTGCGTCAGAACATGATAATTATATAAGGAAGGTTTTCTTCTGGATGAGAGGTCCGGGTGACAGGAGTGTGGATGCATTAGAGGGGATTCCGCCGATTATGCAGAATGTGATCCTTCAGGAATAAATGCAGATAAAAATACCGTTTCTCTGCTTCTTCGGATAAAGCAGAGAAACGGTATAAAGTCTGAGATCAGGAGTTCTGGAATGTAACATTGATCGTGCAGATCTCACTGTTGGTGCCAACTCGCATGGCTGGTCCCCAGACACCGGATCCGGAAGTGACGATGTTGTGCATGGATCCTTTTTGGAGATAGCCACAGGGATTTTCCCACAGGAATTTGATCGTTATGTTTCCCGGGAATGTCTGTCCATCGTGCGTGTGGCCACAGAGATCAAGATCAACACCTGCATCTGCAATTTCCTGGAGTTCTTTTGGCTGATGGTCAATAAATATAATTGGTTTATCCTTGTCCAGCTTCTCGGTAAGCTGGGCAGGGGTTTTTCTTTTTTCTTCTATTTTTTCTATCAGGGAAGCGTCTTTACGGCCGACTACGTAGAAACTGTTGTCGATCAGGACGGCTTCATCTTCCAGAAGCTGAATATTGCTGTCTTTTAGAAATTCCCTCATGCGTGGATCTTTGAGGCTCTCAGCCCCTTCTTTGCCAGGATTAAAAGTAAAACCAGCAAGGATTGGCTCATTCAGATCATGATTTCCCCAACAGGCATAAACACCGTAACGGGAGTTGATCTTGCGTAGGATTTTTTTGACCTTTTTGGGCTCGTGGATCGCTTCGTATTCATTATCAAAAATATCTCCGGCAATGCAGACAAGATCAGGATTTTGTTTGTTTATTTTTTTTACGATCTCTTTTGCATGGATAGTACCGGCATTGTAGCCGAAATGTGTATCGGCGATGAGCACGATTTTCAGGGAATCGAGTTCGCCGGCGGATTTATCAACAGTAACTTCATAAGGCGTTACATTAATGTGTTTGGCATGATAGATGCCGCGGATACTGATCAGCAGAACACTAAAGATGCAGATCGCTCCGGCAATCGCAAACGCAACACGTGAATGGATCCAGGATGCATGGAAAACGTATTTGAGGATCAGTCTTATGATGTCCGCACTCAGCACGATCATCAGAATATACATAAAGATCCCAAGAAAATAGTTGCTGGTGACTTTGAGGATCCTGTGCAGGGAAGCTGGTTTTTTTATCAAAAATCCTGTCAGTGGGGTGGTGGAGATCAGAACGTAGACGATCGCCAGAATAACCCGAAAAATAGTTGACTGAAATAGATGATGACAGTTTCCGATCCACAGGTAACTCCACCGGAGTACATAAAGGTTAAGTAATATATAGACTGGTGCCAGATAAATTGCAAGCATAAAAAAAGCACCTCCTTTTTGTTATAAGTAAGCAGTCCTATTGATATGCCCTATAGTATAGTATGAATAAGATGCGCTGTCAAAAACTGAACGGAAATATTTATAAAAGATGAAAAAAGGACATATATTAGGATAAAACACTGGCTGGATGAGCATTATGAAAAGAAAAAGTGTTTTTAATCTGTCGAAGATCCTGGTGTTTGCGCTGCTTCCGTACTTGTCGGTGAGTGTGATCAATGGAAGTGAGAGGATATTACTGAATTACAGACCAGATTCGGAGGTATATCTGACGGCAGTTCTTTCGTGTCAGATTTCACCGGATTATGAGTTACAGACGGTGGAAGCACAGGCGGTCATTGCGAGAAGTAATCTTTTCAGGAAATTTGCGGAGGAGGAAAATCGGTTGGATGTGTTGAGAGAAATGGGGAAAAGTATAAAGAATCAGTGGAAATGGTGGATATCTGATGAGATTTATGAAGATGCTGTGGAAAATACAGAAGGGAAAGTTCTGCTTGTGGATGGAAAACTGGATCTTGTTCCATATCACGAGATCAGTGGTGGCACGACCAGAGACGGGGAGACTGTGTTTGGAAGTTCAGAGTATCAATATCTGAAATCTGTGGACAGCAGTGCAGACAAAAATTCCCCGGACTATTTCAGCAGTACATATATTTCGGAGCGGCAGCTGCCAAAAGAATTAGAAATAAAAGAACGGGATTCTGCAGGCTATGTGCTGAGTCTTCAGGCTGATGACAAAATTCTGGAGGGAGAAATGTTTGCATTGGGAATGGGACTTCCATCGTCGAATTTTTCCATACAGAAAACAGGGAGTAAAGTTCGTTTCCTGTGCAGAGGAAAAGGTCATGGACTTGGCTTTTCTCAGTATGGCGGAAATGAACTTGCAAAAGATGGAAGTTTGTGGGAAGAGATTCTGGAAGAATATTTTCCGGAAATGGAAATAAGTACATATGACAGAAACGATTTACTGTGAAGAAAGCGAACAGCAATAACATGATTTATTCTGTGCAAAGTTGAATAATACGTCATATTTCGGGAATGCTATAAATACAAAAATGATTATTGGCAGAGGTGAATGGAATATGACAAAAAACAGAATCGTAAAGTACGCCGCAAACACTGCTCTCCTTGCTGTCCTGGCAGCGGCGGGAATTGGAGTTTATCAGATCGGTACTTATACTCCAGACAAGGAAATTCAGGAAGAACTGCAGACAGATCAGAGCGAAGACACAGAAGAGACACCGATGGTGGATGCAGACACCAGTCTGGTTGACGCGGAGATCAGCGATACGACAGGGCAGAACGATACAGCAGAAGAAAAAATCACTCAGACGCTCACTGACAGTACAGACAGTTCAGAAAAAACTTCAGACAGTGTTTTTACAAATGAAGTAACCACAGAAACCGCGAATGCAGCAAATGCGGTGGAGGATTCCATGACGGATCAGGAAAAAGTCACAGATGTTTCCGCAAGTGCACTGAGTGCTCCGAAACTTAGTTTTTCCGAAGATACGCTGATGGAATGGCCGGTACACGGAACGATCCTTCTGGATTATAATATGGATCAGACGGTTTATTTTCCGACCCTGGATCAGTATAAACTGAGCCCTGCGATCGCAGTTCAGGCAGTGGAAGGTGCACCGGTGACCGCAGCAGCAGATGGAACGGTTTATTCGATCGAAGAAGACGCACAGACGGGAACAACCCTGACGATGGAGCTTGGAAGCGGATATCAGGCAGTTTACGGACAGCTCAAAGACCTCTGTGTGGAGGAGGGCGACACAGTAACAGAAGGAACTGTGATCGGCTATGTCAGTGCGCCGACGAAATATTACAGCAAAGAAGGAAATAATCTTTATTTTGCAATGAAAAAAGACGGCAAGCCGATCGATCCGATCGCCTATCTTCCGTAAACGGGATAATTACAATTATTCACAAAATATAAAACACAACGTATAATAAAGCAGGTGGGAATCAGCGGTAAAAAATTCGCAGTCGATATTCTCCTACCTGCTTTTTGAATGTATATAGAAGTGAAATACAATTTAAATCGGCTGCTTTTTATAGAGACAAAAGAGGATAAAATACTTTATGAATTACACATATATCGTTCAATGTGCAGACGGGACACTGTATACAGGATGGACGAACTGCCTGCAGAAGCGGCTCAAAGCCCATAATGAGGGAAAAGCCGGAGCGAAGTATACCAGAAGCAAAAGACCGGTAAAACTGGTCTATTATGAAGGTTTTGAAACAAAAGAAGAAGCAATGCGCAGAGAATATGCGATCAAACAGCTTACAAGAAAACAAAAATTAAACCTGATGGAATTCTGAAAGTACTGTAACAGGCAGAAAAATACCCTGCCATCAGAATGGCAGGGTGGAAATAAAGCAATACATGAGGATAAAGTGGCAGGCACTTCCAAGCATAACGAAAACATGAAAGATCTCATGTGAACCGAAATTCCTGTGTCTGGAATTAAATAATGGAAGTTTCAGACCATAGATGATACCGCCGATCGTGTAAATAATGCCGCCCGCAAGCAGCCATCCGAAACCTGCTCTCGGGAGGGAGTGAAAGATCGGAACAAAAGCCAGTACACAGAGCCAGCCCATTCCGATATAGAGAACGGAGGACAGCCATTTCGGGCAGGTGATCCAGAGTCCCTTGAGCAGCATGCCAAGGATTGCAACAGCCCATACAAGTCCGCAGAGGATATAGCCAATACGGTTATGCAATGCAATGAGGCAGACAGGAGTATAGCTTCCGGCGATCATGACGAAGATCATCATGTGATCCATCTTTCGGAGCCGGCGGTTGACTTTCTCTGTAGAGTCTACAGAATGATAAACGGTACTGGCTGTATAAAGAAGGATCATGGTAAGTATGAACACAGCCAGAGCTGCGATATGCAGTGGTGCTTCCTCACCGGATGCAGCTTTGAGAAGAAGCGGTGCAGCACCCGCGATCGCCAGAAGTCCTGCAACACCGTGCGTGATCGCACTCCAGGGATCTTTTAATTTAAGTTTCATAATAAACACCTCCAGTGTTAAAAACAGGTAAATAATAAAAAACCAATCACGTAGTAATTAATACTACATATTAAGTATATTGAAACTATACTGCATTTATACATAAAAGTAAAGAGCTAATTTAGGAATTTTAGGATAATAAGCGGGAATCCTCGGCAATTCAATTACCGAGATGAAAGCGCAGGAGTGTGCGTAT
>NZ_QTWS01000075.1:0-945 GCF_003461245.1 Blautia sp. AF19-10LB
ACGGAGGAAAAGGGCAACCAGAAAGAAACCTTGAAAATCAACACAAGCAAGCTGAAAAAGTATTTTCCGAAGAACACAACGCCGAAGCAGATGGAGGAAACCATCATTAAACTTTTGGAGCGTGAATTGCAGAGGAAACGGGGCAGGGACAGCCGCTAATCTTCTCTTTTCGGGAGGTAAATGCAGAAAATTGAGGTATGAAGAATGAAAGAAATCCAGTATGAGATTGTAAAGGAAATCGCCGTATTGTCTAAGGGCGACAGCGGCTACACAAAAGAAATCAATCTTATCTCATGGAACGGAAGAGAGCCGAAATATGACATCCGCAGCTTTTCCCCGAACCGTGAGAAGTGCGGAAAGGGTATCACGTTGAACGCTGATGAAGCAGCAGCACTCCTTGAAGCATTACAGAAAGAAGTAAACAGCGGGGATTGATGGTATCTGATTGACAGGGCGGGGCGTTTCCAGACGTTCTCCTGCCCTGTCTGGAAAGGAAGATTTAAGTATGGGCGAGGATAAGAAAGCAGATAAAAAGAGAAAGCGTATCGTGCCGAAAGCACCAGTTCAGATGATAATCAGCCGTGAATATGTCGGCACGCAGACAGTCACAGAAGCGTTTATCCCGATTATTTCCGAGGATATTCGGAAGAAGATTGCCGAGGGCGACACCTTCGACAATGAGGGGCTGTCCGCTTAGAATGTACGCAATGGAACATGAAAACAGATAGGACAGATATGGAGGTTTTACAGTATGGCAGGAATAAGAATGGAGAACAAGATTTATGAAGTCGGCATGTACTGCCGCTTGTCAAAAGACGATGGCACGGATAACGAGAGTGCGAGCATTGCGACACAGAAATCCATCCTCACGGATTATGTGAAAAAGCAGGGATGGCACTTAGCAAAAACGTATGTGGACGACGGTTACTCTGGTACAAATTTCCA
>NZ_QTWS01000075.1:955-4752 GCF_003461245.1 Blautia sp. AF19-10LB
AACATGAAAACAGATAGGACAGATATGGAGGTTTTACAGTATGGCAGGAATAAGAATGGAGAACAAGATTTATGAAGTCGGCATGTACTGCCGCTTGTCAAAAGACGATGGCACGGATAACGAGAGTGCGAGCATTGCGACACAGAAATCCATCCTCACGGATTATGTGAAAAAGCAGGGATGGCACTTAGCAAAAACGTATGTGGACGACGGTTACTCTGGTACAAATTTCCAAAGACCAAGTTTCCAGAACATGATTAAGGACATTGAAAGCGGTCTGATAAACTGCGTTATCACGAAAGATTTATCTCGTCTGGGGAGGAACTATCTTGATTGCGGACTGTATCTGGAAGTGTTTTTCCCAGAGCATAATGTGAGGTATATAGCGGTCAATGACGGCGTGGACACGCTCAATAAATCCGCTATGGACATCACGCCTTTCCGCAACATCCTAAACGAAATGTATTCCGCCGATGTGTCGGTCAAGATAAAATCGGCGTACCGAGCGAGGTTTCAGCAGGGGAAATTCATGGGGACGACAGCACCATACGGTTACGTCAAAGACCCCGCCGACCACAACCATCTGCTGATAGATGACAAAGTTGCCCATGTGGTAAGGGAAATATTTGACCTTGCGTTAGCGGGCAACGGAATCGCCAAAATCCGCAAGCACATCAACAAACAGCATATCTTACGCCCCGCCGCTTATGCGGCGGAGCAGGGGGCAACAGGCTATGAGAGGTATTTTGAGGAGAATGAGGAGAACCGTTATATTTGGAGCGAGAACAGCGTAAGGGGCATTTTAAGAAGCCCGATATATGCGGGAAACCTTGCAGGCTACAAGCGGATTGCCGCCAACATGAAAAGCAAGAAACGCCCCTCTAAGCTGCCCGAAGAATGGGAAGTGATACCAGACACCCATGAGGGGATAGTCACGCAGGAGGAATTTGATACCGTACAGCAGCTTATTACAAGCCGCAGATTACCAGAAAACAAGGGCGGCTTTGAGAACATCTTTGCAGGCGTTATTAAGTGTGCGGACTGCGGCTATGCGATGCGGGCTATGAGTGCCAACAGGAGGAAACGCCCCGACATCATCGACTGCGTACAATATTCCTGCAATAATTATGGCAGATACGGTAATATCATGTGTACCGCACACAGCATTGAAGCGAGGGACTTGTTCAACGCTGTCCTCACCGACATCAACCGATTTGCGGATATGGCAGTCAATGATGAAAAGGCAGTGAGGGCGATTGAAAAGCGGCTCACGGAAACAGACCAGAGCAAGGCAAAGGCACTGGAAAAGGAGCAAAGAAAACTGAACAAACGCCTTGCAGAACTGGACAGGCTGTTTTCCTCACTCTATGAAGATAAGGTGATGGAGCGTATTACCGAGCGGAATTTTGAGATGATGTCGGGAAAATACCAGAAAGAACAGCTTGAAATTGAAGCAAGGCTGAAAGAGGTAACGGAAACGCTCAGCGACAGCTATGAGAAGACGCAGGGTGTCCGTGATTTCCTCTCCCTAATCCGCAACTATCAAGGCATTAAGGAACTGGACGCAACCATCATAAACGCACTTATAGACAAGATACTTGTTTCGGAACGTGAGAAACTTACAGACGGAATGGTGCGGCAGGAAATCAAGATTTATTATAAATTCATCGGCTTTGTCGGTGAATTACATATCACACCGACAAAGCGGTGGACTGCGTTAAAGCCTAAGAATTGTACGGTGTGCGGTGTTGAATATGTTCCCCGCTCTGGCATATCGAAGTATTGTCCTGCTTGTGCCAAGAAGATACAGAGGGAGAAATCAAACGAGAGCAAACGCAGGAGCAGGGAGCGAAACAGACAGGCATGTATTGAACTGTCCGCAAAAAATGACCGACTGATCTGGAACAGCAGGAAGGACGTATCTTAAGACAGGGAAACCAGAATGACAAAGTAAAGATATTCCGGTATGTGACGGAGAACACTTTTGATGCGTATATGTGGCAGATTTTGGAGAATAAGCAGAAGTTCATCAGCCAGATCATGACCAGTAAATCCCCGGTCAGGGCTTGTGAAGATGTGGATGATACGGCACTGTCCTATGCGGAAATAAAGGCACTTGCCACAGGCAATCCGTACATTAAAGAAAAAATGGATCTGGATGTGCAGGTGAGTAAGCTAAAACTTCTAAAGGCAAACCATACCAGTCAGATTTACCGTCTGGAATCCGATATTGCAAAGAATTTCCCGGTACAGATCAGTGCATTGAAAGAGCGGATTGCCGGGATGCAGATAGATTCCCAGGTAGTAAAAAGTGTGGATTTACAGGATAATGACATGTTTGCCATGACAGTAGGGAATGTCCTTTATGAAGATAAGAAAGAAGCAGGCGAAGCGTTGATCGCTGCTTGTGCAGGGTTAAAAACCGTCAGCACCGGCGGAAAGGTCGGGGAATATCATGGGTTCACGTTATCTGCTTCCTATAATATGTTCTCCAATGCGTTTGAACTGACGATCAAAGGAAAATGTTCTTATAAGCTGGAGATCGGAAAAGACCCGGTAGGAAATATGCAGCGTATCCATAACACCCTTTCTTCTATCGACAGGAAGCTGACGGAAAGTGAGCAGAAATTGGAAACCGTACAACAGCAGCTTGCTACTGCACAGGAAGAGGTAAAGAAACCATTTCCGAAAGAAGCAGAGCTGAATGAAAAGATAGAACGGTTATCCGAGTTAAATGCCTTGCTGAACATGGATGAAAAGGGCAATGAGACGATTATGGCAGATGAGGATATTGGCAGAGAAGGAAGTAACACAGACAGCAGGGATGCCGTAGAAGAAAAAGAACTTCCGGAAACAGCAGACAGAATTCATAAGCCATCTATTCTGGAACGCTTAAAGCAGGAGAAGGCACAGCAGAATACAGCGGAACCGACCGTTACACAGAAAACTGCAAAGAAAAAACACGAACAGGAGTTATAAAAGATTTCCCGTCAGAGTTTTCTCTGGCGGGGACATAAAATGGAGGGTTTGTTTATGGCAAATAATATAGAAAAACAGTTAAAAGAAATATCGGAACGGCTGGAGCAGGGAGTAAAGGAAATCTTTACATCGGAGCGATATACCGAATATCTGAATACCATGTCAAAGTTCCATAATTACAGCTTTAATAACACGCTGCTGATCACCATGCAGAAACCGGAAGCAACACTGGTGGCAGGGTATCAGGCATGGCAGAAGAAGTTTAACCGCCATGTAAAACGTGGAGAGAAAGGAATCCAGATCATTGCACCAGCACCGATCCGGGAGAAACAGGAGATTGAAAAGATCGACCCGGTAACAAAAGAGCCTGTGATCGGGGATGATGGACAGCCGGAAACAGAGATTGTGGAGATGGTGATACCGAGATTCCGCATAACGACAGTGTTTGATGTCAGCCAGACAGAGGGAGAACCGATCGCAGAACTGGAGGTGCCGGAGCTTACCGGAAGTGTACAGTTTTATGATACGTTCATGCAGGCATTGCAGAATATTTCTCCTGTACCGATCCGCATGATGAATGTGGAAGGGGAAGCAAAAGGCTATTATCACCAGACAGAAAAATATATTGCGATAAAGGAAGATATGAGTAATGTCCAGACGATGAAAACCGGAGTCCATGAAGTGAGCCACGCATTGCTGCATGACCGGGAAGTAATGGATGCGGAAGGCGTCTTAAAAGACCAGACAACAAAGGAAGTGGAAGCATTATACCCATGTTTTTATAATGTTGATCTTTTAAATTATTTTCCATAAATCCT
>NZ_QTWS01000076.1 GCF_003461245.1 Blautia sp. AF19-10LB
GAAGCATTATACCCATGTTTTTATAATGTTGATCTTTTAAATTATTTTCCATAAATCCTCACTTTCTTGTAAAAAAGATGAGCATTATCAGATATGCTATTATCAGGTTTTCCCCTCGAATGGGAAGCCGGAAAGGAGCGCATTTGATATGCAAATAAACTATTTAGATGCTATTTCATCAGTTCTCAATATGATGAAACAGCCAGACAGTGCATGTAAAAATATAGACATGCACAGAACCTGTTATACTACACTCTTCAAGTACCTGATGGATAAGGGCATTCCTTTTTCAATGGATGCCGCACTGGACTGGCTTGAGATTAAAAAACGGGAAATTTCCTATGAGACGTGTTCCCAATATAGAAATGCCCTGTTCCGCCTCGAGCATTACCTGCTCTTTGGAGATATCAAAAGTTCTTTCTGCCGCTCAGAAGACAGTTTTTTCTGCCGGAGCGGAATATCGGAATCCTTTTTTCGCCTGACATATGAGCTGGAAGAATACTATGCGACCACACAGAATCCCTGCTATTACCATACGTATTCTGTTGCCATCAAGGAGTTCTTCAGGCTTGCTACTTCCCTGGGAGTTACAGAGCCGGAAGCAATAACCATAGATACTCTTATCGAATACTGGAATACTTACTGCAAATCCTGTAAATCTCTTGACAGACGTCAGAACGCCATATGTGCCATGACAGCACTTATGAAATATCTTCACCGCAGAGGTGATGTGCCAGAGTGTTACCAGCGGGTTCTTTTTGGTGAGAACGTTGAAATACTGCTTGAGATGAGACTTTCTAAAACAGGTACCGCATTTCATCCGAGTATACCTCTCGCTCTTAAAGCTGATGAATATCTTGACGCTTTGGACGATTGGAAATACATGAAATCATCAAAAGCTGTTTATCGCAATGATTTCACATGGTATTTCATGTTCCTGGAACTTAACCATCTGGAACACTCGGCAGAAACTGTGACATCATGGATAGGTATACTCCCGGATTGCCCGAATCAGATCAAAGCCAGCAGTTCCGGATCAGCTCATCGTTCACACACTATCAGAATGTTTGAAAAGTATCTCCAGGGCATAATGGAATCCAATATAATCGCTGAGCCGATGCGTGCATCTGATCATCTTCCATCATGGAGCAAAAGCATCCTTGATGGTTTCATAGAAAGCCGCAGGCGGGATGGAATGACCGATAAGACACTTACCATGTGCAGGGCAGCCGGATGCAGTTTCTTCAAATATCTTGAAGATAATGGAATAGATAATCCAGTCTCCATAACACCCGATGTGGTTAAAGCATTTCATAACCATGATGTCCACTCGACCCCGGAAAGTAAAAATGCATATGGAACCAAGCTTCGTCAGCTTCTACGGTACATGGCTGACCAGGATCTGATTTCACCAACACTTGCTTTTGCAGTATCTGCAAGCTGTGCGCCTCATCGCAGCATAGTTGATGTTCTGAGCGATGCTATGGTCGAGAAAATATATGAATATCGTGAGAGAGCTTCTACTCCCATGGAGCTCAGGGACACAGCCATGGTCATGCTTGGACTTCGAATGGGTATCAGGGGAGCAGACATCCTAAAGCTTCAGGTAAATGATTTTGACTGGAAAAACAAAACTGTTTCCTTCATTCAGCAGAAAACAAGCAAAGCAATAACGCTTCCAGTCCCAACGGATGTAGGTAATTCAGTATATAAATACATCATGAATGGACGTCCGGAATCAGCTGTCACAGGCAACGGTTATATATTTATCCGCCATCAGGCACCATATATTCCGCTTAAAGTTACAACGGCGTGCCGTGGAGCTTTAAAAAGAATACTTGCTGAATATGGATTTGAATTATCTGCTGGTCAGGGCTTTCATATGACACGAAAAACATTTGCCACAAGAATGCTTCGGGCAGACAACAAACTTGATGATATTTCCAATGCTCTCGGACATGCACGTCAGGAAACAGCAGAGGTATATCTTGAACGTGACGAAGATAAAATGAGGCTCTGCCCTCTGGAATTTGGAGGTGTTTTATCATGACATACATTTTTGAGAGCGGTCTGGCACATCATATCGAAGGACTTATACAGCAAAAACGAGCTGATGGATATGCCTATAATTCCGAAGAAAAGCTATTAAAACGCTTTGATACCTTTTGCGTACAGAATTATCCGGAACTGACAACAGTCACCTATGAAATGGCAGCCAAATGGTCAGAAGCCAGACCGGGCGAAGGAGATGCCTATCATAATCGCTGTATGTCGATGGTGAAGGTGCTGAGTGAATATATCCTTTCCCTTGGTCAGGAAGCATATATTCCTAATTTTTTCTGCAAGGCTTACCGTCCTGTTCTTTACATTCCATCAAAAGAGGAAGTTAAGGAACTGCTGCAGAAAATGGATATCCGCACGTCTCATAATTCAGAGCAATTTAGACTCGATAGAGAGTGCAAGATTCTTTTTCTCCTATATTTTTGCTGCGGTCTGCGTCTGTCAGAAGGGCGATTGCTAAAATGGGAGCACATAGACCTGGATAAAGGAATCCTTACTGTCCTTGGCTCAAAGGGTAACAAGGACCGCCTTGTATATCTTCCGCAGGATAGCCTTCCGGTACTTAAAAACTATAAAGAACGTCAGGAAATGCTTTTCCCCGGAATTGACTGGGCTTTTCCGGGAAAAGATCCACATAAGCCTGTTTCGTGCTCTGGAGTAGAATCAAGTTTTAACCGCCATTGGGCCATGCTTCCGGTTGCCAAGACAGTTGATAAACATCCGACACCCCACTGTTTACGCCATGCTTTTGTAGTGGAGAGATTTAATGAGTGGATGCATCAGGGAATTGATACAAACACTATGCTCCCATATTTAAGCAGATACCTTGGACACAAAAGTCCTGACGAAACGTATTATTACTATCATCTTGCAGAAAAGGCATTTGATACTATCCGAGAGAAAGATTCAGTGTCTGGAAAGGTCATTCCGGAGGTGATTCCCTATGAAGAATAAATCAGCAAAGATATCGACTGACCAGCTGTTCTTTTCTCACACATGGAACTTTCTAAATGTTTATTTGGTAAAGCAGGTCGGACGCAGTCAGGCTACAGCAGAATCCTACAGAGATTCCCTTACAATATTTAAAAACTACCTTGCAGATGAATTAGGTAAATCCATAAGCACCTTTCAGTTTTCTGATTGTACCAAAGAATGTATTTATAATTTCAGAGAATATCTGCTTGCAAATGGCAGCCAGCCATCAACTGTAAATGTAAGAGTCGCGGCTATCCGTGCCTATCTGAACTATGCCTCGGATATGGACATATCAGTCCAGTCAGTTGCCCTGGCGATCAGTCAGATCTCACCATGCAAAACCATTAAAAAGGAAAAACCTATTCTGTCCGATGATGCACTTGCTGCAATACTGTCTGCACCGCCGAATACGAAATTCGGTGTACGAGACCGTGCTATTTTGATTCTTCTCTACGATACAGCTGTAAGAATCAGTGAGCTGCTTAATATTCGCCTATGTGATATCGCAATGGAATCAAAATATCCAAATATTTTCATAACCGGCAAAGGTAATAAAGAAAGAACCATACAATTAACAGCTAAAGCAGTCGAACACCTTAGGGAATATATACGTGTATATCACAGTAATTCTTCCAAAGAAGCATACTTATTTTCCACAACAATAAAAGGTGTAACAGACAGGATGTCCGTTGGAAATGTCCAGCGGATTATAAAAAAATATGCAGCTCTGGTCAGTGAAAAAGGGGTTAGTCTTCCGGATTCGGTTCACTGTCACATGTTTCGCCGAACCAGAGCCACAAATCTTTATCAGGATGGAATCGCCATTGAGCTGGTTTCTACAGTGTTAGGACATGCCAGAACTGATACAACCAAAAGCTACTATGCAAAGCCATCTGTTGAACAGCTTAGAGACGCAATGGAATCTGTTCCAACACCTGTATCTGATGAAGCACCAATGTGGGAGGGTAACGAAGATGAAATGGCAAGACTTTGTGGATTGCGCTAACGAATAATGCACATCTTTTAGTAGAAAAACGTCTTATTTCTCAGCATTCTTTAAAATGATTAACATTTTGGAATGCTGAGTATAACGCTTC
>NZ_QTWS01000077.1 GCF_003461245.1 Blautia sp. AF19-10LB
TACAATTCATCTCACTACCTGCAGAGGTAGGAGAATTCTTGTTATATATTATGTTAAATTCTCATCATCTCCGACATGATACATGCCCCGGAAGCACCGCAGTCCATTACTTCCTGTATCTGTCTGGTTCCTGCGTGGATGCCGCCGATCGCATATACCGGGATCGTTACGGCATTGCAGATTTCTCGCAGGAAGTCTAATCCCCGTGGCGGCAGGCCTTTCTTGCAGTCGGTAGTGTAGATATGCCCTGCTGTCAGATAGGTTGCTCCGAGTTTCTGTGCTTCTTTTGCTTCCTCTACAGAGTGTACAGAACATCCCACTGCCAGAAAATCACCTGGATTTTCGCTGTTTTCTCTGAGAAGAAACAGAGGCAGATGAATATATGGATGCTGCAATTTTCTCGCTGTTTCCAGATATGTATGAAGCATACATGGAACCTGATATTGTTTACATAATGTCAGAATCTGTACTGCCAATTCTGCATATTCTTCCTCAGAAAGATCCTTTTCTCTGAGGATCACAGCCCTGGGATGGAGTTTACAGACACGTTCCATCTGTTCCAGGAACGGTCTGCTGCTCAGTTTGCGGTTTGTCACTGCAATGACATTTTTATATTCTTCTTTATAAATAGACATAATCATTCATGACCGGCTGGAGCTGGTGATCCAAAAGTGCCTGATATACTTCATCTACAGACCTTCCGTCTGAGATCTCAAACTGGTCATCTCCTTTGTCTTCAATATCGTCTACGTGGCTTCCGATTCCTGTGCTGACGCCTGCTGAGATCTTGGTTGCAGCGATATTTACCAGATTGTCTCTTACTCTCTCGCACTCTCTTGTGGACACAGTAATGCTCGCGAATGGCATAAACAGACGGTATGCACAGACAACCTGGAGAAGCTGTGGTTCATGTACATCCATCGGGTTGATCCTGTCATTATTGATGATCGGACGAAGTCTCGGGCAGGAAAAAGCAATCTCTGCATGAGGGTATTTTCTCTGGAGCAGCCATGCATGATAGCCTGTCGCAAATGCATCCTTACGGAAATCGTCCAGACCGAGAAGTGCTGCAAATCCTACACCTCTCATGCCGCCTTTCAGCGCACGTTCCTGTGCGTTCAAGCGGTACGGGAAGATTCGTTTGTGACCTGCAAGATGAAGTGTTTCATACTTGTCTGAGTTGTACGTTTCCTGGAAAACTGTTACATAATCCGCACCGCATTCATGCAGATAATGATACTCGTCAGAGTTCATCGGATAAACTTCCAGACCGATGACCTTAAAATATTTTCGTGCGATCTTACATGCTTCTCCAATGTATTTCACATCAGATTTCGCTCTGCTCTCACCTGTCAGGATCAGGATTTCCTGCAATCCTGTTTTGGAGATCGCTTCCATTTCTTTTTCGATCTCTTCTGCATTTAACTGGGCCCTGCGAATCTTGTTGTGGCAGTTGAAACCACAGTAGATGCAATAGTTTTCACAGTAATTCGCGATGTAAATTGGTGTAAACATATATACACTATTGCCAAAATGTTTCCTTGTCTCTACTCTCGCCGCCTGTGCGATCTCCTCCAGAAGAGGAAGTGCTGCCGGGGAAAGAAGTGCCTGAAAATCTTCGATCGTGCGGTTGTCATGTTCCAGTGCCCTGCGGACATCTTTCTCTGTATACTGGT
This sequence comes from Blautia sp. AF19-10LB, assembly GCF_003461245.1. GTDB lineage: Bacteria > Bacillota > Clostridia > Lachnospirales > Lachnospiraceae > Blautia_A > Blautia_A intestinihominis. The sequence goes on from NZ_QTWS01000077.1 coordinate 1,677, forward strand.
CATAATCGTAGGCATTCATTGCGGTAATGACCTTTTCCATAACATCTGATTCTTCCATTGTTTCCATGCCCGGAAGATACTTCATATGATCGATACGGTTCTTTTTCATATCCTCAAGGATCACTTCATTGACGATGCTTTCATTGAAATGTCCTCCATGATTTGCTGCTGTATTCTCTGCCATTTTATTCTGTCCTCCGTTCCTTAGTCATGCAGAAATCCTGTCAGTGGTGATGACGCGCTGGCACCTTTTTCCAGAGTACGTCCCAGTCCGGAAAGGTATGCGCTGCGGCCTGCTTCGATTGCTTTTTTGAACGCTTCTGCCATTGCCTCTACATCTCCGGCAGTTGCGATCGCGGTATTTGCCATGACCGCGGAAGCTCCCATTTCCATTGCTTCACATGCCTGAGAAGGTCTGCCGATTCCTGCATCTACGATGATCGGAAGGTCAATCTCATCGATCAGGATCTGGATAAATTCTTTGGTACAGATGCCTTTGTTGGAACCGATCGGAGAGCCAAGAGGCATAACGCAGGCAGCTCCGGCGTTTACCAGATCTCTTGCTGCGTTCAGATCCGGGTACATATATGGCATAACTACGAAGCCTTCTTTTGCAAGGATTTCTGTCGCTTTAATGGTTTCATAGTTGTCCGGAAGAAGATATTTGGAATCATGGATGACTTCAATCTTTACGAAATCTCCACAGCCAAGTTCACGGGAAAGTCTTGCGATACGGACTGCTTCTTCGGCATTTCTCGCACCGGAAGTGTTTGGAAGAAGTGTTACATTATCTGGAATATAGTCCAGGATATTCGCAAGTCCGCCTTCGTTTGCACGGCGCAGTGCAAGTGTGATGATCTGTGCCTCTGCTTTTTCGATGCAGGCTTTTACCAGATCCAGTGAAAATTTACCGGAGCCAAGGATAAAACGTGAGGTAAATTCGTGTCCTCCAAGAACCAGTTTATCCTCATTTTTGCCGCTTCCGCCGCCCATAAAACTTACGATTTCCATAACATCGCCCTCCTTCAAAATGGTTGTTCCATATAATTCTCTTGCAAGTATTTTGTCGTTTAATTCAATTGCTACCTGAACCGGTACGTACTTGTTTGTCTCCAGATATTCTGTGACTGATAATGGTTTCTCAAGTGTTTTTTCTACTCCGTTTACTGTGATCATATTTGTCCTCCTGTGCTGTGGCGATACATTGGTAATAAGATACCTACAAATTCGAGCATCTTATCCTGCAAGCAGGAACGATGTTCGAGTTTTGAAGCCTTGGTATCAAAAAAGAGTTCACGAAGCAATACACCCGCGGTGGTGCACCCCTTCATGAACTCTGTTCACTCTCATTTGTATCGCTATGAAATTGTGTTCCTGTTCAGATATGAAACGAATCAGCGGACGCGCCACTGGTGTTCTCTCGATATGTAATACAAAAAAGGAGACGCCACAAGGCATCTCCCGTAATATCCACATACGTTCACATTCCTACGTTGGCATTATCCAAATCAGGTATAAGGGTCGAAGTTAATTACTTCCTCTCAGCCTGCCAGTACAAGCTCCCCTGCTTATTTACAAAGCTTAGTATATGCCGAAATCATGTCCCTGTCAAGCCAGGATTTTCACATATTAACTTTAGTAGAGTAGGCGGATGAAAATTTCATCCGCCCCTCATCAAACCGTGCATGAGGTTCTCC
>NZ_QTWS01000078.1 GCF_003461245.1 Blautia sp. AF19-10LB
AGAACCTCATGCACGGTTTGATGAGGGGCGGATGAAATTTTCATCCGCCTACTCTACCAAAAATAATATGAAGAAAAACTTCAATATAATGCGAAAATATGCTATATTTTTAAGATAAGAGACAGAGAGATAAAGGAGAAATACAATGGGAATCGTAGTAATCGGAGATGTTTTCATTGATATCAAGGGATATTCCACATCCCCTTATATTCCGCAGGGAAGAAACGCCGGAACAATCGTGCAGATTCATGGAGGAGTAGGACGTAACGTTGTAGAAGATATTGCAAACGTAGAACTGGAGCCGACTTTTGTTGGAGCAGTTGACAATGATGCGATGGGTGAAGAAGTTATCCAGAAACTGAAAAGACATAAAGTGAATACCAAATATATGCGAAAAGCAAATAACGGCATGGGAACCTGGCTGGCAGTATTTAATCATGAAGGTGATGTGGTTGCATCCATTTCAAAGAGACCAGATCATCGAACGATTGAAAGAATTCTGGATGAACATGGCGATGAGATCTTTAAGGATGCAGACAGTATCGTAATAGAAATCGATCTGGAAAAAGAAATCGTCAAAAAAACCTTCGCCTATGCAGAGAAATACAACAAGAAAGTTTATGCGATCGTATCTAACATGAGCATTGCAATCGAGCGAAGAGATTTTATCCGAAGAACTGCATGCTTTGTCTGTAACCAGCAGGAAGCGGGTATTCTGTTTTCAGAGAACTATGAGAATGTGACACCGGAAGAGATGACGGATATCCTTGCAGATCGTATCCGTTCTGCAAAAATTCCGAAGATGGTTGTGACCATGGGCGGAGATGGTGCTGTTTATGCAGATCAGGAGGGAGATAAGGGCGTTTATCCGGCGCTCAAAGTAGATGTTGTGGATACAACCGGAGCCGGAGATTCCTTCTTTGCAGGTGTCTGCATGGGACTTACTTACGGCAAGACATTACGCGAAGCCTGTGGAATCGGCACCAGACTTGCATCAACCGTCATTTGTACATCAGAAAATATCTGTCCTAGATTTATGCCAGAAGAATTCGGACTTGAGAGGTAAGAGAAAATGAACAAAGAAAGTATTATTATTGGAATCGCCGGAGGTTCCGGATCAGGAAAATCTACTTTTACAAACAGGATCAAAGAACGTTTTGGTGACAAAGTTGTGGTCATTTATCACGACAATTATTACCGCAGACAGGATGGAATCCCATTCGAGAAACGTGTCAAAGTAAACTATGATCATCCGGATTCACTGGAAACAGATCTTCTGGTGGAGCATCTGAAACAGTTAAAAGCCGGGAAATCAATCGAGTGTCCAGTTTACGACTACAGCCAGCATAATCGTTCAGATAAGGTGATCACGATCGAGCCAAGACCGGTCATCCTTGTAGAAGGAATCCTGCTTCTTGCAGATCCGAGGATCCGTGATCTTCTCGACATCAAAGTATATGTGGAAGCTGATGCAGATGAGAGAATCCTGCGCCGTATCTCCAGAGATGTTGAGGAACGTGGAAGAGATCTGAACGGAATCATCGAACAGTATCTGACGACTGTAAAACCGATGCATTATCTGTATGTGGAGCCGACAAGAGCAAAGGCTGACATCGTGATCAACAGTGGAAAAAATAATATCGCATTTGATCTGTTTGCATCAAAGATCGAACAGCTTCTGAGAGACAGGCAAAGTTAAATCATGGAAAGTGATAAGGTGAACGAAGAAAATAATAAAGAAGTAGTTCTTGCAGAGTACAGCTATAAAACATTGCATAAACTGATCAAATCCGGCATGTGGAAAATGTACTGCAGCCGTGATTTTCAGTGTGGAATGGAGCGATGAACTGAGACGGATGGTAGGATACCAGAATGAAGAAGATTTTCCAAATAGTGAGCGTGTTTTTTTCGAAAGAGTTCATCCGGATGACTGGGAAAGAATGATGCAATTATATAGAAAAGCTCTTCGTGATACCAGCGGAAAAATTATCTACGATACAGAATTTCGTATACGCACAAAAAGCGGCGAGTACCGCTGGTTCCGTTCAACAGGGCGCATGACACGCAAAAAGTGGGGAAGAGCAGGTGTCTTCTATGGAATGCTCATGGACATAGATGAGAAAAAGAAGACCGATGCCAAGCTGTTATGGCGTGATACCCTGGCGGATGTTATGACGCAGAACCTTGACAGCGTATATATCATACTGGATAAACGCAACCGTGATTCTCTGTATGTAAGTCCAAGTATCGAAAAGGTTTTTGGAATCAGGAAAGACATTCCGCATCCGCTTCTTGCTGTACAGGAACTGGAACAGCTGGAATCGGACGATTTTTCGATCGAAGAGGTTAAGAACCTTCCGGAAGGTCAGTCGCAGATCAAGGATTCCTGGATCATACCAGTAGGAGAAACGAAGGCAAAAATGTTCCAGAAAACACTTTATCATGTTGTGCGTGGCAGAGAAGACCTTCTGATCTTTGAGTTCGCAGATCATACACATGAGCAGGAAATTCGTAAAAATATTGAGAACGCACTGGAAATCGCGAAGAGTGCCAACGCCGCCAAGAGCAGTTTCCTGTCGAATATGAGCCATGACATCCGGGCTCCGATGAATGTGATCGTGGGGCTTTCGAACCTGATGGAGCATGAACTGGATAATCCGCAAAAAATGCGGGAGTATATCTAGAAGATCCAGACTTCCAGCAACCACCTTCTGGGTCTTATCAATGATGTGCTTGATATGAGCAAGATAGAGAGCGGCGAAAACAGGATGAACGTTGAGACGTTTGATCTTACCGAACAGATCAGAGAAATTGACATGCTTATCTATGCCAAATATCGTTTTGTGATCACAGATAATGGAATTGGAATGAAAAAAGAGTATCTGGAGCATATCTTTGAACCATTCAGCCGTCAGGAAAATTCCGTCACAAACCGTGTACAGGGAACGGGACTTGGAATGGTAATCACCAAAAATATCGTCGATATGATGAGCAGCATTATCCAGATAGAGAGCGAAGAAGGAATAGGAAGTACCTTCGAGGTTATTTTTGAAGACTGCGCGCCGCATTCTCGTTACTTCTAGTGATGAGTTAGGCGCGCAAATTTTTTACAA
>NZ_QTWS01000079.1 GCF_003461245.1 Blautia sp. AF19-10LB
AATTTGCGTGTCTAACTCATCACTGAAAGTAACGAGAATGCGACACGCAGTTATTCAATTCCCTTCGCAACAGCTTCCGCATCCTGATTCCACAAGTCTTCCAGAAGTTTCCGTGAGTTTTCCACTGACCGGATCACTTCGTGCCAATCCATCATACTGATTGCATTAATATATTCCTGTGACACCTCTTTGTTCGGAATCATTACAGACTGCGTCTGACTATTGTAAGTCAGATATCCCAGATGGACAAGCAGCGTCAGAACGTCATCTTTTGTAGCAAAAGTTGTCATATCTATACTTTCAATGCTTCATAAGTCTCCGTCTGATTCCAATACGTACCAAATTTATGGCGCAGCATTGCCTCCACAACAGATTTGGGGTTGTAAATCGAATGTACCATCTCCCCAAATTTACTGTGCGAAACCAGCCTATATCCGTCATACCATGCATTGACTTCTTCAAAACTCATATTATATTCATCACAAAGTCCTCTTACTTCCTCTTCTGTAAAACCAAAAAACTCTGCAAGATTTCCTGGATCTGTCATGGAATATTCCATGAACATATTCAGCGCAGAATGCGAACCGTATTTCTTGATCGGCAAGATTCCTGTCATATATGCCAGTGCAATATATTCCTTGTCTTTTAGCCAGAAACGCAGGAAATCCAAATATTTTTTCTGTGCGTCTCTGTCCTGTTCATATTCACGAAACAGACAGTCCCACTCATCGATCAAAATTATGAAAGGTGAATTTGTCTTTGCAAAAACATCCTGCATGACAAAAACAAGATTTTCCTCTGTTACAAATTCTGGATATTTATTTCTGAGATCTGCAAGAATTCTTTTCTGCAGTAACTTAAGCATATCATCCATACTCTGCGTTGCACTCAGAAATTCCTGCATGTTGATTTTTATTACATCGTATTTATTTATATTTTCATCAAAAGACGTATCTTTACTGATTTTCAATCCCGCAAAAAGTTCTTTTGTATCATTCTCTTTATCATAATACGCCGCAAGCATATTAGCGGCCATGGACTTGCCAAATCTTCTCGGTCTGCTGACACAGACATATCTCTGTTCTGTATACAGTAACGTATTCATTTGCCTGATAAGACCACTTTTGTCAATATAAATCTGCGACCGCAAACTCCCCCAAAACATCGTACTGCCTGGATTAAGATAATTACCCATGTGCCAAAATCCTTTCCTGTAGCTGTTGAAAAATGACTGCAACTACTTTTAGTATAAAGTTTCAGCTGAGGAATAACAAGAAATTTCACAATAAAGGAACCTGCTCTATACGACAAATTCCCGCAGCTTTCGCCACGGGAATTACTTTAGAATAACAATTTAGCATTGTTCATGTATTTATTATAGACTTTGAAAAATGCTGTTTTTGAATATCTTTTTCCATTTACCTCATAGATCGGAACCGGATATGCACTGCTTGTGGTATGGAAATAGTTTATAATTTGTTTCACCTTTCCATTCTGTAAAATATATGTGCGGCATATATTCTCTGACGATGTTCCTGTTTTTATTGTAAGATACTGTCCTTTCAGATAAGCACCTCTCGTAGATCCATAAATCAGAGGTGTAACCTTGCCTTTATAATATGTAAAGAATACAGCCCATGGATAATTATGCAGCATGAGTTCTTTTATTCCATCGTTGTTTATATCAATCAGACGGTATCTGCTGAAATTTCTCCGATACACTGTGGTAAGTTTTCCATCCCAGTTATTTCTCACCCTGTAGGAAGCCCCATAGGATCTCAGCACTTTCTGATACCAGTCGCTTCTTATCGTTACCTTGCAGCTTCTCTTTACGCCATTACTGGTCGCTGTGATCGTCACCGTGCCTGCTTTCTTCGCAGTTATCACTCCGTTCTTAACCGTTGCGATCCGTGTATTGCTGGATCTCCATGATGCTGACTTTGTTTTTCCTCTGCTGTCGAGAGCTTTGAGCGTAGTACTTTCTGTAACATACATGGAAACCCGTGTTTTGTTCAGTTTCATTGTTCCGCTTGCCGCCGACACTGGGACTGCCAATATAAACAATAATGCAATAGCAATAAGTACAATAAAATTTTTCTTCTTTTTCATTAGCGCTTCCCCCTTTATTTAATATTCCGACTCCATCTGCCATTTATATGACATACCAGTAATTTTTCCATTGCGAATGTTCAGAGAAATCACCTTTCCCGCTCTTACATACATGCATCCGGTTCTTCCCTGCCAAACTCTTCGCCATTTATATCTTGTAAATCGCTGATATGCATTCGCCGGAGTCATCCCAACTTTTACTCCATATAAAGAAAGGCTTCTGTCTCTGATACACACGTTCCATCTGCCAGCCTTATTCTTGTAATACGTTTCGCCCTGAAGATAAGAACAGTTGGAAGAATATTTTCCCTTGGCTGCGTATGTTACTCTCGTGCTTCTTACTGTACGGTTATAGAAATTTACCGATGAGCGTCTGTTCATACTGGGAACATGGCGCATTCCCAACTCATATGCCGCCGAAGACATCTTTCTGTTCATTACCCTGGAAACCTCTGTTGTTCTTGCCTGTACCGGTAATGCAAAAAACAATGTACAAACCAGAATTAAAAAACACATTAACATATTCTTTTTCTTCATATTCGTTTTCCTCCCTGTTTTTGATATTACACTTAAGTATAATTAATGTCCTAAACAGCGTCAAGTAAACAATCTATTTTAATCCTGAATTATTCACTGCAACGCCGTGAACATGGCTAAAAGCCGCATAGTTGCTGTATTTTAATTGCATATTGCTTTTCACTTCAAAGCAATAGGCAAATTAAAATAAATTTTGACGGAGGTGATCTATCCTCCGATGCAGGACTCCTTTTGATAAAAGAATTCGCTGCAAAGATCGGCTTTGTAAAGCTGATCAAAAAGAACTTTAAAACTAATGATAACCTATTGTGCTACTTCAAATAAATTATATGAAAACCTGTAAATGCGCAAAGAATCC
>NZ_QTWS01000008.1 GCF_003461245.1 Blautia sp. AF19-10LB
TTTTCTCAACCTTCTTTCTCGGAATTCCCTATATTTGAATTATACAAGAAGCTCCTCTTAAGATATTAGGATATATCAGATTTTATATTATTCCATTGTGATCCAGCCAAAATCAACACTGCGTCCCAGATCCCAGCTGTCCCAGCCAATCCAGCCCGGGGTATTGACGGTGTCTGTCAGAAGTTTATAGCTCCAGTAGTAATAGCCGCTGCCTTTGTTCCATGCGTCAAGCTGGGCTTTTGCCACGGCATTGTAGATTTTTTTCTTCTGCTCGGCGCTGACGGTCTCCTCAGCACTGCCTTCCACACCGTTCAGAACGCTCTGTCCGCCTTTTGTGTCACAGCCACAGGCAAGAGAATTAAACAGACACCACTCTCCGCAGATCACCGGGAAATATTTTTCCATCTCTTCGATCTTTGGCTCTAACTCTTCTTTTACATATTTTACATAGGCTTCTACGGTCTGCTCACAGCCGTTTGCTTCTGCGACCATCAGATACTGGTGTGTATCCAGAATAACATTGGAATATTTTTCTTTCTGCATGAAATCTTTCCACGCCATCAGTTCGAAACCGTCGTGAATGACCACATATTTGTCTTTCGGCATATATTTACTGATGCGGTCATAGGCATCAAGATAATATTTCCGGAGAAAATCCATCGTGATCGGTGCAGAACCCTGTGCAAGAACCGGGTCTGCCGGTGGATAACGATGTTCGATATCCATAGTTTTCCACATATTTTCTGTGATCGGCTCGTTAAGCGGCTGGATTCCCAGAAGACCTTTCCTTGTTCCATAGCGCTGCGCGAGGCGTTCCAGTACGCTGAGTGTAAACTCAACTTCATCCGGATCCTGTGCCCATTTGCAGACTCCGCTGATTCCACCGTTATCAAAACCATTCTGGCTCATTGGAACGGTATGAAGATCGATCAGGATCGTCAGACCATATTTTTCTGCCCAGTTAAAAGCTTTATCCAGTTCTTCGATGCATCCGATAAATGGTTCTCTGTCGCCAAAGATAAAATACGGTACCGGGACTCTCACGGACTCAAGTCCCATTCTTTTGATCGTTACAAAATCACGCTCTGTGATGTATTCGGAACGATGGATCTTGATTCTTGCTTCATATACTTCCGGCGAGAGCTGGCGCGGAAGATAATACTCATCTTCCGCTGTTGTGCCTTCAAATAATGCCGGATTCATCCATTTCTCCAGAACCAGCCAGTTTCCAAGATTGACTCCTTTGATCTTCATATTGTCCAAACCTCCGTTACTTTCCAATGGTCATGTGCAAAATTATTTACGTGCTTTCAGATCGGCCAGAATGCCGTCAAATTCTTTGTCCAGATGATAAAATTTCATGATGATAAGTCCGCATACATAGACTGCGATCGGGATCCATACAAAGCAGATCTTGATAGATGTCAGGGCGGAAGCAGTCTGTGCTGCTGCATTTCCTACATATCCGCCAACTTCCAGGATCACACCGAGAAGTGCGGAACCAATACCGTTACCGATCTTGTAACCGAAGCTGCAGGCGCTGTTTACAAGTCCTTCTGTACGGTATCCTGTTTTCCATTCGCCATAGTCGATCGTGTCAGATACCATTGCCCACATAGTTGCACCGCCACAGGCATTTCCAATTCCACGGATCACACTGGATACTACGATGATCGGCATGGAGCCGCCTGAGAAGTTCAGTACGAGCATTCCGATGATGTCCAGGATAAGTCCCAGTGAAAACACATTTCTTTTACCAAATTTTTTGACCAGCATGGCGATGAAGAACATGCCAAGGATCTGTACGATATTGAAGATACCATTGATGGTGCTTACCAGATTTTTGTCTCCGAGGATGTCTTTTGCATAGTATACAGTTGCACCGCCATTTACAGAGTACATCAGGAAGAAAAGTGCCAGCATACCAGTCATCATGATCCAGTATTTGTTCTGGAAAAGTGCCTTGATCCCTGTTACAAACGGAACGTTTTCTTCTACTTTCTGCTCGCCTGTCTCATTTGCTCTTACACGCTCTTTTGTGCCGAAGAAGGTGCAGAGGAAAGCTGCGATGGAAACGAAGCCAAATACAACGAAAGTTTTTGTCCATGCGCTTGCGTTATTTCCGAAGTATTCTACCAATGGCAGTGTAAAGGTATTGATGGTAAGTGTTCCTGCTGTTGCAAGAAGGTTTCTGAAAATACTTAATACAGATCTTTCATATGGATCCTGTGTCATCAGTGCGTTCAGTGCGGAATATGGGACATTAATCGCGGTGTAGATGACTGTGGATACCAGGTTATAGGTGATAAAGACGTATACCAGTTTCGGTGTGGATGACCAGGAAGCCGGAACGGAAAACATCAGGACTCCTGATATTGCAAACGGGATGCACATACGCAAAATCCACGGTCTTGCTTTTCCGAATCTTGAATGGGTACGGTCAACGATGACTCCCATGATAATATCACTGATTCCGTCAAAAACTCTTGAGATCATCATGATGGTTCCAACTGCCATTGCGCTGACTCCTGCGTAGTCTGTGTAGTAAAACAGCAGGAATGCTGACATTGCAGTATAGATGATGTTACAGCCGAAATCTCCACAGCCGTATGCAAAACGTTCAAAAATCTTTCCAAAGGTCAATTTGCTCTTTTGATTCATTGGTTTCCTCCCTCTCATTGCTCCGTGTTCTTCTTGTTTCTTCTCATTTTTTCTTTGTTTATTGCTTTGCCATGGCTGTTTCTTATGGTATTATAATAGCATATCATGATGGAACATATTAGGTATAAAAAGAGCTAATATATAAGTCGATATTCTCTTTTTTTATTTAATTTTGATAAAACAATAACAAAATGGCCGCTACTAAAAAAAGTAAGGGGAATGGGTATTTATGAAAAATAAAGAAATCTCATATGAGATCATAGACTTTTCCGGTGAGACCAATGTACAGTTCCGTACCTCCGTGGATCCCGGAAGTTATATCCCGACACACTGGCATCGTGCCATAGAGATCATTTATATGCAGGAGGGTTCTCTGGATGTTACTGTGGAATCTGAAAGTTTCACGATCCATGAAGGCGACTGTATCCTGGTCAATGGAAACGTTCTGCACTCCACCAAGTGTACTGCGCCAAATACTGCGATCCTTCTGCAGATACCGTTGGATTTTATGGCAAAATATATTCCTGATCTCGGACAACTTATTTTTCTGTGGGACTATCGGACAGAAGATCCTGTCAAAAAGACGAAACTTATGATGTTAAAAACCACTCTGGAACAGCTCCAGGTCATCAATGATATCCGCCCGGACGGCTACCTTCTGCGCTTTAACAGTCTGATCTTTGAGCTTCTGTTTCAGCTGTATCATAATTTCAGCGTGAAAGTTTTTCATCAGAATATCAATCAGCGCCAGAAAGAAATGGACCGGCTTGATCCTGTTCTGAATTATATCGCAGAACATTACAAAGAACCGATCTCTCTGGACGAAATCGCAGACATCGCCTGCCTCCAGACAGGGTATTTCTGCCGCTTCTTTAAGAAAAAAATGGGAGTTACCTTTCTGGAATATCAGAATGAATACCGGCTCTCCTTCATCTACAAAGATCTGATCACAACCAAAGATCCTGTTCATGTGATCCTGGAACGGCACGGATTTACGAATTATAAATTGTTTCGAAGGATGTTTCTGGAACAGTTCGGAGATACACCGACGAAGATACGGAAGCAGAGGGAAAGTTTGTAAAAATTTAAAGAAAAATTTGGGTCAGCAAATGGAGGAACCGAAAATGAAAAGATTTATAAAAAAACTGTCGGCATTGATGATAGCAGCCATGCTTGTTATAATGTCTGTTTCTGTTCCGGTACAGGCTAAGACAATTACACAGCCCAACAGAATCATTACTTTGTATTCAGGCAATGCCCGAACTTATACCAGTCCATTAGGAAGCAGTGTATCAGCCAATATCAATATTATTGGAAGTACCAGTAAATATTCGAAAGTAACCAATATCACAACCAGCAACAAATCCGTAGTTACTGTTTCCTCTAAAACAGGCACAAAATCTGCGGGTGCCAATAATCGCAGATTTATTTATGTAATAGCAAAAAAAGCAGTAACATCACATCCAGGTTCCAGAAATCCAGTGTATACACTCTTTCTTATGCGAAATACGCAAAGAAAAACACAAAACTTTCCTTTAAGGGAAAAAGCGGCTGGACTGTTACTGCCGATTATCTGGACAAAGCTGGTAAATTTCAGTCACAAATGTTAAAAAACAATAAAACATTTAAAGTAACAAAGAAGAATTCCATGCTGCTTCTGAATGCTGTAAACAATAAAACAGGACAGAGTGAAACAGCGATAGTTATTTTTAAATAAATCTTATAAAGCCCAATTTGCCATCTGAGCAAATTGGGCTTTCTCTTAAACTAATTCAATTCACTATTTTTTTCTTTTTCATTTTCGCGCCGTATCACATTCCGCTGGACCATACTACTCCGGCTTTTTGCATGTATTTTTTGACACTTCTGCTGTAGGTAGAACCACTTACTCTCTTGCCATTAACCTTATATCCTTTCTGGAATCTGCCGTTAAAGCGTTCTGCCTTTACGATTCTTGTTGCCTTGGTTCCTCTGACTCTGTAAATACAGTACTCAGTTCCACCTGTGCTGGCATTGCAGAGCATTACAGTGTGACAGGTTCTGGAGTATTTGATCGGAAAATTGTAGCCCTTGCCATATCCTACAGATGCTGCACGTACATTTTTTCTTGTTTTCGGATTGTAAGTACGGATTTCGTTGATTCCTGCAGAACTGTTATGCATAAGCAGTTCCGGAATTCCATTTCCATCAATGTCTACGATTTTGTAACTGCCACGTTTGCCTTTCACATACTTCTTGTAGCTTGATACCGCTGCATTATAATATCTGGATGATGCAGCCATAGCGGGAACTGTCATCCCCATGCAGAGAATTACTGCCAGCAAAATGCAGCACAGCTGTTTCACTTTCTTTTTTATTGTAATCTGTTTCATATTCTCTGTCCCTCCTTGAATTTATACTTACATTTTATCATACCTGATTACGAATTTGTGTTTTCTTTCAGATATTTTTCATATTTTATAAAATATTTTTTGTTTTTCTGCTTATACTAATAACTATTAGCACGAGGAGGTTACTTATGAAAAAAAATATTTCACACAAATCTGTAACATCTAATCAGGAAATTATTGATTCCTGTGATTTTCTCTCAAATGCTGCATCAACCCAGGACTGCACCGGGCTGATCCCCTCAGGACCGATGAATGAGGATGAACTGGAATCGTACGAGGCTGTATATCATTACCAGCCACCCAGACTTTCCCACAAAAGTACAGAAAATATGCATGACAGCAAATGAACATCTATCCCCAAAAGAAAGAAGCACAATTCGCCAGCTACCAGCAAATTGTGCTTCCGTTCAAACTAATTCACTTCTAAATGCACTCCACTTCAGGGGATGTCAAATTCTTACATCAGTTGTTCTCTGAATTCTTCATCCTGAGTTATTTTCTTCAAATCATCCAACCGATTTTCTTCCGGCAACTTCGCTGTAAGCATTGACATACGTTCTGTCGCAGCTTTTTTACCTTCTTCCCTTCCACGTACAACACCATCATCAAAGATCATCTGACCAATTCTCGTCATCGCAACCGCCTCCTTTACTTCTTCCAAATCTTTTCCTTTCAGAAATTTATCTGCCAGTGTGTAAAGCATTGCCCTTGTTTTTTCTGCTGTGATATTTTTTTCTGTCTTACTCAGCTTTAATGACTCCAAAATAACATCTTTTCGTTCTTTGTTACTGTTGTTCATTAGTGGAGCAATTGCAAGCTGTGCAAAATCTTCTTCTGTAAACAGTTCACCCTTTTGTTTCTTTTCCTGCAGACGTTTCAGCACGGTATCTGCATCTTTGTCCGACAGATATACTGGTATCACTCGATAATGAGGCGTGCAATAAAAAGCACGCAAACTACTATAAGGAGGTTTTCTTATGTCCAGACCAAAATCAAACGAAATGGATCTCACCGTCGGAAATCCGTTCTGTTAAAATTTGCTGTTCCGGTCATTCTCGGAAATCTGTTCCAGCTTTTTTATACACTCGCTGACTCTGTGATCGTCGGCAAGACTCTTGGTGCTGACTCTGATCTGCTGGCTCACCAGATTCTCAGATGGATGCAGATCCCGGATGACATCTCCGGAGAAGCTTATGATTATATGTTCGTGGTCTTTCTCGGAACGGGCGCTACTGTTTTTTACAATATGATCTCAAACATGCTCCGTGCACTTGGTGACAGCAAAACTCCACTTTATTTCCTGGTGTTTTCTTCTGTTTTGAATATTTTTCTGGATATCCTGTTTATTGTACCGTTCCATATGGGTGTTGCGGGAGCTGCATGGGCTACGATCCTTTCACAGTTTCTCTCTGCCCTGTTCAGTCTGATCGTCGGGCTGAAAAACTTTCCGGTACTGCTGCAGTCGCCGGATATACGGCTGCTTCCAAGGCAGATCAGGTTTCAGTTCTTGTGAATAATGCCATGATGACTGCTATTTCCAACTATGTTGCCCAGAATTTCGGCGCGGGCAAAAGTGACCGTATACGTCAGGGTGTGCGGGCTTGTCTGATCCAGACAGAAACGCTCAATCTTATTATGTGCGTCGGCATTCTGCTCCTGCGTCATCCGATCGTGCAGATGTTCCTGTCCGATCCTACGAAGGAAATTTATCATTATTCCGATATGTATCTGACTGTTGTTGCACCGTTTTATTTTATCCTAGGGCTTCTTGCTGTTTACCGGACTTCCATCCAGAGTATGCAGAATGGGCAGGCTCCTTTTGCTGCCTGTATGATCGAACTGGTCATGCGTATCGCCGCTACCGTTGGTCTCTCCGGCATGATCGGATACACTTCTGTCTGCATCGCCAGTCCTCTCGCATGGATCGGAGCCTGCTCCCTGCTGATTCCGGTTTACTACAAGATGATGCGCAGAGCTTAACTGTTTATTTTTCTGCCGCCTTCTCGGCGTATTCTGTTGTTACGAGATCTTCATATGCTACTCGTTCATTCAGTTCACCGGCATCTTCGAGGATATCTTCCAGGAGTTCAAAACTCTCTTTTTCGAAGATAAGATTGGATTTCCAGGTATCCTGATCATAGTAACGTTTTACGATAGTCTTAACTGTGTCGAGGTCAGTTTCTGCAAACTGTGGTGCAATGACTTTCGCGATTTCTTCCGGGGTGTGAGTCTGGACATATTCCATGCCTTTCTGGAGAGCATTTGTGAATTTCTGGATGACTTCTGGATTTTTTTGCATGTAACTGGTCTTTGCACTGTAGGAAGTGTATGGAACATAGCCGGAATCTACTCCGAGCGAAGCAACAACATATCCTGCGCCTTCTTTTTCCAGTGCAGTCGCAGACGGCTCAAATTCTACGGTAAAATCTGCTGAAGCATCACCTGTAAAAGCCGCCGCCGTGGAACCGAAATCAATGCTCTGGTTGATGGTCAGGTCTTTCTGCGGATCCAGTCCGTTTTTACGGAGAATGTATTCAAAGACCATTTCCGGCATGCCGCCTGTCGTCACTAATACCATGTAAATAATCATCTGCTAGATGTTTCGCAGTGGTTTCTGCTGATACATCCGGCAGATAGTCTTTGGTAAGCTGCGTGATTTCTTCTTTTGACTTTACAATATTGTATGGCTTCAATGGATTATCTGTGACTTCAAGAATTCCAAGTTCCTTCATCAGCTCAATATATGGAAGGATACTCTGTTTTGTTTTCTTGAATCCCAGATCAGTAATATGCTCTGACAAATATTTTGCAGAAGAAAATCCACGTTCATCCTCAGCAATCAGTTTCATCACAATCGCAATCATGGTATTTTCTCTTCGGTTCATTTCATCAGCAGGACTGTAACTAATCAGATTAGACAAGCCGTATTTCAGTGTAATTTCCGGCATCCCGTCTTCGTCCACTACGATTTTTTCAATCAGAAGTTCAATATCTCTTCGGTCAAGGCTGCCTCCTGCAATGATTTTATCTACCACCTCAAGAGCATTTTTTAGTTTATCCTTTACATCAGGCGTTTCTATGGCAGTTTCATTCAGTTCTTTTATCTGCATTTCCAGACCATGAATTTGAGCAAATAAGTCTTTCTGCATAGAATCATACGTTTCATTGATTAAATCTTCATTTCCTGCAGCGACAGCCAGATCTTTTACTTTTTGGGTAAGCAGAACTTTCAGTTGACTTTTTCGCTCATTGATAGCTGTGTGCAGTTCCTGCCGTTTTTCCGCTATTGTTTTTTTCTCTGCTTCAAAATCCTTTAAATCATAGGTAGAAATAACTTCACAGAGAGCATTTCGACACATCTTGATATAAGTCAGAACATCTTCCATCAGATCATCTTCTTCAATTAAATGTGCTTTGGAGCAATAACGTCTGCCTTTGGTGTTATAAGTGGTACAGATGTAATATTTCCGTTCCTTGCTGGAAGTTTTGCGTTTAATTGGTGTAAGGCGGCTGCCACAGTCTTTACAGAACAGGCAACTGCCAAAAGGATTCGGAATCTCTGAGCCAAGCCACTGCCCCCGGCTTCCCCGATAATTGGTACGGTTACGTTTTCCCTTTAATTCCTGTATCAACGCAAAGGTAGCCTTATCAATAATTGCTGGGTGATGATTCTCAAAAATACATTGTTCTTCCTTTGGCACACGTTTATCTTTTCCATGAACCGTATTTCTTGCACGTTTTTTCAAACGAAAAGTACCAATGTAAAAATCATTATCCAGTATTTCTTTTATCATAGCATCAGACCATTTAGAAGCTACCTGTCTTTTGGACAATCTACCTTCTTCTATTTCACGTTCACGCTGTATCATAGATGGAGTCGGTGCCCCCTGCTCAGTCAAATATGTGGCAATTTTACGATATCCCGAACCAGATAAATATAAGTCGTAAATCTTTTTAATATATTCCGCTTCTTTCGGTACAATTTCCAGAACAGTTTTATCTTTTTCATTACGGCAATACCCAAACGGTGGTCTGGTAATCAGTGTTCCTTCTTTTTGTCTGGCTCCAATGGCACGTTTGATTTTCTTACTGGTGTCTTTTACATATCGCTCATTAAACCATGTTTTAATGCCAATCGTATCGTCACTGGAATCCATAGAATCATAATTATCGTCAATCACCACTAGATGCTTTCCACGTTCCTGAAATTCGTCCAGAAGCAAAAGAACCTTTGCATTGTGTCTGCCAAGACGTGAAAAGTCTTTAACATATACGGTATCAATATCTTTATCCAGATCAGCCATCATCTGCTGAAATCCCGGTCTGTCAAAGATATAGCCGGAAATGCCATCATCTTCATACCAGCGGTCAATAACCACACCATGATCTGTTGCATACTGGTTGATAATCAGCTTCTGATTTTCTATGGAAACATAATTCCTTTTATCATCGTCTCTGGAAAGACGGACATATCCTGCATTCATAGATGTTCCTTTCTTTAAATGTAAATATAATTATTATGCTCTATGTAATTATATTATATATTTAAAACTGGAAGATGTATATAGAAAAATCTTAAGATTATTAAAAACAGATAGTATTAGACATTTTTGTTGATTGCGGAAACAGGCAGAATTTGATACAATTTTAGAAATAACAATTTGAGGAGGAAATATGGCATCAAGCAAGGAATACTTAGAGTTTATTTTAGGGCAGCTATCTGAGTTAGAAGAAATTACTTATCGAGCTATGATGGGAGAATTTATTATTTATTATCGTGGCAAGATTGTAGGCGGTATCTATGATGATAGATTACTTGTTAAACCAGTAAAATCAGCAATTAATTATATGCCGACAGCTCCGTATGAATTACCCTATGGGGGAGCAAAAGAGATGTTGTTGGTAGATGAAGTTGATAATAAGGAATTTTTGACAGGCTTGTTTCATGCAATGTATGATGAACTGCCAGCCCTAAAACCGAAAAAGAAGAAATAGACAACTTCCTGTTTTGGTAACTGATAAATCGGGAGTTGTCAAGTTTTTCAAACAGCCTCATTGCATAGGAATGCCAAACAGATTATCCTTAAAGTAGGAGGTGGCAGAAATGGCAAACGAAGATAAAAAAGATTTTAATGCTATGTTGCACGATAATAAGGATATGCCCAAATTTCAAATTATTACAGACCAGAAAAGCATTGAAAAATATGGTGGCAGTAAAATGTATTTTGCACCGCCAATCGACTATGACAAAGTAATGAAAAAAATTCCGTATGGTAAAGTGATTACCGTCGGAAAAATACGAGAATACTTTGCAGAGTTAAGTGGTGCAGATTTTACAGAACCCATTACGGCAGGAATTTTTGTTTCTATTGTGGCATGGGCGAGTTATCAGCGTTCAGAAGATGAAACACCTTATTGGAGAACATTAAAAGCGAACGGAGAACTAAATGCTAAATACCCAAATGGTATTGAAGCACAAAAAGAAAAATTAGAAGCAGAAGGACACACCATTATTCAAAAAGGGCGTAAAAATGTACGATATTATGTAAAGGGCTATGAAAATTCCCTCTTTGATTTGAAGTAGGCTTTGGAACAATAGATGGTTACGCTTATAAGGATTATTGGACAATTGATAGATAACTTCAGGTTTGTATAATTAGAGCCTGTGAAAAAAACTCTGTAAATTCAACACAACAAAGGTCTTCTATGATAAAATATTAAAATCATAGGAGGCCTTTTATTATGGCAAACAGAAAGAAAGAAAGAAGTTTACAAACCAAAACCAATGACGGAAGGAAAGAGAAATCTTATTCAAGGATTACTCCAGGAGTATGATATCCAATCTGCGGAGGATATTCAGGATGCATTAAAAGATCTTCTTTCCGGAACAATTCAAGATATGCTTGAAACAGAAATGGATAATCATCTTGGCTATGATCGTTACGAAAGATCCGATGAGCCTAATTACCGTAATGGTAAAAAGTCTAAGACTGTTCGGAGTAAATATGGTGAATTTGAAGTGGATGTTCCGCAGGATCGTCAAAGCTCCTTTGAACCGCAGGTACTTCCTAAGCGTCAGAAAGACATTTCTTCGATTGATGACAAGATCATTGCCATGTATGCAAAGGGAATGACTACCAGGCAGATTTCAGAGACTATAGAGGATATCTATGGATTTGAAGTCAGTGAGGGTATGATATCTGATATCACAGATAAGCTTCTGCCGCGAATTGAGGAATGGCAAAATCGTCCATTATCACCTGTGTATCCAATTGTTTTTATTGATGCTGTGCACTTTTCTGTGCGGGATGACGGTGTGATCAGAAAGCTTGCCGCATATGTTGTCCTTGGGATTAATGAAGATGGAAAGAAAGAAGTTCTAAGCATTGTTGTTGGAGAAAATGAAAGCAGTAAATATTGGCTGTCTGTGCTGAATAGTTTAAAGAATCGTGGAGTTCAGGATATCCTCATTCTCTGTTCTGATGGATTGACTGGGATTAAAGATGCGATCTCTACTGCATTTCCTAAAACAGAACAGCAGAGATGCATTGTGCATATGGTAAGAAATACCCTTAAATATGTCGCAAACAAGGATATGAAAACTTTTGCGAAAGATCTGAAAACAATTTATACCGCAGCGAGCGAAGAAACTGCCAGAAAGCAGCTGGAAACTGTAACAAAGAAATGGTCCGGACAATACCCAAGTGCCATGAACCGCTGGCATGATAACTGGGATGCAGTCTCCCCCATCTTCAAATTTTCCAAGGATGTCCGTACTGCCTTTTATACTACGAATGCCATTGAATCACTGAATTCATGCTATCGTAGACTAAACAAGCAGAGAAGCGTATTCCCGAGTTCCCAGTCACTGATGAAAGCATTATATCTGGGCACTTTTGAGATTGCAAAAAAATGGACAATGCCGATCCGCAATTGGGGGAGAGTACGTGGTGAGCTGGAAATCATGTACCCTGACCGGATGGTGATATAACAATCCAAAGTGGAATGCCGGGAATAAATATACACCCAGATTTTTCTGGGTGCTCTTGACATGCCAGATTATTTTTGCTATTAAATAGACAACGGCTTAACCGCAGAAACCGCTGTTAAGCCGCCATAATTATCATAGAAGATCTAAATTTACAGAAAAAATTTCACACCGTCTATAATTAAAGCACTGGTTAAATCACACATTATCCCAGTGATTTTTGACCAGTGCTTTAATACCATCATGAATATTAGTGTTTGAATCTCCATCCAGAAATGTGACAACCCGAAAGCCGATGTCAGCATATTTCTTGCGTTCCGCTTCAAATTCTTCCTGTGACGGAAAATCGTTACGCCAGAGATAATACGTTGGCTTACGCAAGGCTATCACATCCTTTCTGTTAACTTTTCTATGATTATCATATAAAAAATGGACAGTTTTCGTGTCTGTCCACTTTAAAATCAATTTACCGTTCACGATCTGAATGGGTTAATTGTCCTCTTTTTGCCAGTTCCAGTATTTCTGGTGGAATACGTCCCATCAGCTTCTGGAGATTTTCATAATCGGCTCTGAGTCTGGCATCATCCATTTTCTTTCGTATACTGCTGGACGTTGCTTCTTTTACCTGTCTGCTTAAATCCTGTGTCTGCCTTTTTAATGATACATTATCTGACTTTAAGGAACTAATCGTCTTATCATATTTCCGAACCTGCGTCTGAAAGTTCTCTATTGCAGGAAAAAATTTCTGCAATAGTTCCACAGCTTTATCTGTATTTTTACCAGCATTAAAAATATTTGTACTTTCCAACAGATCAGTGATTTGCTTAGCCTGCCGGGTAAGATGCGCTGCTTCTTTAAAAAGTCGTGGTGGAATATGTTCACGTCCGGTCATGCTGGCGGCTTCTCCACGTTCCAGATCTGGATATTTTTCTACCATGTGTTTCCAGAACTCGTCCTGCCACCAGGTCAGCTTTTTCTTATTTCCAAGAATCTCTTTTGCACAAAGTCTTCCATCCTGAGTTATCGGGACAAAAGAAAGGTGCATATGTGGAGTTTTCTCGTCCATATGCACCACAGCCGAAAGGATTGTCTCTGAATCCTGATATTTCTTTATAAATTCCAAAGCTGTTTGGAAATACGCTCTGATTTCACTCTTTTTCTTACCTTTGAAAAATTCTGGTGTAGCGGTAATTAGAACTTCAACAACACGTACACTGTCTTTGCGTGTCCGGCATCCGTATTCTTCAATCAGTCGATTCGACTCTGCCCGGTACTTTCCGACTGGTTCAATCAAATGATAATTCAAATTTCCTCGACTGTTGTCTATATCCGGATTACTGGCATATTTTTCTTTTTTCCGTTCATTGTGAGCTTCAATATTGCTGATTTCAGGTCCTTTGTATTTTGCAAATCTTAAAATACCGTATTGTGCTTTTTGCATTTGTACTTCCTCCTTTCCCCAAAACAGGCTAACTGTCATATTATTTTGACAGCCAACCTGAAAAATATATAATGTGTAACTTACATTGAATTACTACGTACATACGTACCAGATTAATTTGTCCATTCTTTCGGTACGTACGTACACTGGGAATCGTCCATAAAACCATCTGTATAGAACGGCTTTGTAATAACCTTTACTCCCGTAAATCCCCATACTCGTCTCCCAGCAGAATTTTTTATTGTATTGCAATGTTCCAGATTATATTTTGCTTGAACAGCAATCATAGCATCTGAGAAACTACGATTTTTTAATGCAGTCATGGAATTTTCTTCACACCAGAGCCGATAGCTCTCATACAGTTCTTTGGAACTTGCACTTGCCTCTGCCTGAAAGCGAATATATCCTTCTGATTCTAAAAACTCCAGTACATTGTTGTTGTCCCGTTTCACATTTTCACGATTCGCCTTAATACGGGGACTTTCTGTAAATTTAAAATTCTGACGGACTAACCGTTGTAGTCCTTTAAACGCCCAGAGAAAAATACTTTCGGCTTCCTTCTTCATTTTTTCTGCCAGATAAGGATCATCTACACGATCAGCAGGTTTCTCCTTTGCTGTCAGTACTAATTGCCTTCGGTAAAATCCATCACTACGGTCATACAATGCCTGTAAATCTCCATTGCTGAATGCAAGCAGTCTGGAAAAAAGCCACCCCTGATAACTTTGCTTTCCTTTACGCTCTAAGTCCATTTTCCCCTGAGCAGTAACAATGGATTTCACATAACTGGTCTGTTTTAGGGCTTCCATTCGCATATCATCATCTACACACAATAAAATATGCTCAAGGTCAGCTCTAGCAAAGCGGTTTTCAGAAATTTTACCGATACTTCCGTCTTTCATATTTGAGCCTAACAGGCTGTTCAGAACAGCACCAATCTGTGATTTACCCTCTCCGCCATTTCCTTTTATAATCATCATCCGTTGTCCCTTGTTGCTTGGAATCAGGCAATACCCTATGAATTCCTGTAAAGTTGGAATATCTTCCGGGTAGAGCAGTTGATCTAAAAATGACAGCCATGTAGAAGCTTCTGGTGTATCTGGATTATAATTGACTGGAAGACGCATTCGTACAATATCTGGTTTTTCAGGGATAAATGTGCCATCTATATATATCGTTCCATTTGCAAGATGGATTTTATTGGCTTCTGGTGGAAAATCCTCTATATAAGCTGCCAGTTTCATAACTTCTAAAATATTTGTCACTTTGCGTGGAACATTGTTAATGGCATAATGTTTCAGACTTTCAAATATTTCCCCACGAAGGGGCAGATCATCAGTGACCCGCCCCTCTGGAGTAAAAAATGCATTGTTGGCAAAGAGTATTTTATGCGTATGGAGAAATTCTTCACAAAAGGCTGCTTCATTGATATTGGTTCCGTCAAACCAAACTGGATAATTACTAAGCTGCTTTTGCTTCTTCTGCATATACATCCTCCTCATCACGAGACCCTGAAAGATATTTCAAATCTTCCAGATAGCCTGTTTCTTTCATGGATTTTACAACTTCAAAGCCTTCTTCTTCATCTGCAAAGGTCAGATAATCTGCCAGATATTCGATATAACTCAGATTTTCACATGCTTCTTCAAATCGTTCGTCCATAGGTAAATCCGGTCGTTCTGGTGCATACAGTGCTTTCCATTTTTCCAGACGATGAAGATATTCGCATACCATTTTCTGGCATTCATGTAATTCTTTCTGTCTGCTTTTTGTTTCCATGTACTCGGGCTTTTTCAGAGCTGCTATTACTGGCGGATTATCTGGTGTAATACCAAAATCTACAGCAATTTTCTTGGCGGCTTCATAGTTACTCAGTCCAAATAGATTTGCAACAAACTGGATCACATCTCCGGTAGCACCACAGCCAAAGCAGTAGTAATAAGTTGTGTTTAGTTTCATACTTGGGTAATGGTCATTATGAAATGGGCAACAGATCATGTTGTTTCTTCCAATTTTCATGCCATAATATTCGGCAGCCTGTCCGACTGTTACAGTTTCTTTTATTGTTTCAAATAATCTCATTCTATTTTCCTCCTGATTTAAGTTTGAATTTAAAGCTGTGCCGTTTTATCCAGTTCCTTTCCTGACAGGCAACCCTTCTCGGCGCTGTGTCGTCTCTTTGTGAGCGCTCTTTTCTGATCAGAAAATCGTGGCGGTTTATAAAGTTCCGGAACGGTCATTTAGTTTTCAAGGTTCTGTCTGATCGATCATGTTGACAGTTTAGCATGAAAAAATCGCACCCCTGATTTATTCACGTACAATGAAAATCACGAATACGATTTGATAAAAAATTGCAAATTTGCACAGGCACAGATATAATGGAAGTAGTTTAGGAGGTGACGAAACAATGGGAAAATCTGATTTAATAGAAGATGAAACAAGTCTTGCATACCGATTGAGTAATTTGCGGAAAGACCATGATTTAAGCCAAAAACAGTTGGCTGATCAGCTTCATGTGACTCATTCACAAATCAGTCGTATAGAGAGCGGTGAAACAAAAAATCCTAATATAAGCATTGTAATAGATGCCGCCAGGTTTTTTCATGTTTCTACTGATTATCTGCTTGGAATCACTCAGATTACTTCACCCAAAAGTTATGATATATCGGAACTTAGACTGTCGGAAGAAGCGGTAACGAGACTGATTACCAGAAGAATAGATGTAGATATTTTAAACCGATTATTGGAACATGAACATTTTCCAAAATTATGTATTATGATTCGGAATTATTTTGATGATACCATTGCTGAGGGTATAATGGCACGAAATAAGGTCATTGATTTGGCTGTTGATCAACTGACTGATTTGATGACTGTAGAACCCTCAAAAAGAAAAGAGATTATAAAAGATAAGCAGTTTTTAAGCTCACAGAAATTAGGAGCAAATGAAGCAGACATTGAAAAAATCAAGATTCAGTTTATGGCAATATTACGTGATATTAAATCTAGTATGCAGAAAAAAGAACCAACAAAAGCGGTTGCTACAGCCGAAGCCGTACAGATGATTCGGGACGCATTGCCTGATAAGCCGGTTTCTGATATCACAAGTACTGACTTAGCAAATGCAGTAGCTTTTTATATGGGACAGACAACCGATCTGAATGACGAAGGACTTGCAATGGTACAGAATTTGGCAAAATATATTTGTGATAATAGCGTGCAAGAAAAGAATTCAGAGAATAGCTGACGTAAGCATGGATATACCTTTCTTCAAATGTGGCATCGTCTGAATAACAGCATCGTCATGCTAATATTCAGACTCAGTTCTGTACTTTCAGGTAACTCCTTTACGGAGTACCTTTCAGCACAGAATGCCGGAAATTGGAGATAATCGCAAGGATATAGAATTTCTTTCCGGCAGCCACAATTTCATAAAGGTATAACACACTAGACTTTCCTGACGGAAAATCGTGTGCCAACAGGGATGCTACTCGCCCCTATTGGATGACCCAGAGTAACTAATATGAATATCAACAGTTTCTCATTATAATAAAAAATACAAGCTTGGAGAATATATGGAACTTGACAAAAATAAATTACTAATAAAACAATTACCGCCAACAATTTATATAAAAAATTTTATAGATGGGCATCCAGCTAATTATGAAGATTTTTTAACGACATTTATCAATTCTTCAAAACTTGTCACTTGTAAGGGCAATCAAGCATTTATTTTAAGAAAACATGAAGAGCAAAATCATGGAGAAGCAGACATTTTTAATTCTTTTTATGATTTAGATTTTAAAATTATGGTCGATACTAAATATATGGAAGCCAGACGCATGTTAAGCCCTACTATAACTGAATTTTGTCCTGGGGTAGTAGGAAAAGGTCCTTCACGATTAAAAGGAGAACGAAAAGTTTATGATATAATCAAGTGCTTTCGTTCTATGAATATAGACGATTTAATTAAAATAGAAAAAGGGCTCATTAAGCTTCCAGAAGGAAAAACAATAATACAGGTATTAAAAAAAGTCTCAGTAAATAAGAATATGTTATTGTTTTTACCATATGATTATTGTTTTGAAAATACTTCTACAAACGCAGAAGTTGCTAAGTTTATAATCGATTGTATTTCAGAAGATTTACAATGTTTGCTCGAATATAGACATTTAAAAGTATGTAAAGATACTTATCTTTCGTTTATATCAAAGGAATGCTTTGTTATTGCACAAGAAAAAGATAATGTGTTGCATTATTATGATATGATAAAGACAAGCCAAAGCAATTTATATACTTATCTATATGAAACCGGAAAAGCTTAATAATAGTACATAAAAATAATCAGATTGAATACAATCTAAATAAAGATAATTTCTGATTGACTTTCTTAGTTATATCAGTTATATTATCTTTAGTGATCAGATTGCAGAAACTTGAGAAGCCTGCGATCGGGGGAGGGTGCCGAGGCCCCTCTCCTTTTTCTTTATCTGGAACATTTTGCAGCGAGGTACATATGAGCAAACCGTTTATTACATATACCGCACAGGTTGAAAAACTGAAAAATGAAAAAAATCTAGTTATTACAGATGATGATTTTGCGGTAGAATCCCTGCAGAATATCAGTTACTATGCATTAATTGGCGGATACAAACATCCTTTTATTGATATTCATACTCGCAAATACATTAATGAAGCATGTTTTGAAAATATAGTTGCTCTTTATGAATTTGATGAAGAGTTACGTGGAATATTCTTTAAATATTTATGTCGCGTAGAAAGAAAAATGCGTTCGTCCATTTCTTATCACTTCTGTAGAAAACATGGTGAACGTCAAGAAGAATATCTTAAATCCAATAATTACGGCAATATTCCAAAAAATAAATATGGAATTACTAAATTAATCAAAATGCTAGATATGATGGCTAATAAAAACAAGGATCATGAATATCTTGTTTATCAGCGTAACAAATATCATAATATTCCGTTATGGGTGATTATGAATACCCTTACTTTTGGTCAGATATCCAAAATGTTTGAATTCTTACCTCAAAATATGCAAGGAGCAATTTGCCAGGATTTTGGAAATGTCAAGAAAAATGAAATGATAAAATATTTGAAGGTATTAACACTGTACCGAAATGTATGTGCTCATAACGAAAGGTTGTTTTCCTATCACACATATATTGACATTCCAGATACATTGTTACATAAAAAATTAGGCATTTCTAAAAATGGTTCAAAATATATATATGGAAAAAATGACTTGTTTAGCGTAGTCATTACTTTTCGTTATCTACTTCCAAAGACCGATTTTTTACTGTTTAAAAAGCAATTATTGCATATTTTTGACCGATATGAAAAGCAGAATTCAAATTTGAAATTAAATGATCTTTTTGAATATATGGGGTTTCCGATTAACTGGAAAGAGATAACAAAATTCCGCAAAATATAAGTGGAGATACATCAATGGTATCTCCACACTTGTTTAATTTGTTAAAGCGATAATTGTTTTTGCTAATGTTTCAAAGGTAACACTAAAATCATCTCTATTACGTTTCATATTTTCCCAGACACTCCCCGTCTTTTCAACTTGTTCTTGCGTCAACTCAAAAACAGGTGTATTGTTCATTTGTGATTGAGCAATTAGACTATTAAAATCTGCAATATTTATTAAATTGTAATTAGTTCTTTTTTGAATAAGCATTCCATTTTCATCCAATACAGGAACTAATTTTTCTGCAACAATTTTATTAATATCGTCAATCCATTCTGAAAATGCTTTTACCGGCGAGCCATTTCGCGGGCGGTATCGCTGTTGTATAGTACCTAGAAATTTAGGTACAGTATCATTCATCTTGTAAATTGCGTTTTTAAAAACTTCTGCTTTTCGCAAATTATCATAAGTAGAACACCATTTAGGAAACACTTTAATAAGTGATTCTATGGCCATATAGCAAAAATAATCTGGGGCACATGGAATAATAAAAAAATCACTTCCCATCAAAATGTTGGCATTTGTGGCAGATATGCTTGGACTCATGTCAAGTAAAACAAAATCCAAATGATATTTTTCACTAGTCATAGTGATTAATTGTCTTAATGCGCCAGGAACATTTTGTAACACAACTAAAGATCCTGTCATATTTTCAGCAATATTGTATGTTGCGTCATATTCAGAAAACTCTATATGTCAAGGAAGTAAAAATAGATTTTCGTTGTGCTCAAATTCATAACAAGTTGTCGCTTCAAGCGGCCTCATTTCATTATTGAGAACCGGTGATAGTGCTGATTTTATATTATAATTATTTGCTTCATAAAACTGTGTTAACTTATTTTCCTTATCGGCATTTAAGCATAATCCTGTAAGGTTACATTGGGGATCAGTATCTATCATCAATGTTTTGTATCCCAATTCGGCTAATTTCCAGCCCAAATGAAACGTAGTAGTGGTTTTACTGACCCCACCTTTGTTATTAAATAATGCAATTATTTTTGCCATAAAATGGTTTCCTCCTAAGTGTAAAGATATATTCATTATAAATCAATATCCTCATAATCAAAAGAGATATTTTATTTAAGAGATGTACTATTCAACCCATCCACCCAATTACACAAAATCACAATCGTCTCATAATTTACATTGATGTATGTACGCCACCCTTGCGACCGCCGAGAACTTTCTTTCCTTTCAGATCTTCCCATTTGAAGTCAGGCATTTCTTCCCTTGCCACAAGGAAGTTTCCGGCGCGCTGAGTAAGCTGCGCAAAGTTCACTGCCGGGTCAGTCGCACCTTCCTGGTATGCATAAATGGATGCTTCTGCTCCCATAAATCCGATATCTGCTTCACCGGAGATCAGAGCAGTCAGAACTTTATCTGCACCAAAGCCCGTCACCAGTGTCAGATCCAGACCTTCCTCTGCAAAATATCCCTCTTCGATTGCCACATACTGCGGCGCATAGAAAATCGAATGCGCTACTTCATTCAGTGTAACCTTCGTAAGCTTCTCCTCTTCTCCATCTTTCTTCGCAGCAAATACTCCCATCGGCAGTGCCGTCACCGCCAGAACCACTGCTGCTGCCAGTGAGATCCATTTTTTATTTTTCATGCAGATACTCCTTTTGAAACTTCTGCTGTTAGAGTATGCACAAAGCAAAAAAATGTTCTCGGTACAATATTTTATTGCAAAATAATAATATTCTCTTTCCTGTTCTACTTCCTGTTCATCCATACATAGGTGTATCTTCGTCTCAGCCAGGCTCTCCTGTCCATGAATTTCTGACTGGTCAGAAGTTTATTCAGGAAACTGGTCACGGTTCGTTCTTCATGAGGTTCCAGTTCGATCTCACCATAGATCACTTTTTCGATCAGATTGCAGACACGGGTATACTCTCCCGATTCGATCTCTTCAAAAAAGTCTGCAATAAGCCTGTCTGTTTCCTCTGTATTCCATCCCAGCCGTGCCCTGATACCCACAAGTGCCAGATAACTGTAGATCTTTTTCTCTGTTCTCAGTATTTTTTCTCTCGGTGAAGCTCCCCTGTCTGCTTTTCTGTCAGTCCACAGGCAGACATTTCTTATCACTTCGCACACTATGATCACCACTACAAAAAGGATCAGCAGTACTGCCACGATCCCAAGGCAGATCGCACCAACATCACGTGCGGCCCTGGTAAGTCTCTCACGGGCACTTTTGCCGCCTGCTCCATCCAGACCGGTTACCTCCTGTGAGCCAAAAGAATTATCTTTAAGCACAGCATTCTTCTGTGCGACATCCGGCGTACTTACCATCTTCTGAAGAGTAACTGCATCATAATAGTATCCCGGTGTCACATCCAGCGGAAGCCATCCGATTCCATCAAAATATGCTTCTGCCCACGCATGCGTATTTTCCCCGGTAAGGATGATCTCCTCACTCTGGCTGTTCTTGAGATCTGATTCCGAAATATAGTATCCTTCCACATATCTTGCAGGGATTCCATGGACTCTCAGTGCATCTACAGCTGCGGAAGCATACAGCATTGCATTTCCTCTCTGCGATCCTGTAAGGAAATATCTCACAAGGTCTTCTCCATCCGGAACTTCCTCTATATTCTCCGTATACTCAACGTTTTCTTTCAGGACATCTCTGATGCGGCAGATGGAACTGTAAATCCCATCACTGTCTGACTCGTAATCATCCCAGAACATCTGCTGGACCAGATCGCGTGTTTCGGGATCCACATCACGGTAAGTATCATAAACAAAGGCACGGTAAACAGCTTCCGTCTCACTGTACTGCTTCTGTTCTGCTGATTCCGGTGTACTCACCCAGGGATCTGTCACCATCAGTTCTGCCGGTCTTGTTCCGGAAGTTTCTTCTATCGTATAATTCCGTGCAGCAAAAAAACCTTTGTTACAAAATCTGATGTCTTTATCCTCAGTCAGTTTTCCTTTTTTGATATCTTCCACAGCTGCCGGTGTATATACATAGTAACGTGAAGCTCCGGTCACCCGGATCTGGATCTCATTTTTGTCTGGATTTTTTTCCTCATCACTATGAGCATAGTAATCTGAAATCTGGCAAAGCGGATCAAATGAATTTTCCTCAAGCCAGCCCAGCATTCCAGCATTCTCACCGCCATAGACAGCATCTGCCGGTTCTTCCCAGACTCCATCTTCATAAACAGATCCGACGAAACCTCGGAGATACAGTGTTTTCTGCTGCTCTGTCTTTAACTTAAGCATCTCCCTGGCATCCGCCTTAAGTTCGGATGCCAGATACAGATTTCCTTCTGGCAGTGTATCCTCTCCATATCGGATCTTGTGTATCTCTTCCTGTACAGATTCACGAAACTGACTGACTGCCAGAATTTCCTCCTCTGATACGACTCTTCCGAATATGCAGAAAACGATCAGGACTCCAATTGTCCAGCCCGCCCTGTTTCTTGTAAAAATCATCTCATCATCGGACACACACATTCCACAAAGAGCCGCAAACAAAAATCCACAGGCTGCAGGATTCAGTACCCCGCACAAAAGCTGCAGGATAACCCACAGAATGCAGAAAATATTTGCCAGCAAAAGATGTCTCCCATCTGCCAGAAACCAGGAGATCTCAGCTACTGCCAGGACAAGGATCAATGTAAAAACAAATGCATCATGCATGGACGCCTGCACAGAAAATAATGCCAGACCGCCCGCATTCGCAGTATTCCACTGGCTGATCAGCATATTGATCCATGCCTGTGCGCCTGTCCAGCCTCCACGAAAAACTCCTGTAAAGACCAGAAGCACGATCCATGGCAGTCCTGCAATTGCCGTGGCAAACCGCATTCTCTCTCTCATGATCTCAGCCAGAACACAGCACAAAATCCCTGCGCCTGCCGTCAGGATACATACAGGCAGCGCGGATAACTGTCCCTTCCAGCTTTCTCTTATGACAAGAAAGATTCCGCCCGTCAGAAGAAGTGCCAGAAATGTGATCCATATGATATTTTTGTATCTGTTTTGATTCCGGTCCATATAAAGTCTCTGAACAGGAATCTGTTCTTTTTTATTTCTCATTCTCTCTTCTGATCCTTAACATATGATACGATACGTATCTTTTTTATTGTCTGCCGGAATCTCCACAATCTGACAGGTTCCATTTTTGCTGGCATTCACAGTAGTGCTGTCCTGAACCGCATTCAGGACGGTAATACTGATCTTTCCATCCAGAAGACTTAAATTCTGATCATATTTCCCTGCGGAAAGGATCAAAAGCCTTGTAAAATATTTCTCCATATGTCCTGTCGCAAAATATTTCAATCCGTCTCCACCGTTATCCTGGATCCGGCAGGCAAGCCACTGTGTCAGCATCTTCTGATAGTCACTTTTATTCCTGATCTCCGTCAGATGTAGACCATTTGGACCTGGAAAAGCAATACAGAAAGGAACTCCTTTCATGATAAACTGCTGTCCGACTGCCACTCCAATCCCGACTGCCGCATTCACTTCCCTGGCTGAAACTGTCTCTCCAAGCTGTTTACGTCCAAAATCCGGAAGGATTACAACATTGTAGTGAGAAGGATCGCTGGCTTCCTTAAGAATCAGTGTGTCGGTCTTACTGGAAAGTTTCCAGTGGATCGAGCGTATATCATCTCCTGGCACATATTCACGGATATCAAAGATCTCGCTCAGATCATTTCCCTTGCGGTTCTGGATCATTCCTTCCTCCTGCGGTGCACCCGCCATGTTTTTGTCCAGTTCCACACGGATATCCATCGTTTCCGGATAAACGACTGTCCGAATTGCCCTGGGCTTTTTCCCTCCGGCCCTGAACAGTTTGAACAGGTCAAAAATCCAGATATTCTGACATTCTATACAGGTTTCTCCACAGAAATCTGTTTCTGCCGGAATCTCAAAATGATTTCTGCGGCCACTGAGACTCATCAGAAACTTCCTGTGTTCTACTGTATCAAACATTTCATTCCTGATCTCCAGTTCTGCCATTACATAACCCGCCGCATGAAAAAAATGTTCAGAACTGATATCCACAGACAGAAAAACTTCCTGTCCTTCCTTAACTGCCGGCGCAATTGTCAACACTGTCTCGATACTCCGGATATCCCTTCGAAGGAACAGATACATTGCCACAGCAAGCGTCATAAGCAGAACGACCGAATAAAGCATAAAAGGTCTGCTGTAAGCAAACAGCAGTATCATACATCCTGAAAAAGCAAGGATATAACCTAACCGATTTTTCCACATATCTGCTTACCTTTCTTCTGCTGATGCAGGTCTGACTTTGGTAAGGATATCTTCCAGAAGCGCCCTTGCTGTGACTCCCTCCACCTGTGCCTGTGGACGCATGACCAGTCTGTGGGCACAGACATCTGCAAATACATTCTGCACATCCTCCGGGATCACATAATTTCTTTCGTTCAGGACAGCACTTGCCTTTGCCATCTT
Organism: Blautia sp. AF19-10LB; assembly: GCF_003461245.1. Taxonomy (GTDB): domain Bacteria; phylum Bacillota; class Clostridia; order Lachnospirales; family Lachnospiraceae; genus Blautia_A; species Blautia_A intestinihominis. The sequence goes on from NZ_QTWS01000008.1 coordinate 24,414, forward strand.
CACCAGAGCAGAAACACCTCGCGGTGAGATACCCAGTTCTACCAGCGGATGTTCTCTCGTCTCTTCGCAGAGAAGAATTGCATATTTCAGCACGCTGTCTGTCATACGGACAGAAGTAAGATAATTCTGGACTTCCAGGATATTCTGTGCACTTGTCACAGTCCTGAGATCCAGAAGCGGATTACTGTAGCGCTGCGCGTTGATGATCTTCATCTGGTTCTCGAGTGTCGGATATCCAATGGAAAGGCACACCATAAAGCGGTCAAGCTGTGATTCCGGAAGCGGCTGTGTTCCGGCAAAACCAAGCGGGTTCTCCGTCGCAATACATACAAATGGAACCGGAAGTTCATGCGTCACACCATCAAGGCTGATCGTATGCTCTTCCATAACCTCAAGAAGTGCCGCCTGAGTCTTTGGAGAAGTTCGGTTAATCTCATCAGCAAGAAGAAGCTGGCAGTTTGCAGCTCCTTCTCTGTATTCAAACTGATTCTTTTCTCTGTTGTACATATTAAAGCCTGTGATATCTGACGGCAGCGTATCTGTGGTAAACTGAATACGCTTATTACTCAGTCCCAGAACCTTGGCAAACGCCAGGGCCAGGGTTGTTTTGCCTACACCGGGACAGTCTTCCAGAAGGACATGTCCACCCGCGTAGATCGTCATCAGCACTTTTTCGATGATATTATTCTTGCCAATGAACGCTTTGTTTACTTCTTCTATGATTTCTCTGGATTGTTCAACGATCATTCCTGTATTTCCTCCTCATTTTCCACAGATCCTTCTACGTCAGTCTCTGCTTCTGGTTCTTCATCTTCTGATGTATCTTCTGTATCTTCTATGTCTTCTGGTCCGTCATCTTCTGAATTATCCTGCTCCGGATCTGATACAATCTCATCTTCTGCTGGAATTTCGAAGGATATACTGTCGTCTGTTTCCTCTGTTTCCTGTGTTTCTTCTGCTTCTTCCTCAACGTTCGGGATTTCATTACCGGACAGTTCTTCACCCAAAGTATCAGTCTCTTTCTTCTCTTCTTTCGGATCAAGTCCCATCATCACGCGAATCCTGTTTTCTGCCGGAAGGAGACGCCTGGATATTTCTTTGTCGATTTCTTCATCTGTCGGAGCTGTTCCATCCTCGCCTGTCAGATCATTTATGACAGCCTGTTTTACCGCATCCAGATCCGCATAACCAGCCAGCGCATAACGCCATTCCTCAATATAGTTTGCCTCACAGCCTTCCGGTACATGGATTTCAAGCTTACTGTCATCCACACCAAAACTGTATTCTGTATCATCTGAACTTCTCTGAAGCTTAAGCGGTGTCTCACTCTGGAAATTAAGAACCAGTTTCTCTGAATTCACACCAGAGAAAGTATTTTCGCTGATTCCGATGACAGTAGACGGAATCGTTACAGAACTCAGGTTGCTGCATTTTGAAAACGCTCCTGACGCAATGTAATTTACGGAAGTTGCCAGTGGAAGTTCCATTTTCTCTTTTTCGGCTGCAATGTCCAGATTCTGTATATAGGACGGCGCACCGATCAGTGTCACCTCATAATCACCGGAATTGTAACGATACGGGTAAAAATCTGTTGGCTCTGTCACCTGTTCTGCTCCGAGCATGGTACGGATATTATTCTCGGATTCGAGAAGTCTCTGCTCCAGAATACTGTCAATCTGTTCATCCGGCAGGAACTCCCATGTATCCCAGTCAATAAATTCCCACTGAAGGTCGGACCACATACGAAGATAAGCGGTGTCGCTGCCCAGCTCATAATATCCGCAGAACAGATAACGCCACTTTTTGGCAAAAGCAGCCTCATTGCCCGCCATCACATGAAGCTTAATGTGTTCCACTTCTTCCTCTCTGGTCCAGTAACTGTTAAACTGGAACGGCTGTGTTCCATAAATGGAAAGTTCCGGTTCTCCTCCGGTAAATGTGATATCTGTCAGAGAAGAACATCCATCAAAAACATTCGCATACAGATAACTGTTTAATCCAAACTCTCCTAATGTCACAGAGGTAAGAGAACTGCATCCTGCAAAAATGCCTTCCGCAAACTGAATACTGTATCCCGGTACCACTGCTGATGTAATGTTCTTACAGCCGGCAAATACGTCAGAACTGACAAACGGATTATCCTGGAGAATAACATCTCCTCCAAGCTGTGAATTCGCAAATGCCCCCGGGTCAAATGCCCAGAGTCCCCAAAGTTCCTCCCAGTTCAGTGTAAAACTTCCACTCTCGGAACATGTCTTTTCCATGGCATAGGAAAAAATCTCCTGTGTCGTCCATGGCAGTTCTACCTGATCTGCCATCGTGAGTCCGCTTCGAATAGCAAGCCACGGACTTCCGTATTCATTCAGGCCATACAGCATTCTGCCTTCGCCGCCAATATCCACGATATCGTATCCATAAACACCGGAATCTTCCGTAAAGTTTACGCATCTTGCAGAATATCCATCAGCATTCGTCGGTACATATACCATGCTGTTCCCGGCAGAATCATGAAGTTCCGGTACTGAGTCATCTTCCAGATAACCCGTCATTGCATTGGATGCAAGAAATCTGAGCGAATCACAGTTTTCAAATGCCATATTCCCAATCGTAATTGTATCCTTGTTATTGATCAGCGCGCCCTGAAGTGATGTACATCCTTTAAATGCCTGATATCCGATATTGTCGACACTTTCCGGAAGGATCGCCCAGATAAGCTCTGTACAGTTTTCAAATGCATTATCATCAATCGCATTAATTGTCAGTACCGTTCCGTCCGCAGCAGTCACTGTACCGTCAAAATATGTAATATCCTTTGGTGCCTCGATCAGAACTGTCTCTTCTTTATCATTCCGGATCGTGCTGCTGTAGATATAGCCTTCTGTAGAAGTTCCAAGCAGTTCTACAGAAATTTCCGGTGACGCGCCGGCTTTCTGAAGCTGTTCCTGCACAGAATCATACTGTTCCTGAGAGTAACAGCGGATTATCTCTATCCGACTGTCGGACAGACATTCTGCCTCCAGCTCCACTGTACTGCCGTTTCCTGGCATAATAAGGGTCGAAGTCCCTTCCACACCCTCAAATGCTCCATTCTGAATGACTTTTACACTGTTTGGCAGAACATAAGACGTTCTTCCTGTATTAAGGATCTTGCGGAGTTTTCTCTCATTACTTACAATTCCCTCATTCTGTACCGTATAAGTAATTTCAGGATTTTCTTCTGCTGCCACTGTATTATCATTTCCCTCTGCTGCCTTGTAATTCTGTTCAAGAAAAGCATTCAGAAGATTATCATCTATGATCGTCTTGCATCCATGAAGATTCTGATAGCTGATCTCCGGCATCAGATCCAGTGTCCTTGCCTCAAGATACAGTTCACTCAGATTGTTGTCAGCAGTCAGGCTTACCTTTGTTACGGTTTCCGGCACAGTCAGTTTTTCCATTTTATGTGGAATTGCCAGGTAGCTGGTCTGATCTTTATTGGTCAGAACCCCTTCTTTTGTAGCAGAATAATTACGGTTTCCGGAGCTTACCAGATATCCCTGGTCTACATCCAGTCCGCCTTCTGTGTCCTCAATGTACAGAACCGTATCCGGAATTTCAAGGTAATCTGTATTCAGCCCGGCACCTGCATCAATAATAACTGCCTGTATGTATTCCGGAACACTCACCTTGCGGTACTGACGTTTATCAGTTCCAATATAATACGCTTCCTGTGCCTTGTCCGTAAATCCTGTGAGAGTCTGAAGATAACAGAGGTTCATGTACTGGTCGCCCACCTCATAGTTATCCGACATCCACTCATAGACAAGTTTGGCAGTATATCTGGAATCCAATGGAATTTTGTCTGCCGGTTCCAGAATGTGACGACCTTTTGTGACTTTATAAAGCCACGGCACCAGTTCCCCGTCTTCTTCCCATCCCGGAAACAGGCTGGTGAGCTGATTACCGGATATAATATTGTCCTGATAACGGAAAAGGTTGAAAATTTCTCCCAGTTCCGGATGCTGTTCTGTATTCAGAATATCATCTTCAAGAATCACCTGTTCTTCTTCATCAACCCGATTAGCGAGAACAAAGATACGGTTTCCCTTTGGAATGTAAGAAACCAGTTTCTTTTTCCAGTTGGAATCTTTGGCTGACATTCGGTATGATACACGGATGAGCATCTTTCCTTCTTCGAGGCCTTCCGGAATCGTTAACGGGAAATCTGTCTTCCAGCTCTGGCCGCCGTCAAACGAAACTGCTTCAATACGGATATACTTATCCAGTGCATCTGCTCCCCACAGATAACCGTTGCCGTCCTTGCCATATACCAGCGTATCCAGTGAATTATAGACATCCCTTTTTGTCACTTTCTGGTCTTCATAAAGGACACTTCCGCTGTTATAGCTGGACTGTTCAATTACAATACTTGTATTACTTCCGTCTTCTTTATCATCAGATGCCGGTGTCACCCCTTCTACATAAGGTTTGAATGTGATCAGACCGGTACCTCCTCCAATTGTCGGATTTGATTTCGTGGATTCCGGATCCTTGATTGAACTGGATGGTCTTGAAGGTGTAGTTGTTGGTGCTGGTGCCGTAGTCGGTGCCGGTGCTGAAGTTGGCACCGGAGTCGGCGTTGTCTTTGTTGTATTGTTTCCGGAACTGGAACCAGGAGTTTTGGTCGGTGAAGGGCTGTTGTTGTCTGTTTTGCTGTTATTCTTCTTAGTTTCTGAGGAACTTCCCGACTTATCTGTACCTGAAGAATTACTACTGCTGCTTCCATTTCCTCCATTCTGCGTGGTACCATTTAATTCTGTATCCGCTTTGGAAGGATCTTTGACTATGCTATAGGTTTCTTCCGGTTTCTGCTGTTCTTCCTCCTGCTGATCCTGCTTTGGAATATCACTTCCTGTATTCTCTCCGTCCAGAAGTCCTACTGCCTTTGTACTCACCTGTTCATTCTCAAACAGATAGTCCGCCTGGTCTTTGAGCTCGGTGCTTTCTTTTTCCTGATCGTCCTGTTTATCTTTGAGAAGACTGCTTTCTTTGCTATCGTCTTTCTTCTTACGGTCTACGCCAGATTCGTCACCGTCAAATACGACCTGATTCGTCTGGATCTCCTGGTCATTCTGAAACGGTTTGAAATCTGTTCCTGACTTATAAGCTGATGCTATGGCAACGGTGCCGGCTGCAAGAACCGGTACTATTGTAACAGCAAGTCCGATTTTTTTCTTGTTCATGATAGTCCCTTCTCTTTTTCTCTGAGGAATACTCCTATATTATGCTGCAATGCGGTGAAATCCACCGGTTTTGCATAATGTCCATTCATACCACTCTCGATGGAACGACGTTCGTCCTCCACAAAAGCATCTGCAGAAAGTGCAAAGATCAGTACACTCTTTGCATCCGCCCTGTTCATCTGGCGAATCTGTTTCGCTGCTGTCCGTCCATCCATGACAGGCATCTGCACATCCATAAGGATAAAATCATAATACTCTTCCGGATGTGCAGCAAAACGGTCAACTGCTTCCTGACCATTCTGTGCCAGATCGACTTCTGCACCCATCTGTTCCAGAATCTCCGTTGCGATCATGGCGTTGATATCATTATCCTCCGCAACAAGTATACGGCGTCCGGCAAAAGCATTGGTGTCTTCTTCCGGTTCTGCCTTGTGCTCTGAATTCTGTGTTCCTGTATCGCCCAGAGCTTCTTCTGCTGCCGGAAGATGCAGAAATACAGAGAAATCTGACCCTTTTCCCGGAGTGCTTCTTACCACGATCTCTCCGCCCATCAGTCTGACCAGATTATCGGTGATCGCCATACCAAGACCGGAACCACCGTATTTCCTTGCAGTATCACTACTCTCCTGCTCAAATGGACGGAAAATACGGTTGATAAATTCCGGTTCCATTCCGATACCTGTATCATGGACACAGATCATAAGATCTGCCATTCCATCCTGAAGCATCATCTGGCGGAACGTAACTGTGATTTCTCCCCTGCGGGTAAACTTGATTGCATTGGAAAGGAAGTTAATGATGACCTGGCTGATTCTGAGTTCATCTCCGATCACATGATCTATGGTCATATCCTCAAATTTGATCTCATAGTGAATTCCCTCTGCTTCCAGATTCTTCGCGAACATATCGTAGAGCCGCCTGCCAAGATTTCTGAGGCTGAAACTCTTGTGTTCAAGTTCTACCTTGCCGGCCTCGATCCTGGACATATCCAGAATGTCATTGATCAGTGCCAGCAGATGCCCGGAAAGTTCTTCCGCCTTGGTCAGATAGGTGCGCGAAGGAGCATTGCTCTCAAGACTGCTTTCTGCCAGCGTAAGCATACCCATGATTCCATTCATCGGTGTCCGGATCTCATGGGACATACGATTCAGGAATGTTGTTTTGGACTGACTTTCTTCTTCGGCTTTGCGAAGCAGTTCCTCGTACTGTTCAATCTGGTTATGCTGCTTCGTGGTGTCTGTAAAAGAAAGAAGACTGTATCTGCCGTCAGATGCACTGCTCATGGACATCGTAAGCCAGATATCATTTTTCATAGGAAATTCAAAAATTTCTGTGTGTGTACCATCCCAGTTTCGGTAATGTTCCCAGATGCCATTCCGGTGTTCTCCGGTCTGGAGGTTATGATCCAGGCAGGTCACATCATTCTGAAGTTCCTGTAAACCAACTCCAAGAAGTTTCTCTGTCCCTTCTGTTGCATAAACCGGCATTCTGTCACTTTGCCGTATCACAACACAGGCTTCATTTTCTCTGAAATTTATTTCCTTAAGAAATACGCTCTCTCCACCCCGAAGTGTGGAACTGTTTTTTTGTTTATTCTTGTTTCGCCCTCTTTTTGCAAGCAAAAATACAGCCGCCAGTGCTTCTACGCTTCCAATTGCCACCAGCGGAAAGTGATTTCCAAGTATTGTCAGCAAATCTGCAATCTCATTCACTTTCTCACAATTCCCCCTGTTCCGCATGATCTCCCAGTCTGCGATTTTCTACTTCTATTTATTCTACACAAAATCAACAGGAAAAGAAATAGATATTTGCCCGATTCATGCGGTTTTCGATAAGTAATTGCTAAATATATTCAACAAAAAACACGCCTTCTGCCATATTTCTTGTCTTATTCTGTCCGAAGCCTTATAATAGGAAATATCTGTATCAAAACTTTATGTTCCAAGGAGGAAACTCATGAAACTGAATCCATTCTGTATGTGCTGTGCCATCAACAAGCAGGAAAAAAAGATCCGTGATTTTGATGACGCAGACCGAAAAACCGAATATATGAAAAAAGTCATGGAGCTTATGGCAAATGCCGGCGAGGACGACTGTGCCCCGAGTATTTCCATTGATCTGAAAAAAATGTTCAGCGATTTCTGGGAGCAGCCCATGGAAGATTACTCTTCCATCAAGAAAGAATTCAATCAGCTCATGCTAGATCTGGAACCATCTCTTGAGGAAACGATCCGGAACTCTGACGATCCGCTGAAAACGGCACTTCTCTATGCACGTATCGGCAACTATATTGATTTTGCCGCACTTGCAAATGTGGATTCTGCCACTGTCCTCTCTCTTCTTAATGAAGAAAATAAGGATCCACTTGACGAAAATGAATACCGCCGCTTCCGCGAAGAACTCGCCTCTGCCTCCAGGCTTGTTTACCTGACAGATAACTGTGGTGAAGTTGTACTTGATAAGCTTGTCGTCAAACTGCTGAAAGAATTCTATCCTGAGCTTGCCATCACTGTGATCGTCCGCGGTTTCCCTGCTATCAACGATGCGACAATGGAAGATGCCGAGGAGATCGGGCTTACAGAGATTACCAGAGTCATCGGCAATGGCAATGATGTCGGCGGCACCTGGCTTCCGCATATCAGCGAGGAAGCACGGAAACTGCTTGAAACAGCAGATCTCATCATCGCCAAGGGCCAGGGCAACTATGAAACACTGCATGAATGCGGTCTCAATATTTATTATCTTTTTCTGTGTAAATGTGAATGGTTCCAGCGTCAGTTCCATGCACATCCACTGGAAGGTATGTTCATAAATGAACGCCGGATCTGACGGATTGACGAAGCTTTTCCCCCTTTTCGTCAATCTGTCAAGAAACCACCAAAATCTTTGTAAAAATCTTCACTGGTAAGCGTCTTTTGTTTTCGCTATACTGATAACAGTTCAAAACGAAAGCAAAAACTACTACAATTATTTTGGAGGAATAAGAAATGGCAAGTTTATCTTTACAGCATATCAACAAGACATATCCGAACGGTTTCGAAGCCGTTAAAGATTTCAACCTTGAAATCGAAGATAAAGAATTTATCATCTTTGTAGGACCATCTGGATGTGGTAAATCTACTACACTTCGTATGGTAGCCGGACTGGAAGAGATCTCCAGCGGTACCTTAAAGATCGGTGACAAAGTTATGAACGATGTAGAGCCGAAGGACCGTGATATCGCAATGGTATTCCAGAACTACGCTCTGTATCCTCATATGACAGTATATGATAACATGGCATTTGGACTGAAACTTCGTAAAGTTCCGAAGGACGAGATCGACAAAGCAGTTCGTGAAGCAGCAAGAATCCTTGACCTTGACAAACTCCTTGATCGTAAACCGAAGGCTCTTTCCGGTGGACAGAGACAGCGTGTTGCTATGGGACGTGCTATCGTTCGTAATCCTAAGGTATTCCTTATGGATGAGCCGCTCTCCAACCTGGATGCAAAACTTCGTGTACAGATGCGTATCGAGATCTCCAAGATCCATCAGAGACTGGGTGCTACTATCATCTATGTAACACATGACCAGACAGAGGCTATGACACTTGGTACCAGAATCGTTGTTATGAAAGACGGTGTTGTTCAGCAGGTAGATACACCACAGAACCTGTACCAGAAACCAGGCAACCTGTTCGTAGCTGGATTCATGGGATCCCCGCAGATGAACTTCCTTGATGTTGAGATCAAAGAAAAAGGTTCTGACGTTGTTGCAGTATTAGGCAAAGACGAACTGGTTATCCCGGCTGCTAAAGCAAAAACTCTCAAAGATGGCGGCTATGTAGGAAAAACAGTTGTTATGGGTATCCGTCCGGAAGACGTTGCAGATACACCGAATGGTTCCATGTCTTCTACAGTTAAGGTTTATGAGCTTCTTGGTGCAGAAGTATTCCTGTACTTCGATGTAAACGGAACTCAGATCACAGCTCGTGTTGATCCTGGCACAAAAGCAAAAACAGGCGATCCGGTTAAATTTGACTTCGATATGGAGAAAACTCACTTCTTCGACAAAGATTCCGAGCTTGTTATCACAAACTAAGATTAAAAATTTAAAACCCGGGGGACTTTTCTCCCCGGGTTATTTTTTTATTAAGAAAGGAATTTATTATGTCTATATCTATACAGAGAAATCTGCAGAAATGTATGGAGGACTGGAAACAGATCAGTGGTCTTGATTTCTGTCTTCTTTCAGAGGATAATTCAGTTTTTGTCGCTACCGGTGAAAGAAGGATTCCTTCTGCCGGCAAGCTGGAGGATTTCCGAAATGGAGATGCGCTGTGCACTGCCAATGCCTCCTGCTGTCTTTATAAGGTTATGGACCGTGATGAGCTTCTTTATATTCTGATCGTGTGGGGAAGCGGAGAAAGCACTTCTACGATCGGAGAACTGGCAGTCTGCCAGATTCGAAGCCTGATCGAAGCTTATTCTGAAAAAAATGACAAGAATGCTTTTATGCAGAAGCTGCTGCTTGGATCTTACAGTGAGGTCGAGGCTTTTAACAGGGCGAAGAAACTACATATTTCTTCTTCCTGTCAGCGCGCTGTCTTTCTCGTCGAGACGCGGCAGACCGGGGATGAACATGCGCTGACTATGATCCGGAATATTTTTTCTGCGCGGACACATGATTTTATTACGTCGGTGGATGATAAGGGGATCATTATCGTGAGGGAGCTTGTCTCTACGGAGACATATGAAAATCTGGAGGCTACGGCGCATATGCTGGTGGATATGCTTGGTGCTGAGGCTATGACGCAGGCGTGGGTTGCATATAGTAATGTAGCAAATGGGCTTCGTGATCTCGCGAACGCATATAAGGAAGCGCGGATGGCGCTGGAGATCGGGAAGATTTTTTATTCCGAACGGAATGTGTTCGGGTATCGGAAGCTTGGGATTGGACGGTTGATCTATCAGCTTCCGGAGGAAGTTTGTGAGATGTTTATCGAAGAGATTTTCGATGGGGAATCTTTGGATGCGATTGATGGGGAGACTTTGAATATAATACGGACGTTCTTTGAAAATAACTTGAATTTGTCAGAGACGTCCAGGCAGTTGTATGTGCATAGGAATACACTTGTATATCGTTTTGAAAAGATACAGAAACGGTTTGGATTGGATTTGAGGTCGTTTGAGGATGCTTTGACATTTAAAATTGCGATGCTTGTTTCTGGGTATCTGCGATACCGCTCAAATCCCTGAAAACGGTGTTTTCTGTTCCTTTCTGAAAGGAAACCAAACCGTCAAGGGACTTGCCAGTCCCCTGACAACCCCTGGGCTAAGTGTTGGACGAAAATTTATCTTATGGGGAGCCCTTTGAAAAATTCTCCTGGTGTTTCAGGTCAGAAAATTTCCGTATAAATATAAGCGCAGACTTGCACGGTTGCTCCCTGAGTCTGTGCTTATTTATGTTGTTGGTTTTTCTGTATGGTTCAGATTTGCACCTTAAACTAACTAATCCTACGTATCTATTGTTCTACATGCTTCCGCAGTATCACATACTACGGGCCCGTCGACACCACGCCTTCGGCGTGCTCGCGGGAACTCCAGCTATCACGAACTCAAGTTTCCGCGCTTTTCGCGCCAGCGAAACAGCCTTAGCAGTTGACGTCAACCCGTTCTGTCTTGATGCACCAGGCGTGGCCAAGTAGGGGGAGTATACACGCAATTTATTGCGTGTATGAGCAAGTAGCGTATGCGGATTGCGAATGTCCGCTGCTTGGGAGCTTCGGCCTTCGCAACTTTGAGATGCTCCCCCTCAGGGTTTCAGGAGCATCAGATGCTCGGGTGGGAGGTACAGGTACTTAGGTAAGTTGGCTCTTGGGTCCAACTGAAAATTCGGTTTAGGTCGCATCCACCAGAGAACAGCGTCTGTGTCCGCATTTGGACACTTAACCAAATACTGATGTTCGAAGGTAGTTTCTATGTAATCCTGAACTTCGAAGGGAACAGTATTCTGGCCAGGGGTATCGGCAGGCTGCATCCAGTGCCCTCGGATAGCTACATGCGTAATGTCATCCGGGACTTCCTGGGTGGTGTGGAGTTTGAGACCCCAATCCAGAGCCTCGATCTCGTAAGCCCCCAGCTTACGAGCCCTGGAATTGTTTTTGCAGCCGGTGAGGCGGGCTACTTCGAGGAGGCCTGGCTGCTCGAAGAGGTGCCTGGTGTCTCCGAAGGTCAGGGTTCTGCCGTCTTTGAGGAGCATGAGTTCTTTGCAGAAGCGGAAAGCTTCGTCACGGCTATGTGTTACCATGATCATGTCGCCCTGGTATTGTTTGAGGAAGTCTTCCATGTCTTTCTGGAGGGTGTCCTTGAGGTAGCCGTCGAGGGCGGAGAATGGTTCGTCGAGGAGGATCGCCTCTGGTTCTCCGATCATCATTCTTGCGAGGGCTACTCGCTGCTGCTGACCGCCGGAGAGCTGGGATGGGTAGCGGTTTTCGAGTCCGTCGAGGTGGTATCTCTTAACAAAGTCTGCTACTTTGGCATCCTGAATTCCTTTTTCTCCGCGGAAACCGCATTTGATGTTGTCCTTTACTGTCATGGTCGGGAAAAGGGCATAGTTCTGAAAAAGGTAGCCGATCCTTCTCTCCTGTGGTTTGAGATTGATCTTTTTTTCAGAGTCAAACACAGTTCTTCCGTTGATGATGATCTTTCCCTTGTCCGGTTTCTCGATTCCGGCGATGCAGCGCAGGGTCATGCTCTTGCCGCTTCCGGATGCTCCGAGGATCCCTGTTGCGGAGCTTTTGCTGTCGAATGCTGTTTTCAGCGAAAATCCCTTAAAGCTTTTTTCTATTTCTACATGGATGGCCATTAAATCCACCTCCTGCTCTTCATTCCCCTGCCGGAGACGATATTGATGAGTGCCACGATCGCGAATGAGATCACCACGATCACCACAACCCAGAAACCGGCAACATCATAGTTTCCTGCCGAGGTTTCTGCTGCGATCGCTACGGAAACGGTTCTTGTCTTACCGAGGATGTTTCCTGCAAGCATGGAAGTTGCACCGTACTCTCCGATCGCTCTCGCAAAGGCAAGTACAGTTCCGGAGGCGATTCCCGGACCTGCTGCCGGTACGATGACCTTCCAGAAGATCTTGCGGTCGCTCATTCCCAGGGTCTGTCCTGCATAGATCAGGTTTACGTCCACCTGCTCAAACGCAGCTCTGGCGTTGCGGTACATCAGCGGAAATGCGATCACTGCTGCTGCAATGACGCAGCCTTTCCAGGTCTGTACAACTTTGAAGTCAAAATTTTCGAGAAGGAACTTACCGAATGAGCGTCTGAGGCTGAAGATCAAAAGGAGAAAGAAGCCTGCAACTGTCGGTGGAAGAACCAGCGGCATCGTGAGGATCCCATCCAGAACCGCTCTGGAACCTGGTTTGAGTTTCATGATCTTTCTTGCACAGAAAATTCCCAGAAAAAATGCGATCGTAGTTGCCACTACGCCTGTCTTGAGGGATATCCACAGGGGACTCCAGTTTATATCCTGTAAAAATTCCATCATTGTATTATTTCCCCTTTATCAGCAAAAAGGGGCAGACTATGATCCGCCCCTTTTGCTGACTTTTTATTTTTTATATTAGTTGGCAGCTTCCTCTGTTGCTTCTGCTTCAGCGTCATCTGCTGTTTCTTCTGCTGTGTATGGAGCGAATCCGTACTCTTCGAATACTTTGAGAGTATCATCTGTCTGAAGGTATGCAAGGAATGCATCTGCTGCCGCTGCTTCGGACTCAGATGCCTCTGCATCCTCTGTCAGTCCTACCGGGTAAAGAACTGGTGTCTCAAGGGATCCAGCTGGTGCTTCTGCGATGATGTCAACTTTATCTGCTACGGAAGCTGCATCTGTTGCGTATACGATACCAATCTCGTTACTTCCTTCGCTGACGGATGCGAGAACGTCTGTTACGTTTTTACCTTCGTTGATCTCCATCTTGTTTACATCATCTTCGATTCCGAGGTTCTTGAAGATCTCACGGGAGTACTGTCCAACCGGTACATCCTCTCCTGCCAGAGCGATGTTAGCTGCGTCTGTGATGTTCTCAAATCCTGTAACCTTGGTTTCTCCGTCCTTTGGTTTGATCAGAACAACTTTGTTCTCAAGGAGATCTACTACGGAATCTTTCTTAGCGAGATCTTCGTCTACCAGAGCGTCCATCTGTTTGGTTGCTGCTGAGAAGAAGATATCACATCTGGAACCTTCTTCGATCTGTGTCTGAAGTGTTCCTGAGCTGTCTGCGTTGAAAAGGATATTTACATCCGGATATTCCTCGTTAAAATCCTTCTGGATAACTTCCATAGCGTTGTTAAGGCTTGCTGCGATAAATACATACAGATCTCCACTTGCGTCATCTGCTGTTGCTGCCTGTACACTTCCTGCGCTCATGCCTGCTGCCAGCACACCTGCAAGCATTACTGTAACTAATTTTTTCTTCATATTTTTTCTCCTTTTGTTTATTGTTGTTCTGTTTTGTTCGGTTTTGCCATGTTTTATTTATTTTATCTCAGGTGGCTATTCTTGTCAAACGATTTGCCCTGTGCTATGATAGAAAATGTTAATAAAACCCAAAAATATTTTTATAGGAGAAAAAATTTTATGAAATTAAGTGCACGCAATCAGTTAAAAGGAAAAGTAATCGACATCAAAACAGGAGCTGTCAACTCTATCGTAACTCTTGACATCGGAGGCGGCAACATCATCGTTTCCACAATTTCCTGCTCTGCAGTAGAAGAACTTGGACTGGAAGTAGGATCTGACGCTTATGCAGTGATCAAGGCTACTAACGTTATGGTTGGTATTGATGAATAAACTCTATACCGCCCAGGAAGTTGCAGACAGACTAAGGGTCAAAAAGACGACGGTATATGAGCTGATCAAACGAGGGGAACTTTCCTCCTCAAAGATCGGCAAGCAGCTTCGGATCAGCGAAGAACAGCTTGCAGAATATCTCAAGGGAACTGTTTCTGATTCCGAACAGCGTCCTGCTTCTCCTGATTTCCGCCCGGAGAGTTCTCTTCTCAAAAGGGATTATCTCCTTAATTCCAGCGGACTTATCATCAGTGGACAGGCTCCTTCTGTGATGGAGCTTCTGATGGGGCAGATGGCTGCACATCCTCTGGGACTGCCGATCCTTCATTCTCATATGAACAGCTACAACGGTCTTTACTCTCTTTATTTCGGGAAAGTACATGCCGCTGCTGCCGGAGTTTTTGCAGAAGATATCACTCCTCTGCTGCCGGGAATCCCACTTGCACTGCTTACACTCTATGAATTTACACTTGGGTTATATATTAAAGAAGGAAATCCCAAGGACATTTCCGGTATCCAGGATCTTACCCGCAAGGACATCATTCTTGCCAACCGTGAAAAAGGCAGTACCAGCCGGATCTATCTGGATAAACAGCTTAAGAAAATGCAGATCCCTGCTTCTTCCATATCCGGATATCAGAAAGAATTCGTTTCTGACTTTTCTGCCGTTGCTGCAGTGATCGACGGACACTGTGATACTGCGATCGGAGAAAAAGCTGTCGTTCTCAACGCCGGAAAGCTGGACTTTATTCCACTTCTCAAAGTTCCGATGTATCTTGTCATGGAGGCCTCTTCTCTGGATTCTCCCGGATTTCAGGCACTCATCGAGATCACCCGTTCCGACGAATTCAAGACTGCACTCCGCGGTCAGAACTGTTATTACACGGCTCATACCGGAGAACTGTCTTATTTATAAAGAATATATATTTTTGTACATAAAAAATCTGCCCCTCCATTTAAGGATGCGGGCAGATTCTTTTTTGTTAATAATCCCAGTCTGAACTGCCGGACTCGTCTGTGTCATAGCCTTCGTCAGCATAACCACCGTCGTCATAGGAACTATCATCATAGCTGCCGTCGTAGCTGCCATCGTAACTGTCATCATAGCTTCCGTCATTATAATCATCACTGCTGTCGCTGGAATCATCATAGGAGCTGTCATAACTGCTGTCGTCGTTGCTGTCATAAGAGTTATCATAGGAATCACTACTGCTGTCGGAACTGCTGTCACTGGAAGAACTGTCGCTGGAACTGCTGTCCTCTGAACTCTCATCACTGCTGTCACTCGTCTCCACTGAATTTCCTCTTGTATCTGTTTCTTTCTTTGTGGAAAGGCTCATATAACGCAGGTATACAGAAGATGTACTGTCGTCAAGCATCAGAGAAGCTTTTTCCATATCTCCAAAGTTTACAGAATAAATCTCATAGCTGTTTCCATCTGCTGTGACAAGCTTCATGTCATAATTTGCAGAAGTACTGTCAGAAGTGCTCTCTGATGAGTCTCCGGACTCTGTTGTGCTGGAAGAAGTCTCTCCACCATAATACATCTGCACCTGTTCAGCAGCCTTGATGGAAGACTCCATAGAGATCAGGTTCTTGCCCCAGTCTCCGTCTTCATTTCCGGAAGTTCTCAGATAGAGTTCACGGATATCACTCTGAAGACTGTTTGACAGATAAATAAACTTCGCCTGCGCTGTCTTGGTACCGATCATCTTCGGTGCCGGTGTGGAAGTCGGAAGTGGTGTTACGGTTGCCGGAACAACGGTAGGTGTCGGTGTCGCCATCGGAGTCGGTGTTACTTCAATGAGTTCTCCACCCTTGCCTCCGCATCCGGCCAGTGTCAATGCCATAGCCGCCGCTGCGACCATAGCGATATATTTAGATTTATGCATGTTTTCAACCATCCTTTCTGAACTGCAACGAATTACAGTCAAAACTCTCTTGTTTTTCGCGTTCATTATCCCACGGATTTACTTAAATGTCAAATCAAGCAATTATCCAAGGAAATTTCTGCCGATAAAATATCCGAGTACAAGGATACCGAGAACGATTCGATACCATCCAAAAGCCTTGAAATCGTGCTTTTTGATGTAACCCATCAGGAACTTGATCGCGATAACAGAAACAAAGAAAGCTACCACAACGCCTGTTACCAGTGTCAGGATCTCAGCCGGTGTAAAGGCAAAGCCGAATTTTACCAGTTTCAGAAGGCTGGCTCCGAACATAACCGGGATCGCTAGGAAGAAGGTAAATTCTGCTGCTACTGTTCTTGAGGTTCCTACAAAGATTCCACCGATGATTGTAGAACCGGAACGGGATGTTCCCGGCACTACAGACAGTACCTGAAAGATACCAATCTTGAACGCTGTAGCAAAACTTAAGTCTTCAAGGGAAGTACAGGTCGGTTTTCTTCTCTTATTGTAGTTTTCAACAAGGATAAAGATCACACCGTAAACGATCAGGGCGATCGCAACGACTACATAGTTGTTGAATTTCTCTTCGATAAAATCATTGAACGGAAGGGCAATCACGATCGTCGGGATGCAGGCTACCAGGATCTTAAACCAGAGGATCCATTTGTCCTTATCACAGAATTTCTCAACAAAAGTCAGCGCGATACGGGCAACCGGATTCTTGCGGGCAAGCTGCGCTTTCTTTTTCTTCGGGATCTGCCTTATGTAGAACGGCCACAATTTTCCCCAGTACAGGACTACGACCGCAAGGATCGCACCCAACTGAATGACAACCAGGAAAAAATCCTTGAACTCTGTGGCCATATCCATCTTGATAAATTCATCTACCAGGATCATATGACCGGTACTGCTGATCGGAAGCCATTCTGTGATTCCCTCTACGATGCCGAGAATCACAACTTTTATAAACTCCAAAACACTCATGTTTCTTTTCCTCTCTGTTTTTATTTTTGATCCAGAACTTTTCTCTGAACTTATACAGTATATTACAGTTTCCGTGGTTCGTAAACCTTTCGATGCATTTTCGTTCAAAGTTTAACTTTTGTTTAGATTTCCTGTAATACACAAGACCGGAGAAACATCGTCTGTCTCTCCGGTCAGTAAATTATTATGTCTTATCTGATTTATCTGCTTGCGATCGTTGCAATGTCGATCAGTGTCAGGTTATGAAGGTCTGTGTTCTCAAGGCTGGTTACAAGTGCTTCTGCTGTATCCAGACTGGTAAGGACATTGACACCTGTCTCGATCGCGTTTCGACGGATCACGAAACCATCCTTCTGGTGTTCTACACCCTGCGGCGGTGTGTCGATGACAACGTCGATCTTATGTCCGAGGATAAGGTCCATAAGGTTCGGTGCAGGCTGTTCCAGTTTGTTGGTACGGATCGCTTTGATTCCGTTTTCTTTGAGGACTTTGGCGGTTCCTCTTGTTGCGTAAATGCGGTATCCAAGAGCCTCGAAACGTCTTGCGATCGGAACAACTTCTTCATGGTCTTCGTCCTTGACGGTGATGATCATGTTCTTGTATTTCGGAAGTTTGATTCCTGCTCCGATAAAGGCTTTGTAGAGGGCTTCATTGAAGTTCTCTGCAATACCAAGGCACTCACCTGTGGATTTCATTTCCGGTCCAAGGCTGATATCTGCGCCGCGGATCTTCTCGAAGGAGAATACCGGCATCTTAATCGCGATATGTTTTGCCTCCGGCTGAAGTCCCGGTTCGTAGCCCATATCTTTGAGTTTGTATCCGAGGATGACCTTGGTTGCCAGCGGCACGATCGGGATTCCTGTCACCTTGCTGATGTAAGGTACGGTACGGCTGGAACGTGGGTTTACTTCGATAACATATACTTCTTCGCCGCAGACGATGAACTGGATGTTGATCATTCCGATTACATGGAGTGCCTGTGCCAGACGGCGTGTGTACTCTGCGATCGTATTCTTTGCATTCTGGCTGATAGTCTGTGCCGGATATACGGAGATACTGTCACCGGAATGGATACCTGCACGTTCGATGTGCTCCATGATTCCAGGGATCAGGATATCCTCGCCATCGCATACCGCATCAACTTCAATCTCCTTACCCATCAGGTACTTATCTACCAGGATCGGGTGTTCCTGTGCGATCTGGTTGATGATTCCGATGTATTCCTCTACATCCTCATCACTGACTGCGATACGCATGCCCTGTCCACCAAGTACATAGGAAGGACGAACAAGTACCGGATAGCCAAGTTCGTTGGCTGCTTTTTTGGCTTCTTCGGCGGTAAATACGGTATGTCCCTTCGGTCTCGGGATCTGGCATTTCTCCAGGATCTCATCGAAGAGCTCACGGTCCTCTGCCGCGTCAACATCCTCTGCTGATGTTCCGAGGATCTTGACTCCCATTTTCATCAGTGCTTCGGTAAGTTTGATCGCGGTCTGTCCACCGAACTGAACAACTGCTCCGTCCGGTTTCTCGATATTTACGATGTTTTCCACATCTTCCGGTGTCAGCGGCTCGAAGTACAGTTTGTCTGCGATATCGAAGTCGGTGCTGACTGTTTCCGGGTTGTTGTTTACGATGATCGTCTCGTAGCCCTCTTTTTTGAATGCCCAGGTACAATGTACGGAGCAGAAATCGAACTCGATACCTTGTCCGATACGGATCGGTCCGGAACCAAGGACGAGGACTTTTTTCTTATCATGGGTAGCTACGGCTTCGTTTTCTGTGTCCGGTCCGCCATATACAGAGTAGTAATATGGTGTTGCGGCTGCAAACTCAGCAGCACAGGTATCTACCATCTTGTATGCGGCTGTGATCTTGTAGCCCTGACGGAGAGCCTTGATGTCTGCCTCTGTTCTTCCGCAGAGGTCTGCGATCACGTAGTCCGGGAATTCCATGCGTTTCGCCTCAAGAAGAAGTTCTTCTGTCAGCGGCTGGGTCCTGAGTGCCTGTTCCATCTCTACCAGGATCGCGATCTTGTCGATGAACCATCTGTCGATCTTGGTGATCCTGTGGATGTATTCCTTGGAAATATCTCTGCGGATCGCTTCTGCGATCTTCCAGATACGGCGGTCATCTACAACTGCCAGCTCGTCGATCAGCTCGTCTTCATCAAGTCCTGTAAAATCGTAGGACATCAGGCTGTCCACGTGCTGCTCCAGAGAACGGATAGCTTTCATGAGTGCACCCTCAAAGTTATGGCAGATACTCATAACCTCACCGGTAGCTTTCATCTGAGTAGTCAGTGTTCTCTTAGCTGTGATGAATTTATCAAATGGAAGTCTCGGGATCTTGACTACACAGTAGTCAAGCATCGGCTCGAAACTTGCGTATGTCTTGCCTGTGATCGCATTCGGGATCTCATCGAGGGTATATCCAAGAGCGATCTTTGCTGCAACTTTGGCGATCGGGTAACCGGTTGCCTTACTTGCCAGTGCGGAAGAACGGCTTACACGAGGGTTTACCTCGATAACACAGTACTCGAAGCTCTCCGGATGAAGGGCGTACTGTACGTTACATCCACCTGTGATACCAAGCTCTGTGATGATGTTCAGAGCGGAAGTACGGAGCATCTGATATTCCTTGTCTCCAAGTGTCTGGGACGGTGCGACTACGATGGAGTCACCGGTATGGACACCAACCGGATCGATGTTTTCCATGTTGCAGACTGTGATGCAGTTTCCTGCACTGTCACGCATTACTTCGTATTCAATTTCTTTCCATCCTGCGATGCAGCGTTCTACCAGAACTTCTCCTACACGGGAAAGTCTGAGTCCGTTCTCGAGGATCTCTCTCAGTTCATATTCGTTGTTGGCAATACCGCCGCCGCTTCCGCCAAGGGTGTAAGCAGGACGGAGAACGACCGGATAACCGATGGTTCTGGTAAATGCGACACCATCTTCTACGGTTGTTACGACCTTGGAAGCTGCGACCGGCTCGCCAATCTTTTCCATGGTGTCCTTGAATTCCTGACGGTCCTCTGCCTTCTTGATGGTCTCTGCAGTGGTACCGATCAGGCGCACATTGTGTTCCTTGAGGAACCCTTTTTCTTCCAGTTCCATTGCAAGGTTCAGACCGGCCTGTCCTCCAAGAGTCGGAAGAACGCTGTCCGGTTTCTCCTTGAGGATGAGCTGTTCTACAACTTCTACAGTAAGCGGCTCGATGTAAACTTTGTCCGCGATATCTTTGTCTGTCATAATGGTTGCAGGGTTGGAGTTCAGAAGAACTACTTCCATGCCTTCTTCCTTGAGAGAGCGGCATGCCTGTGTACCTGCATAGTCGAATTCTGCTGCCTGACCGATGATAATCGGACCGGAGCCAATTACAAGAACTTTGTGGATATCTTTATTTCTCGGCATGATCTGTTCCTCCCATCATTTCCATAAATCTGTCAAACAGGTAGCTGGAATCCTGCGGTCCAGGGCAGGCTTCCGGATGAAACTGTACGGTAAAGATGTTTTTGCCGATGTAAGCCATACCTTCGTTGGTACCGTCGTTTACATTGACAAAAGCAGGTTTCGCGATTCCCTTCTGCTCCAGGATATCTGAGTCAACAACATATCCATGGTTCTGTGAGGAAATGTAAACACGTCCTGTCGCAAGATCCTTGACCGGATGATTGCCGCCTCTGTGTCCATATTTCATCTTGTGTGTATCTCCGCCTGTTGCAAGTGCCATCAGCTGATGTCCGAGGCAGATCGCAAAGATCGGCACATCAGATTCATACAGCTTACGGATTTCTTCTATTATAGTAGTACACTCCTTCGGGTCTCCAGGACCATTGCTGAGCATGATTCCGTCCGGGTTGTCCGCAAGGATCTCTTCTGCCGGTGTAAGTGCCGGATAGATGGTTACCTGGCAGCCTCTCTCATTCAGGGAACGGGCGATATTGCGCTTCGCGCCGAAGTCCATGAGAGCTACTTTGGGTCCATTGCCCTTGAGAACGTCCTTCTCACGGCAGGTAACTTTCTCGACTACTTTTCCAGTTGTATATGCTTTTAAGCGGGGGATTATTTCATCTAAGTTGTAGTTTTCGTTGACTGTGATCATACCATTCATGGTACCTTTTTCACGAAGAATTTTGGTAAGAGCACGGGTGTCAATACCTGCGATACCCGGTATATCATGTTTTTCAAGAAAATGCTGGATCGTATCCACGCTTCTGAAGTTGCTTGGGATACGGGATAATT
Source organism: Blautia sp. AF19-10LB (assembly GCF_003461245.1). GTDB lineage: Bacteria > Bacillota > Clostridia > Lachnospirales > Lachnospiraceae > Blautia_A > Blautia_A intestinihominis. The sequence goes on from NZ_QTWS01000008.1 coordinate 45,625, forward strand.
CACGAACAATAAAACCATCGATCCAGGGCTTCCTGGACTCCTGGTCCTCATAACAGATACCATAATTGCCAATCAGAGGATAAGTCATGCAGACCGCCTGTCCTGCATACGATGGGTCAGTCATTACTTCGAGATATCCTGTCATGGAAGTATTAAAAACAATCTCACTGATGACTTCTCTTGTTGAACCGATACTGGTTCCTTTAAACACATGGCCGTCTTCTAATATCAGAAATGCTTTCATATAATCTCCCTTTCTGCTTTTTATCTAAATCTTCAAGATTGTATCATAAGAGTTTTGTTTTTTCAACAGATTCCGACACTAAAAATAATTCAGTTGTACTCAAAAACTTTTCTTTGGTAAATTGTTGCAGTTGAAAAGACAAACCAAAAAATTAAAACTATTTTTGATTTTACTCTTGACATTTCATCCCTCATAGGTTATTATAATCAGGCAGTCGGCGAGTTCGACTGATTATATCAAATGCAGAAGTGGCGGAATTGGCAGACGCGCAGGCTTCAGGTGCCTGTGGTCGCAAGATCGTGTGGGTTCAAGTCCCATCTTCTGCATTTAATCAGACAATGTCTGATTCATATTGAAATGCAGGAGTGGCGGAATTGGCAGACGCGCAGGCTTCAGGTGCCTGTGGTCGCAAGATCGTGTGGGTTCAAGTCCCATCTCCTGCATTCTTTTTTTGTCTTAATATGGTAAATAATATCCCGCAGCATCTCATCTCAAAGATTCTGCGGGATTTTTATTACATTGCAGTCAGAGAAGTATCGGTGACTCTCTTATTATTTACTTCTGATCTGATAAACATCCACATTTCCGATTGTCTTTATAAACACTGCCTGTGCACTGCTGTCATAATACTGACGGATATACTTCAGTGTCAGGTCAATATTATCATCCACCAGATAAATGCTGTCATTGTTGATCACATCTCTGTAAGGATTTGTGATCCCATGCGCCTCCATCTTCTGCGTATATCCAGGTGTCCGGCATTCCCATCCGCCAAACCAGTACACATTGTCCATAAGATTCTCCGGCATCCGGTCAAACGGACCATAACATACGATCTCAGAAAGCATTCCACTCTTTGCCAGATACGTATGCTCCTTATCTGTTCCGAGCGTTTCCAGAACTGCCCTCTGGCTCACTCTTGCCTCCGGGATAGTCGAAGTCATGATCCTCCAGTCTCTGTACATCAAAAACTGCCCTGCTGCCACACATACTATGCACAATACCACAGATATCTTCGCATCCATATGCCTGAGTTTTCCTGCTGAAATGATCCACAGCATCACGAGACATGCGCTGAACCACAGACCGACATCGACACGGTTCACCATATACCGCCCCTGATAATACAGGTAAAAATATACCGCCATGAGCATCATCCACTCTGCCAGCACAGAAAGTACGGAAAAGATATCTTTCCGTCCCCAGATCAGCCAGACCAGCACAAAAACAGCAAAAACATAAAACATCGGCATTTTGAGAAGATCAGAAGGATACCGCTTCAGAAATGCCGTCACAGTCTTTCCTGTCAGCGGACGCTTCTGTTTCAGATCCACCAGTTTCTTCATGACATCTGTATTAAATTTCTCTGTGTCATTGAAATTCCAGCTTCGGTACAGTTCATAGGCATCCCTGCTGATCCCGAGTTCTTCATAAATTTCCTGATTGCTATCATAATCCGGAAATCCATAGTCCAGAAGCCTGGAACGAAACTGGTTGAACTCCTGGTATTCTTTCCACTCCGCACTCTGGTAATTTGAAGCATCCCATCTGTCCACGCCAAACACACACGCCAGAAGGACTCCAAATGTCAAAACACACAGTCCCAGTCTGCGAAGTTTCCTGCCCTTATATTTCCTGAGATCAAATAAGAAAAGAAGTCCTGCTCCTGCCATCAGACCGCAGCTTGCCCAGAACTGGTCCTCCCGGTACATATAAGCCATAATTCCGAGGCAGATACCAAAGACAGCCTCAGCCCAGGACCATCTCTCCTTCTCCAGCACATAAAGCAGTAAAAAAACGGATGCCGCCGCTGCAATTCCTGCTGTCTTGGTAAACTGCAGATGAATGTATCCTTCATAACCAAATCCACATACAAGGATCAGAGAAAGACACAGGCCGGAAATTCCTTCCAGCCTGTTTATTAATACATAAGTCACTGCAGTAAATGCCACCAGAAGAATCACATACTGAAAAATCGTGTACCACGGCAGTCTGCCTGTCACTGCGTACAGAAACCGGTAGATCACACCCAGCCCGTAATTCTGAAATACCAGGTGTGCATCCTTCACTCCTCTCAGTCCGCTTCCAAGTTCTGCAAAAACAATATCATCATTTGTCTCAAACGATGGGCGCATTACCAGCACCATCACAAACAGCACCAGAAGATTTGCAGCCAGTGCCATGGATATTTCTTTGCATTTCTGTTTTAAATTCATTCTGTCATTTCCTGTCAACTTTATTTGTTCAGATAATTGTATACTGTTCCCGAAATACTTTTGATGCGCGGGATCGCATAGCCTTCACTTCCGGTTCTTGAAAATACACAGATCACATAATCTGTCTTTTTTCCAAAAACAATTGCCATGTCATGGTCAACACTTGAAGTTTCTCCTGTCTTGTTTGCAACTTTGACTCCCGATGGAAGCCCTGACGGGATCTTCCATCTTCTTGTCTGTCTCAGAAGAAGGTTCAGCATTGCTCTGGAATAGCTGGATGACACACAGGTTCCATTATAAATACGCTCCAGAAGAACTCCGCAGTCCTTTGCAGAAGATACATTGCTGCTGCCATCACCGACATAAGAAGAAGCGGCCGGATGAAGGCTGTGATGACAGCCTGTCTCAGTGTAGCCTTTGGCACTCAGATAGCGGTTAATCGTCCTTGCACCATCGAGGAAACTTCTGGATTTGCTGTTGTATCGGATCAGCTGATTGCATGCCTCATTATCACTTACTGTGATCATATCTGTCAGAAGGCTTTTTACAGTTGCATTATAGCTTAAATTTCCCCGCTTGATCTGGTCGAACGTCGATGCCATGACAAATGCCTTGATCGTACTCGCCGGATACATTTGCTGGTCATTCAGATTGATCACGCCGCCATTCTTAAGGTCTTTGACATAAACGGACCAGGAACCGCCGTAGCTGTTCAGCATCTGACTCAGTTTCTTCTTGAGACTGTTCAGTTTCATATCCTCTCTGGAGCATTTATGCCCCTCAAAGTCCACGTAACTTCCGTGCGGTACTTTCTTACTTCTGGCAATAGTTCCGTCTGACTGAAGATAATAGCCGTATCTCCAGCAGTTCTCATAACGCTTGCCATAAGGTGTGAGTAGATACTTCTTCCCTCCGACAGTGATCCAGCCTTTCTTCCGGTAGAGACTTCCGTTCTGTCCGCCAAAATAATAGGTTCCCTTAAACTGCTTTCTGCCAAGTGTCGTGTTTACCTTGTGGAAATGTTTGCCTGTACAGAGACGTCCTCTGTTGTCAAACATATAGTATCCACTCTTTAATCGGTTCCCTGCTGGTACTTTGACGTAGTTGAAACCGCCGACACTTCTGCCATTCTTGTCCCTGAGCCACCAGTTATAGCCTGTATCAAGGATATATCTCCCACTGGAACCCACCAGTTTGATCTTTACCGTCTTTTTTGTCGTTGATGCGGCCTGTGTTTCTGATGTCGGGACTGCCACAAGACCCGCAGACAAAATCATAAACAATACTGTAAGCAGCAGACACCTTGCCAGCCTGCCGCCTGATCCTGCCGTCCGTTTTTCTTTCTCTTTCATAACCGCCACTCCTGTTATCTGATTTCGTTATTCAGTTTTTTCTTCCTGTACACTGTCTTCTTTCTCTGGAACTTCGTTCGCCTCTGACTCTGATACTTCTCCCTGTACAGTCTCTTCTTTGGAGAGGCTGACTTTACTCCCTGTCTCCTCTGTGCCGTCTGTCACATCAACTTCTTCGGAAGTTTCCTCGGTCTCATAAATCTCCTCGGCTGTTCCGTCCACAGTATCACCGGCTTCTTCCTCCGGTTCCGGAATCGGGCAGGCTGCCCCGCATCTGGAACAGAACGCATCATTTCTGCCAATCGGATTACCGCAGGATGGACAGAATCTGTTTCCTTTGACACCGTCCATCTCTTCTTTGTATTTGTCTACCTGGGCCATTCTGTCATCGATCTGTTCACAGATTGCCTTCTCCTCTTCGTCTACCGGAACGCCATCTCTGTAGCGTTTGTAGATGATCTTGCCGAGATCTGCCATCGCCTTGTTGATCTGTCTTTCTTCACCGGAGATCTTGTTTCTGAGGCGCTGTGTCTCATAGACTTCCTCTGCACGGCCGCTCAGTTCTCGTGCTGTCTTTGTGAGTGTTTCTCCTAAGGTGCCAAAAAAATCCTTTGCCATAATAAAATTCCTCTCTTTCTTATGAAATCCTAGTTATTCTCTGTAAGAAGTGGAACTTCCTGCCCGCGGAGCAGGATCTGTGGTCCTCCGGTTCCTTCAATATATTCCTTCGTAATGATAACTTCACCAATGCTGTCATCCTTCGGGATCTCATACATGATGTCCAGCATATATTCCTCCAGAATTGCACGAAGTGCTCTGGCTCCTGTATCCTTCTCCATGGCTTTGGCTGCGATCGCATGAAGTGCACCGTCGTCAAATTCCAGTTTCACCTCATCCAGTGCCAGAAGCTTCTGATACTGCTTGAGAATTGCGTTACGTGGCTCAGAAAGGATCTTGACCATCATATCCTCATCCAGTCCGTTCAGCGTAAAGATGATCGGCAGACGGCCAAGGAATTCCGGAATCATTCCGAAGTTTCGAAGATCCTCTACGGTCACTTTCTCCAGAAGATGTGGATCATTGTCGTATTTGTCCTTCAGGTCCGCATAAAATCCAATGGATGCCTGCTTGTTCAGTCTCTCCTTAATGATGTCTTCAATATCCGGGAATGCACCGCCACAGATAAACAGGATATTTCTGGTATTTACTGTAGTCAGCGGAACCATTGCATTCTTGCTGTTTGCTCCGATCGGAACCTCTACATCAGCTCCCTCCAGAAGTTTCAGCATTCCCTGCTGTACAGCTTCTCCACTTACATCTCTCTGATTGGTGTTTTTCTTCTTGGCGATCTTATCGATCTCATCGATAAAGATAATACCGTGTTCCGCCTTCTCCACATCGTTGTCTGCTGCTGCCAGAAGCTTGGAAACAACGCTCTCAATGTCATCCCCAATATAGCCTGCCTCAGTCAGAGAAGTCGCATCCGCGATCGCGAGCGGCACATCCAGAAGCTTCGCCAGTGTCTTGACAAGATAGGTCTTGCCACATCCTGTCGGTCCGATCATAAGCATGTTGGATTTCTCGATAGCGATATCGTCCATCGTATCTGTTGCAACTCTCTTGTAGTGATTGTAGACCGCCACAGACATAACCTTCTTGGCATGCTCCTGTCCGATCACGTACTCATCCAGTGTTGCTTTGATCTTGTGCGGTGCAGGGATCTTCTTAAGATCCAGAACCGGCTCAGCTTTCTTTTCTTTTTTCTTAGGTTTGACCTTCTGATGCTGTGTCGGGTTCTGTAAACTGCTTAAATCAATCATGCTGATATTCGGCATGTTAAAAAAATCATTATAATTAAAATTGCTGCTGCTCATCTGCTGGTTCATGCTGTCAAAACTCTTCTGCATGCAGTCCGAACAGATATGTATGTTATTTGGAAGATCGATCATCTTACCCGCCTGCTTCTCTGATCTGCGGCAGAGGGTACAGAATTTCTCCGATTCATACTTGTTGTCGTCATCCTCATTTTGAATCTCTTCCTCTATGATATCATCGTTGTATTTATCTGACATAATTTGCTCCTTTCGGTTTTGGTTCTGTAAAATACAGAACGCACAGGCCCCCGAACCTGATCCTGGTCCAGAGCCTATGCGTTCATTATATCATAACCATCCAAACTGTAAACTAAAGTTTTTATAAAATACTTATCCTATAACCACGCTTCAGTCTCCATATCCTGACTTCGGGCGTTTCCCCAGAGTTACCTGCACAGTCTGTTCCTCGTACTGTCCATCCTCTGCCCTTGAAATCGTCACATCAACCGTCTCACCGGCTGCATAATAGACCATCTTGCTCTCAAGATCATCCCTGCCAGTAACTGCCTGTCCGTCAAATCCCGTGATGATGTCACCCTTCTGGATCCCTGCGTTCGCAGCAGCTTCACCTTCGCTTACTTCGCTTACAAAAACACCTACAGGCATGTCAAACATCTCCATTGTCTCAGAAGAAAGATCTACTGGTGTAATTCCCAGATAAGACGCTTCCGAGCTGTCTACCTTGTCTCTTGTCTGACGGCTCATCAGTTCCTCCAGGATCGGCTGTGCTTTGGAAATCGGAATAGCATATCCCATTCCTTCTACTGCATTACTTGCAAACTTGGCTGAATTGATTCCGATAACCTCACCCTTCATGTTGAGAAGCGCACCACCACTGTTACCCGGGTTGATTGCCGCATCTGTCTGAATAAGTCCGGATCCGGTCGTATCATCTGTAGAAATGGTTCTGTTCAATGCGCTGATCCAGCCGGAAGTTACAGACTGTCCGTAACCAAGCGCATTACCAATTGCAACTACCTGCTCTCCAACATCCAGATCATCTGAAGTGTCAAGCTGTGCGATCTTAATACTGGAAAGTGTATCTGCCGGAATATCCGACTTCGCAACTGCGATCACCGCCAGATCGTTTGTCTCATCTGTTCCCTTGATCTTGGCACTGACAGCATCCTCTACATTGACATCTCCGGTGCTGTCAGAAGCAGTCTCTGCTGCTTCCTGCTCTGCGCTGACCACATCATCGCCCATAAAGCAGACACTTAAGGTCGTCGCTCCGGATACTACATGATTATTGGTCGCGATCAGGAGTTCGTCGTCATTTTCCCCAACGATAATGCCTGATCCACTGCCCTCACTGGAATACTGCTGTGTGCTTCTGGAAGAAAATCCAAATCCGAAATAATACGGAATTTCCTGAATGCTTACTGATGTGATCGCCACGACCGTCGGCATCGCTGCCCTGGCCACACTTGCTACACTTCCTGCTGTTCCCGTGGCAGCTGTGTCTTCCTGCCCTGTTCCTGAATCAGCAGATGCTTCTGTCACAAGCTGTGCTGTATCTATCTGTTCCTGCACGGTATCTGTCTGTGTCGTATCTGTTATAAAACCTGCTGCCAGATTCACACCCTGAAAAACAATGCCTGCTACCAGACCAAATACAACTGCAAGTCCAATCGTGGTGCCCAGTCTGTTCTGTGGTTTCTGTTTTCCTGGAGTCACTCTTTTATCTGATGTTCCTGAATTCTGCGTCGTTGTTCCCTGATGCATATGATAGTGTGCGTAGGAAGGCGGCACATTCGAATCTTCTACTGTCTTCTCATACTGCGGAGCCGAATTCCATCTTCTTTCATCGTCCATCTTTCTGCTCCTTTCTCTTATCCTTTTCTTGTATGAAAACAGTGTATCAGTCAATTGTGTTCAAAGTGTGATAACTCCTTTAAAAAAGCGTGTGTTGCTGTTTGTTTCCCTTCTCTCAGTCTGGTCAGAATGCCTTCCAGTAATAGGGACTCATTGTACACCACATAACGACTCTGCGAGGAAGTTTTTGATATTTTTTACCTGCCAGATATCCCGCATATTTGCATCCTGACTGCATGACAAAACCCGGGATCAGCCAGATCTTTCCTCTGGAAAGGAGATAGCGGAATGTCTGCTTCACCAGGCGGATGCCCTCACCTTCTGATTTCACCGATGCAAAAATTTCCGGATGCTCTGCCTGTGAAACACCCAGGTCAAAGTTTCTGTGAAACTGCTGCATGCAGGAATAATTGTGAGAATGGATCACCTTTGCATCTGCGGCATAGGCGATCCCGTATCCTGCCTGGATCAGATTTCCGGCATAGATCATATCCTCATTAAAGATTGTCCGCTCTACAAAGCCTCCAAGCTTCTCAAAAATATCTTTCTTATAAGCAGCACATACATTGGAGCAGAAATATGTCTTGATACCATACCTGGGAAGATCAGCCTTCGTCTTAACGCAGGAAATTTCCGGATAGTTGAAAGATCTCGTGTAACGCTCCACAAAACTACACTCGGCATTCGGAAGCTGTCTGGCATAGGCAGCCCCGATCTGCTCATCAGAACAAAGTGCTCCTGTCAGATTCTGAATCAGCTCTTTGTCTGCCGGAAGTGCATCCTGTGTCATAAATACCATGATATCTGCCTCAGACAGCGCGGCTGCTTTTTTCCTGGTGCCGCCGTGATCAAATTCTGCTTTCGGGATATGATGAACTTCCAGAAATGGATATTTCTCATCCCATTCTTTATTCCAGAATTTCTCCTCTGTATTCATTATGATGATTCTGTGGATCGGGCAGCTCTGTTTCTGAAGACGCTCGATCAGCCTGCCAAATTCTTTTCCCGGGCGATATGTGGGAATGATCACATCTGTTGTTTTTTCCATTGTATAAATCTCCATTTATAACAGAAGGGAATTCCTGCCTGAGAAATTCCCTTCTGATCATCTTATATCATTGTTTCGTAGCTTAAGCTGCTTCTACGGATTCTGTTGCAATGTCTTCACCGCCGCCGTCTCCGCCATAATCAGGTTCGGAGTAATCACCGCCGTCATCGCCGCCGGAAGTATCTCCTCCGGTTGTATCTCCTCCGCCATAATCATCGCCGCCAGAAGTATCTCCTCCGGTTGTATCTCCTCCGTTATAATCATCACCACCGGAAGTATCTCCTCCGGTTGTATCTCCTCCGGTGTAATCATCACCGCCAGAGGTATCTCCTCCGGTTGTATCTCCTCCGGTCGTATCTCCTCCGGTTGTATCTCCTCCGGTTGTATCTCCTCCGGTGTAATCATTATCAGTGCTTCCACTGTCGTCACTTCCGGCAGTATTTTCCCATGTTGTTCCGTTATTCTCATAAATAACGGTATCATTTGCACTGTTTTCCTCGGTTACTTTCTGTGTATCATCCAGACTTGCCTCACCGCCGACGATTTCAAGGATTCTCTGGCTGTTTGCAAGTACTGTTGCAGAAGGTGTATAGTTCGGATCGTCATACAAGAATTTGTGAAGTTCAATAACGTTTGACTCCAGTGAGGTCGGCACGATAACGCTTCCCTTAACATTGGAGAACTTGAAAGAACTTGGAAAACCGGTTGTATCGTTGACGCTGTATCCGATGAGTGTCGGAAGCATCTGAAGGATCTCTGTCTTGTCCATGGAAGTGGTTACCATCGGGAATACATCATCCATGATCTTGAAGATCGTGCTCAGTCCTGCTGATTTTGCTTTGTCAACGATCATCTGGATAACTTTTCGCTGACGTTCTGTACGTCCCATATCCAGGCTTGCTGTATAACGGATACGGCAGTAAGAAGTTGCCTGTACACCGTTCAGATGGTAAGTATACTGGATTTTTTCGATGTCCTCCGGTTCTTCCGGAAGTTCGATCGGTGTGTAATCTTTTTCTGTTTCTTCTGCGGTTTCCACACAGTAGTTGTTCATATGAACGATCTCTGCATAGGACATATCCATATCCAGACCGCCAAGGTCATCAATAATGGTTGTCAGCGCATTGAAGTTTACGGTCGCGTAATCAGAAATATTCAGGTCAAGGTTTGTATTCAGCATGGTGATTGCCTGCTCTGCTTCTCCATAAGCATATGCGGCATTTGCCTTAGAATAGGTTTCCTTGTCACTGAATCCCATGTTCAGAAGTGTATCACGGTAAACAGATGCAAGTTTAACGTCCTTGGTGTCGTTGTTGACACTTGCAATAATAATTGTATCACTGTTTTCTCCACCAAGAGCAGTGTTCTTGTCACGGTGGTCAATACCAAACAGAGCGTATGTGGTATATCCGGTCAGTGTGGAGGTCTCAGAATCAATGGAATCCTGTACTTCCTGGTTTACCTGGATCTTGCTTTCGTCCAATACCGGCTGCTGGATCTTGTCCAGTTTGGTATTCAGCTGACCGTAAACATAAAGTCCGCCGATAAATACCAGAAGTACAATGATCTCAACCGCAAAAAGTATCTTTTTCTTTTTTGATTTTGGTTTTCTTGCCATCTTTTCTCCTTCTTACTTAATATGCATTTTTGTTAATAAAGCCTTTGAAAATTGTCAGGAACAAAATCTTTATGTCAAATCCGATGCTCCAGTTCTCAATGTAGTACAGGTCACAGTCTATACGCTTCCTGATGGATGTATCTCCGCGGTAACCATTGACCTGTGCCCATCCTGTAAGTCCGGGACGCACCTGATGCTTGACCATGTATCTCGGTATTTCCTCACGGAATTTCTCTACAAAGAAAGGTCTTTCCGGTCTTGGTCCTACCAGGCTCATATCGCCTTTCAGAATATTAAAAAGCTGTGGAAGTTCATCGATACTTGTCCTTCGCATGAACTTGCCGATTCCGGTAACTCTCGGGTCGTTTTTGACCGTCCACGCTTTACGCTCCTCGGCCTCCGGCTGAATCTCCATGGAACGGAATTTGTACATACGGAAAGTCTTGTTGTGAAGTCCCACTCTCTCCTGCTTATAGATCAGCGGTCCTGGTGAGGTCAGCTTGATAAGGATACACATCAGAAGCATGACCGGCGAAGAAACAATAATCGCCATAATAGAACCTACAACATCCATAGTTCTCTTGACCATGGCATTAAATGTATTACTCAGCGGCACATAACGGATATTGATCACCGGAAGTCCCAGTATATCCTCCGTATATGGCTTTGTAGGAATGATCTTATTGTAGTCCGGAATAAACTTCGTGTGTACTCCGGATTTCTCGCACATTGCAACGATCTCCTCCAGACGATAATATTCACTTAATCCCAATGTAATTGCAATCTCATCCAGTCTGTTTGCAGGAAGGATCACGGTCAGATTCGCAATACGTCCGATCACCTTTACTCCATTATAGAGGGTTCCCGCCGGTACATTGTCATCCAGAATTCCACGGACGATATATCCCCACTGAGGATTCTCCTTAATTCTGTCAATGTACTCTTCCGCTGCACGGCTGTAACCTACCAGCAGTATCTGCTTCTGGTTCAGTCCCCTCTTTCGCATATCCTTAAGGATAGAATAGATCAGAAGTCTGACTCCCCATTCCATAAAGATGTTAACTACACAGAAAATATAGACCGTAAGTCTGGAAAAATCAGGCTCTCCGATCATATAAAGACTGAATACTACAAGAAGAAGTCCCAGAACATTTGCCTTGACAATATTGGCAAGCACAAGCCGCCGCCCCTGCAGATGCAAAGGTTCATACAAGGTAAACGCCTGGTATAGCAGCAGATAGCCCGGAATAATAAAGATCAGGGCAAACATATACTGCTCAAACGCCAGTGCCCGGACTGCCGAATACGAAAACGGTCCGATAAAACGGATCATCCACGCAAGGACATAAGCAACCGCAATTACAACGGCATCAATTAACATCTGGAGACGACTGAAATTCTTCTGATTATCCTGAATCAATTTCTGTCACCTCACTGTTTCATTATGTGTGTTTATCTTATAATAGTTGACTGTCAAAATCAATAAAATACCAAATTTTATTTTATAAAATTTAGCTCTGCGATCTGTAAATCCGCCTTTACGCAGTAAATCTGACAAAAATATTCTTCCATAATTCCAGCTGAATCCTGGCATAATTTGGCAGATGTTTCATCGAAAACGGGACTTTTCGACCCTTGTGGCTGATGGAAAATCCATTCTTTATACCTGCCAGATATTCTTTGCCCATGCCCTTGACAGCAAAAAACAAAAACTTGATCAAAAATCCTGCTGCCAGGAACGGAAGATTCAGAATAATCTGAAGCAGCGGCATATTTTTGTAGATCAGATAAACGTTGTTTCTTGAAGAATATCTGGTCTTGAAATAATTATACCTGGATCCGCTCGTGCCGCTTCCCACATGGTAAACGACCGCCTTTGGCGCATACCAGTTCTCGTAACCGTAGATCCTTGCACGGTATCCGATATCCGTATCTTCCAGATATGCAAAATGTTCTTCGTCAAAATATCCAATCTTTTCAAAAAGTTTTCTTCTGTAGATCGCAGCACCGCCGCAGGAGGAAAATATCTGTTCTTCCTTCTCATACGTATGGATATCCCTGCCCTTGCCTCTCGCAAAAGACCAGCCAAGTGCATTGTAGAAATTGCCTGCATCATCCAGGCGGTCTCTGTCATGATACTGCACCATTCTCGCCGCACAGGAAAAAGCTCTCTTGTGCCTGCGGATCGCGGCGACCATCTCTTCCAGAAAATCCTCTTTCACTTCTGTATCATTGTTCAGAAGAAGGACATACGGTGCTCTGGAAGCTTTGATCCCTTCATTAACTGCCTTGCAGAAACCATAATTTTCAGGCAGTTCAATGATATGCACCCACGGATAATTGCCCGCAACGAAAGAACAGCTTCCGTCAGAAGAACCATTATCCACAAAGATCACTTCGAAATTTTTGAGTGTCTGCCCTTCCAGACTTGCAAGTACGCTGTCCAGAAACGCAATTCCATTATAATTCGGTATGACAACCGATACTTCCATATTATTTCTCCTTATTCTCCATTCCCCGGATCGGACGAAGGGAGTAATTCCATTTGGTCAGAGACAGATTCTTGTTATAGTAAGGATCACCTTTCCTGAGGATGTCGATCCACTGACAGCGCATGTATTCAATTTCTTCCTGAAAACGTCTGACCTTCGCCTCGCTGTCCTCTGCACCTCTCGTCTTGGATTCCATATGATATAACTGAACATATGGATCATACACGATCAGACTTCCATTCTTACGAACTTTCAGACACAGATCCACATCGTTAAATGCAACAGACAGTTTCTCTGTAAATCCGCCTGCTTCCTCAAATGCACTGCGCTTCATCATCATGCACGCCGCAGTCACAGCACTCATATCCTGAAGGATCGAAGCCTTGTGGAGATACCCGGTTCTGTTCGCCGGCATGTCAACAAACATATGGCCTGCAATGCCGCCGATACCGATCACACAGCCTGCATGCTGGATCGTATTGTCCGGATAGATCAGCTTCACGCCGACCACCCCGACCTCTCCTCGCTGGCAGACACCGAGCATTTCTTTGATCCAGCCCGGTGTGATCACCGTCACATCATTGTTAAGGAACAGTAAGTAATCGCCCTTTGCATGGCGGACACCATAGTTGTTGATGGCAGAATAGTTGAATTCCTTCTTCCATCTGAGCAGACGGATCTTTGGATCTCTGGAGAGTTCTTTGTAATAATGAAAAATCTCCTCGGAAGTACTGTTATTCTCAATGATCAGGATCTCGTAATTCTGATATTCTGTTTTTTCCCTGATGGATTCTATGCATGCCTGTAAGGATTCCTTCTCATCCTTATTTGGGATGATGATAGAAACCATAGGCTCTCCGTGGACCGGATATTTCACGCGGAAAAATCCAAGATCCGGTGTATGGCTTACTTCACCCTCTACGCCCACGCGCTTGAGGTGTGCTTCGATTGCTCTTTTGCCTGCATCAAACGCATACATCTTGCTGGCAGGATTATCTGCAGTCGATGCCTTGTGTGTACGCCAATGATAAACGATCTCCGGTACATGTCCGACTCTGCCGGAAGCTTCCTCCACACAGCGGAAAATAAAGTCATGATCCTGTGCCCCGTCAAATTCCTGACGGAAACCGCCGACCTTATCCACGATAGTCTTGCGGACTACAAAAAAGTGGCAGATATAGTTGTTGGACCTCAGGAGATCCAGGTTGAAATCCGGTTTCAGATGAGGCTGGAAATGTTCACTTAAGTCTGTTGTGACCTTGTCCTCGTCTGTGTAAACGGCATCCAGTTCTCTGTCCTCATTGAGTTTCTTAACGATCTCATAAAGGGCATTCGGTGCCAGAAGGTCATCGTGATCCAGAAGACCCACAAACTCTCCTGATGCCATCGTAAGTGCCGCATTGGTATTTCCTGCGATTCCCAGATTCTCGCCCAGATCTCTGACGCAGATCCTCCGATCTGCTGACGCATATTCCTTAAGGATGGCTGTCATCTCCGTATCATCCGGACTTCCATTTGCAATACAGAGTTCCCAGTTCGGATAGGTCTGGTCAAGAAGTGACTGGATCATCTGGCGCAGAAAAACCTCCGGTGTACGGAATGCCGGCACAGCAACACTGATCCGCGGTGTGTATGCAAACTTATGTTTCTTCTGCTTCTCAAGTTCCGCCTTATCCGGAATATACGCTTCATACCACGGACCATAGGGAACTTCTTCCGGCTCAAAACGTTCATGGAGACGGATCCAGAATTCCTTCGGTCCATAGTGCTTCAGATAGCGGAAGCCCTTCTGGATCGTGTAGGGATTCAGTTTCTTGAGCATGCGTCCCCACTGGATCCCGCCTCCTGCCTGTTGTTTTTTATTCATATATTGTGTCCTCAGACTTTACTTATTTGTTACTGCTCACAGCAACACATATTTTACAATAATTTTACTCATAATCGGCTTTATTTTATCATTCCAGGCCTATTTTTGCAAGGGGCTATATCATTCTGCTTGAATTGCGTCGAAAAATGGGATATGATATGAATTGATATGTATTTTTTGTTAAAAACGACACACTATTTTATCAGTCACAGGAGATAGATTATGAGATTAAAAAGATTATACAGCGGTCTTCTGGCTCTGGGACTTTCTTGTTCTGTATTGTTCCAGACACCGGTCCTGGCCGCCGAGGAAACAGCCGCAGATACTGCCCAGGCTGCTACTTCTGCTATAACAACAAACAGCATTCCGGGATGGCCTCAGGGACCAGAGATTACTTCCACAGCGGCCGTAATCATGGAGGACAGCACACAGACGATGCTTTATTCCAAAAACATGGATCAGGAACTGTATCCCGGTGCTACAGTCAAAGTCATGACTGTCCTGGTCGCTCTTGAAAATTCGCAGCTTACTGATGAAGTCACCATGACAGAAACCGGTGTTTCCGGTGTTACTGACGGAGGTGCCAATATTTCCGCACAGCTTGGAGAGGTTTTTACAATGGAACAATGCCTCTATGCGATCATGCTCTCCTCAGCAAATGACATCGCACTTCAGGTTGCAGAACACGTTGGCGGTTCTGTTGAAAACTTCGTTCAGATGATGAATGACCGGGCTGCACAGCTTGGCTGCACCAACACAGTATTTACCAAGTCTACCGGACTTCCAGATGAAAATCAGCATACCACCGCACATGACATGGCACTTATTATGAAGGCAGCTATTGATAATGAATCCTTCCTGACCATTTCCAATACAGTTTCTTATACGATCCCAGCGACTAACGTATCCGGTGGTGAACGTGTACTAACCAACAATTTTCCATTGATGTCTTCATCCAATGCAGCCTATTATCAGTACTGTCTTGGTGGAAGGGAAGGTTATACAGAAGCCTCCGGCAGCACACTCGTCTGTGTAGCCGAAAAGGACGATGTCACCTTGATCGCTGTTGTTCTTCAGGGTGCTTCCGGTGTAACTACAACAGAAGCAGTCAGCCTGTTTAACTACGGATTTGATAATTTCCAGATGCTCTCCCTCGGAGACAACGACTTCAACATGGTTTCTGGCGGCAATGTCTACGTACCTGTCGGCGCCACAGCAGACAGTCTCACTACTGAAGATGGCGAAGAACAGGAAAACGGACAGTACAGCCGTCAGTATTTCTTTGGTGGTACTCCTGTCGGAACAGCAACTATGGCAGCCACCCATGAAGACAATTCTTCTTTTTCTACTGAAAGCAACCAGAATATAGAAGCTGCCAGAGAATATTCCGCAGACAGGAACAATCTTCCATACATCCTGTTCGGCGGTGCCGGTCTCATACTCTTCCTTCTACTTCTCTGGAGAATCATCAAAGTAGCAAAATCTTAAATTTTTTTCACTTCTCATAAACCAGAAAATCAGCGGTGTGCCCTCAAGCACCCGCTGATTTTCTGGTTTTATTCTTTCGTATGATCAGGAGCCTGCTCTGTGCAAACAAGATCCAGAACAGCACACTTCCTATCGTGCCTGCCTTTAATCCCGGTGCCTCGAAGGTAAGAAGGATCGTATGATCTCCCTCTGGCACTTCACATGCAAGGAATCCGATATCGCCGCGGAGCAGTTCCGCTTTTTCTCCATCGATCGTGAGACTCCAGCCTTTTTCATATGGGATCATAAACAGGGCATATCCATCTGCTTCTGCATGGACACTTCCTGTCACAACAGAGTCTTTCTGCGGCGCATCCAGCGTCACGGAAGAATTTTGCTCTGCTGTCTCCTGCTCCTCGGGTTTGAGTGTCTGGATCTCAGATGCATCTCCGATCTCCGTTCCATCCTCCAGGGCGATCGCCTCTCCGAGAAGTTCTTCCCTGTTCTCCTCTGTGCAGAGTTCCTTAAGGCTCTCCTCTGAAATATCCTGCGTATAGAAATGCGCTGTCTGTGCATCCAGTACATTCTCATGGATATAAAGACTTCCCACCTGATCCAGCAGCTTATATTTTGTCTCGTCCGGTTCTCCGTTTCCGGAAAGGATGTATTTCACGCCCAGGAAAGCAGCCAGCCAGTTATCGTCCACATTGTTCCAGAACGTATAATGATTGTGATCTGCAAAAAACAGTTCCGGATAACAGGTCTCGACAAATTCTTTGACATTTCCGTTCATGACAGAATTATAAGTCGAAATCCCGCGGTATCCCTGCCCGGAAGAATCCATCGAAACAGTTCCCGAAATATAATCTTTCTCTACACGGTAGAACGTCGGATCCTTTTCTTTGAGATAGTTCAGGCAGTCCGCAAGATCGACACGGTACATCTCCCGGAAAAAATCCTGCGGTTTCTCGATCTCTGCGCGGTATTTTATCTCCTTGTCATCAGAAGTCCGCATCTCCTCATAGCGCTGTGTTTCCTGCACCATCACTTCTGCCGGAACATCTGTCTTTTTCATGGTGACGCGGTTCTGATAATTTGTTCCGCCCTCAGAAACCACGTTCACGACAAGCACAACGCCCATAACTCCTAGGATCACATTTCTTATCTGTATATCCTTCAGGAAACAGAGCAGCGTCAGGCAGACGGCTGTCAGAATTCCTGTGACGGTCAGGATCAGGATATTTGTCCTGTATTCCTGGAAACCCGCCTGCTCATATCCGCACCAGTATGCCCAGCCCATGAGGGCAGTCACCGCAAGAATCAGCACAAGGTTCAGCTTGCCGCCTTTTCGCATGTAATCCCGCATCCACGCCATCAAAAGCAGAAAGACCGTCATCAGCACAAATGTATAACGCTGTGTCGGCAGTGTGAAGTAATTAAAGACCGTTCCTCCGACCGGGAGTGCAGTTCCGACAAGGATCAGGGCAGCCACTCCATAGAGTACTCTTTTTGCCCGCTTCGTCATGTCTGCTTTTCGGAGGACTGCAAGAAACTGCACATTCAGAAAAACAGCCAGCGTTGAGCAGAAAAGGACTGGATCTTCGTAATAGTTCATCACATACTGCTGCGGTCCTTTTGCCAGTCCGTAACCGTTCTGTAAGTTGCTTGAGAACATTCTCTTGAGCATGGACAGATAAAACTTCCTTGAATATGGCGTAAAACACTGACGCAGGAAATCAAGGAGCCCTGTTCCATCGCTTTCCAGTCTGGAAGACACATTCAGGAGAACTTCTGCCATCGGAAGGAACACGACAAGGCTCATTCCCACGCCCATGATCATCTCCGCGCAGCCGAGCAGAAATCTCTGTATCCTCTCTTTCCAGGTAAGTCCGTCCAGCATCAGGATCCGGAAAAGCAGATACAGCCCGGTCGCCGCCAGGCACATGTATGTAAAGTACACGCTGTAGATCCCGCACAGGAATACCATGACCGGAAACAGTGCCTTTCCTTTCTTTTTCTGGATGAACTTCTCACAGAAAAGAAGCATCAGCGGAAAATAGATCACGACCGTTCCAAACTGGTAATGCTGCCCCCACACCAGGAGAAACCCATTCAGCGCATAAGCATAAGACGTGATCATCTTTGACGGCACGCTGAAAGAAAACTGTGACAGAAACCAGTAAAAAGCAAACGCCGCCACCATGATCTTGAGGATCTGAATGACATTGATATACAGAAGCATATGTGCCGGTCCCAGAACAACACCGACTCCATAAAGCAGCATCAGGAACGGATCAAACAGGTTAAAGTTAAACTGGTTGATCCCCAGCCCGTTATTAAAATCCCAGAGGGAAAAGCTGCCGTCCCGCAGATGGTTCACAATGCTGGTATAGTTCATGATGTACTGCTGCCAGGTATCACTTCCGATATCGTTGAAGATCATCAGGTCATTTCCATATAAATAATCCCGGAATATAAAACTACAGCTTGCACTCAGCAGCAGAAATAAAAAACAAAGCGCCCTCACATCAGGGCTTTGACAAAATCCGGACAGCTTCTGCACTGTCCGGATCTTTGAGCTTGATTTCATCTTTTCTTTCATCAGTTTACATAATTTCCTTCAGATAACGTCCAAGAGCATCTTTCCAGTCCGGAAGACGGGTAAATCCATGCTCGTCGAGTTTCTTCTTCTCCATACGGCTGTTGGACGGACGTTTTGCCTTTGCCGGATATTCCG
Organism: Blautia sp. AF19-10LB; assembly: GCF_003461245.1. GTDB lineage: Bacteria > Bacillota > Clostridia > Lachnospirales > Lachnospiraceae > Blautia_A > Blautia_A intestinihominis. The sequence goes on from NZ_QTWS01000008.1 coordinate 64,355, forward strand.
CAGAACTTACCGGGAGGACTTTGACATTCATACCTGCCTGAGCGAAGATCTCTTTTGCAAAATCATACCAGGAAATGTAGCCGCCTTCATTTGTTGCATGGTATTTGCCGTACTCTTCTTTTTCCAGCATATCTACAAGAAGTCTTGCAAGGTCGTAGGTGTAAGTCGGTGTACCGATCTGGTCATTTACAACAGTCAGGGTATCATGTGTTTTGCCAAGATTGATCATGGTCTTGATGAAGTTTTTGCCGTTCAGTCCGAATACCCATGCAATACGCACGATGTAGTGCTTCGGAGCATATTTTTCCACGGCAACTTCACCTTCGTATTTGGACTGTCCATAGACATTCAGCGGCTCTACGACTGGATCATCCGGCTCCCACGGGCGGATTCCCTGTCCGTCAAACACATAGTCTGTGCTGATGTATATCATCGGAATGTCGAGTTTTCCACACATCTTTGCAATATTTGCTGTTCCATCCACATTTACTTTGTGGCAGACCTCCTGGTTATCCTCCGCTGCATCCACAGCAGTCCACGCTGCACAGTGGACAACTTTATCCGGATGAACTTCTGAGATCACTTTTTCTACGGCCGCGCTGTCTGTGATGTCCATCTCGGCAACATCAACGCCGACTCCTTCGTAGCCTCTTTTTGCCAGCTCGTTCATTACATCATAGCCAAGCTGTCCTTTTACGCCTGTTACTAATACTTTCATCAGAAAATCCTCCTATATACGTCTCAGTGAAAAATCCTGACTCTTTAAGGTCAGATTTGGATTGTAATACGGATCGCCGTTTCTCAGGATATCCGGCCAGCGTTTCTCAAATATCTGGATCTCTTTGTTGAAACGTGCCACTTTTTCCGGTGTGTCCTCAAGTCCTCTGGATTTGGATTCGTAGTGATACAGTTCTGCATATGGATTATACACGATCAGGTATCCGGCTGCACGGAGCTTCATACAGAAATCAATATCATTAAAGGCAACGGCAAGTTCTTCTGTCAGACCACCTACCTTATCAAATGCTTCTTTCTTCACCATCATGCAGGCTGCTGTCACCGCACTGTAATCCTGCGCGCAGATGATCCTGTGGCAATAGCCTGTCGTTCCACGAGGCTGGAGCACGAAACAGTGTCCTGCGATTCCACCAAAGCCAATAACTACACCGGCATGCTGGATCGTATCATCCTCATAATACATTCTCGCACCGACTGCACCTACATCACTTCTCATACAGTAGCCAAGAAGTTCTTCCAGACAGTCATCATTGATGATCTCTGTGTCATTGTTCAGAAGCAGGATATACTCGCCCTTCGCAAAGGATGCGCCGTAGTTGTTGATCGCGGAATAGTTGAACTCTCTGTCCCAGTAAACAACATGTGCTTTCGGGTTGGATGCTTCCAGTTCCTTGTAATATGCAAAGGTCTTATCATCTGTACTGTTATTTTCCACAATGATGTATTCGTAGTTCTGATACGTTGATTTCTTATCGATTGAATCCATGCAGCGTTTCAGATCATCAATATGATCCTTATTCGGAATGATGATGGAGATCAGCGGATCATGGTCACGGATAAATCTTGTTCTGTAAAGTCCCAGGAACTCTCCCTGGTATACTTCCGCATGGATGCCTGTTCTCTCATAATGTGCCTCGATCGCACGTTTTCCTGCCTCAAATGCATACGCCTTGCTCTCCGGATTCTCGGCCGTGGAGTCCTCATGACATCTCCAGTGGTACAGGATCTTCGGGATATGATAGATTTCTGAATGATCTACCGCCTCAATACAGCGGAAAATAAAATCATAATCCTGCGCGCCGTCAAATTCACTGCGGAGAGTACCGACTTTATTAATGATCTCTCTGTCAACCACAAACAGATGGCAGATATAGTTTACGGTACAGAGAAGATCCGGGTTGTAATCTGGTTTGAAATGCGGCTGGAAGAACTTATGTCCATCCATCGACATCTTATCTTCATCGGAATACAGAACACGGATCCTGCGGTCTTTATTCAAAGCCTTGACGCACTCAAACAGTGCATGCGGTGTCAGTTCATCGTCATGATCTGCAAAAGCGATGTAATCCCCCGTTGCGATCTCGATTCCTGCATTGGTATTCTCAGAGATCTGAAGCTGCTGGTCATGAGAAACTACTTTGATACGTTCATCCGATGCTGCAAGCTCCTTAAGGAGTCCTGCGATCGGTGAATCTGCACCGCTTCCGTCAGAAAGACAGAGTTCCCAGTTCGGATAAGTCTGTGCCTTGACGGTATCAACCAGCTGTCTTAAGTATTTCTCAGGGGTCTTGTATAACGGGATCACGATAGAGATTTTTGGCTGAAAGTCGAATTTCTCTCTTCTCTGTTTCTCCAGTTCTTTCTGGCTCGGAAGATGCCTGAGGATCCACTTCTGATATGGAATTTCTCTTGTAGAAGCTGTCTTAACCTTGGCTGCGATTTTGCCCACCAGCGCCACGCTTCCCTGGCTTCTCCAGTAACGTAAGCCCTTTTTTGCATATTTCTCGACCTTTTTGCGAAGGACGACAGTCGGCTGAAGGTGTGCGATATGGACAGACTTCGTATTTCCTGCATAAAAAACAATATAGACAAATTTGCCTGTAAGGTTTGTCAGTTCTACAAAGAATCCTGTCTTATCATGGATCTCTGTCTCCTCATAAAGCTGTTCCACGTCGACACGTTCTGTACGGAGGATTTCTGCTGAAATCTTCTCTTTATTTTCATCAAAGATCTGAATTTTGACCGGTTCAGATGCCACAGCCCATCCACGTACTCTCAGGAAGCCCTGCTGCACCTTTTCTTCTTCGATAAAAAACTGCGGTTTGCCTCTGCGTCGTTCCAGTTCTTTGACCGGAACAGAAAACCAGCAGAAGTTTTTGTCCGGCATATCTGCATAAACGGAAAGTTTCTGAAAGCCTTCCAGCGATTCCGGGAGACGGATCTCAGCCGTGATCCTCTCGCCGCGCATCAGATCAGGATCCTTGAAACGCTCCAGTGCACTGACCATCTCCAGTTTCTTGATCTCTGCCTTTACTTCTGATCCGTCCAGGCAGGCACGCATTCTTGCTTCTTTTGGCCAGGTTCCCTGAAGGATGTAACAACATGGATTCTGAAGATGGAACCTGTCCTTGGTCACTTCAAAAATTTCTCTTGCCATAATCTATATCCAACCTCATTTCTCAGTCTTCTCTCAGGGAACAGTCCCCTTCTGTCACAGAAAGATTCGGGCTGTAATACGGGTCCTCCATCTCAAGCTGCTGCGCCCATTTCTCCTGGAATCTCTTTACTTCTTTGTCAAAGCGGAACTGTTTTTCCGGTGTATCTTCCAGTCCTCTTGATTTTGATTCATAGTGATACAGTTCTGCATACGGTGTAAAAATGATCTTCTTTCCTGCCGCACGGAATTTCATGCACAGATCGATATCATTAAATGCCACCTGGAAAGTCTCATCAAGACCGCCCACGGCATCAAAATCGGATTTCTTTACCATCATGCACGCCGCTGTCACCGCACTGATCTCCTGCACGCTGATCATACGTCCAAAATAGCCCGGGTCTTCTTTCGATGCACGGCACATGATATGGCCTGCGATGCCTCCAAGTCCCAGGACAACACCCGCATGCTGGATCGTATCATCCGGGTAATAAAGCTTCGCTCCCACAGCCGCCACGTTTTCCTGCTGGCAGTTCTGGAGCATTTCTTCCATCCAGTCCGGTGTCAGGATCTCCACATCGTTGTTCAGGAAAAGAAGATACTCTCCCTTCGCTTCCTTCGCAGCGAAATTGTTGATCGCGGAATAGTTGAATTCTTTTTCCCAGGTCAGTACCCTCGCCTTCGGATAACGGTCCGGGAGTTTTCTGTAATATTCAAAGGTTTCTTCCTTCTCGCTGTTGTTCTCTACGATCAGGATCTCATAATTGCGATATGTTGATTTCCGTGTCATGGAAAACAGGCACAGCTCCAGATCATCTGTATGATCTTTGTTCGGAATAATGACAGAAATAAGTGGATTTCCCTGAACCTTCACATGGCTTCGATACCAGCCAGGACGTTCTGTCATCTCCACCTTCGCATCGATGCCCAGTCTCTGGTAATGCTCACGGACGGCTTTTCTTCCTGCTTCATATGCGTATGCCTTGCTGGAAGGATCTGCCGCTGTGGAGTCCATGTGGCATCTCCAGTGATACAGCACTTTCGGGATATGCGTGATCTTCTGCGCCTTTTCGCAGCAGCGTAAGATAAAATCAAAATCCTGCGCGCCGTCAAATTCAGACCGGAGAAGTCCCGTTTCGTCTGTCAGGCTTTTTTTCACAACAAAAATATGACATATATAGTTGTTTTCCCTCAGACGGAACAGGTTAAAGTCAGGTTTGAAATTCGGGTCAAAGTAATGCCGGCCGTCCATGCTGACCTTATCCTCATCGGTATAAAGCACATCGGCACCTGTATCGTTGATCGCTTTGACGATCTCATAGAGAGCATCCGGTTCCAGGGTGTCATCGTGATCGCAGAGCATAAGATACTCGCCTGCTGCCAGCGCGACCGCCTCATTTGTGTTGACGGAGATCCCGCCATTCTCTTCCAGCTTGCGGTAAACAATACGTTTCTCTCTGCCGTAATGCTTCTCAATGAATTCTTTTGCCTTGTCATCCGGGCTTCCGTCTGCCAGGCAGAGCTGCCAGTTCTCATAGGACTGTCTGCGGACAGACTCCAGCAGTTCCTTAAGATAAGGAAGCGGTGTGCAGTACAGCGGAATCACAATGCTGATGAGCGGCTTCTGTGCAAAAGCAGCATGTTTCTGCCTGCGAAGGGTTCTCTTATCCACCTTATGGCGCGCAAGCCATGCTTCATATCCACCTTCTGCCACACTCTCTTTGCCAAAAAGCCTGCTTAAGAATCCTTTTGGTTTATTTTGTTTCCGAAGTTCCTCGATGTCAATCGTATATGTTTTGGTGACAGAATCACCACAGAAATGAAGAATGATCTCTCCGCCTTTGATCTCCGGAAGCGCCGCAGAGATCCGGAATCCGATCTCCTGCGTCTTATATTCCTCATCAAGATTCCTTCTCTCGACCACATCCGGTCTGCGTCCTCTGCTGATCCGGCAGTCCAGAAGTGATGCATCCTCCTGATGTACCGTCACTTCCACGCTTCCTCTCTGATCAACGACCCATCCCTGGATCTCCAGCATCGTATCATACAGGATCTCAACACAGTCCAGATGATATTGCACAAGATTTTCTTTGATCAATTCATCCAGTTCGTCTGCACTGATCTCCCAGATACTGACACGTTCTTCACCGTCGCGGAGAAAAAGTTCCAGACTCTGATATTTCTCTGCCAGTTTCAGTATCTCCGGGATCTGAACGGTAAATCCCGGCAGAAAATCCCCGAATTCACATCCAAGAGCCTGTGCGACATCCGGCCGCTCCCGTCTCTGGATCTCTGGCAGTTCTACCGTATCATAGCCATCTCCCAGAAGTTCAAATCCATATATTTTTCTGTCAGGATGTGAATACCATCCGTCCAGACTCAGCACATGACCATGTCTGTCATCGTAACGTTCTTCATCTATGCTGAAACAAAAATCACCCATTCTACATCCTCTTAATTCCGTAACTGTTCAGTACCCTCACAGTTACGAGTCAAAATGCATTCCAAATCACCTTCGGTGATGGCATTTTGCCTTGTATGTCTCGGGATTTTGGCAAAAACATGCCAAAACACCTCGCGGGATACTACCTACTGAATAGTTACTTAACTTTTTTTAATGATTCGGTACAGCTTCCAGACTTTTGTGTTTTCCATCTGCTGTATTTTCTGGTTCAGTCTCTGGATCTCCTGCTCTTTCTGTGAAGATACCTGTGAGAATTTCTGCCAGAATTCTTCCCTTGCTTCCTGCTCTTTCAATACTTCAATCTCGATATCCAGAGTTTTGCCCTGAACATGCTCAATGATAAACTGCGGGTCACCGGCTCCGAAATAATATCTTCCATCGCCCATGTCAAATCCGTTACTGTAAAAAACAGCCTTGCTGCCATCATCAAAGGCAAGTCTGTGAAGGAGAAGTCCTCCTGCTGCCTCACCAGGATCAAGTCTCAGACGTTTTGCATCCTTCGAAATCGGAATCTTCAGAGAAAGTCCGGTCTTCGCCATCGGATAGACGGCTGAATCGCTTTCGTTGAAATCATTTCCTCTGTCATAAAATACCTGCAGTTTCCGCTCTGCACCTGCGATCCGGAGCTGCTCATAATAAGACAGTACATCAACTTTGCCCGGTGAAACATCCTCATACATGTCAAGAAGCGGTACATGGCTGCCCTTGATATAATTCTGGAAATTACGCTCCATTGCAGCATAGATCTCCAGTTCTTTCTCTGTCAGACCTGCCTTCGTATAGAAATCCATATCCTTGAGCGCACGGCGCTTGCCGTCACTTTCCAGATAATAATGGATCATCCTGTAAATGATAAAGTTGCCCGGGATCGGGAAACGGAACGTCCACTCGTAATCGATCACGGAAATCCTGTCATTGTCGATCAGGATATTTGCCGGAACCAGATCGATATTGGAAATTCCACTACAGGAAAGTGTTCCTTCCTGTGAAACATTTCCGAATACTTTGACAAATTCCGGTGTTTTATAAAAAGCTTCTCCACTGTGGATCCGGCGTACCTTCTCAACATAACGGAACAGAAGCTTCTCTGCCTCTTCGTTTCTGCCCTGTTCTACCAGCGCATCGAGATGTTCTTCCAGCGTCTTTCCCTTGAGGAATTCCAGACGGACACCCTGTTTTTCCAGTATGCACTGGTTCAGTTCCAGACCTTCTTTGGCATAGATCCTTGCCATCTCTCTGGAAAGGGATTCCAGATTCCGTACATGTTTCTCTGCTGTAGTTTCTGTCGGAACTTTTCGAACAAAACGATCTTTTTTGCCTTCTTTGCAGATATCGGTACGAAGGGCGAATTCCGATGATCTCTCATTGGAAAATTTGGAATATACCGTTGCGATCTCCGGCTTTTCCCTGCCGATCAGAAGAAGGAACGAATTGGAAAACTCCGGGAACAGATCATTGTCCAGAAGAGAATCATATACTGGTGACTCCTGGAAAAGCTGCAGGCGCAGTCTGTCATAATTCGTCTCCAGCCTGTTCAGTTCGCCCTTGAACGGAAGACGCTCATCAGAATAGATCGTCATTGGAAGTTTGTAGTCCGGAAATGGATAATACCAGGATGCTTTGAGGTCCCCTGCCTCTCGTAAGATGGCATTGAATTCCTTCTTCGTAAAGGTCTTGACACCTTTTGTCGTCGGATATCCTTCCAGTCCTTCAAAAAGCGTTCCGAAATGATCTTCTGTACAGCCCGCCCAGTATTTCAGTCCAAAACGGTTTTCGATCGCAAGGACGATCTTGCCGTCCGGTTTGAGATGTCTGGAAATGATCTTCAGGAAATCTACATAAGGAGTACTGCTCTGAATATAAGCCTCTCCATATTCAAATACACCGATCAGCGTGATGTAATCATACTTTTCGGTAAGATTTTTCTCAATATCCTGAAAGTTGCCCATAAGAATCTTAAGATTATCAAAGTCCTTATGTCTGTTGGCATTGATCAGGCTTCTCTTGCGTGACAGTTCGATGCAGGTCACGCTCTTTGCCTTCTTGCACAGTGCGCCAGTCACTGCGCCGCAGCCGGAACCGATCTCCAGGACATTTTCTTCTCCTGTGAATGGAAGCCAGCTTAAGATATTTTCTCTGATATGTGAAAAATGATACAGGATCGGCCAGCTTTTGCGCTCTGCGATCACCTGATTCCATTTTTCTTCTGGATAAGTCCTGGCGATCTCCAGCATCTCATCTTCGATCGCACCGTCTGTATATAAATCTTTTCCCGGATAATACGTGTCATCCAGCACAACCTGTCCTATTTTTTCACTCATTTTTCTTCTCCGTATTGTATCTCTACCTGTGAATCCATGTCATAAAAACCTACGGTGTTCTGTTCGGAAACAACCGTGATGTTGCATGCATCATAAAGTCTGTGGAATACCGTGAATTCTCCATCCTTGTATCCCGTGCAGCCAAATGCGAGCAGATACTCTCCACCCTGAAGGAACATCTTCTGTGTGAAAGTCACCGTACAGGTGTCACCTTCATCCGAATGCTCGATATGCATCTTTTCGAACATGGTATTGGTTCCGGTGATCTCCGTACCCTTGATATCCTTGAAAGTATATGCCATGATCGGCTCCTGGATCGCCTCGTGGAACACAGCTTTCATGCGGATCTGGAAGGAACTTCCTTTCTCGATGGTATTCGTGGATCTGCCCTTGTCATCGATCACGGCAAAGTCTGTGATCTCCGCAAGCTTACTGCCATATTCCAGCATGTTCGGATTGACCTGGAATTCTTCACTCCAGCTTTCCTTCGGCTTCTCTTCCTGCACCTGCTGCTTCGTCGGGTCCTGCCCGACCAGAAGCTGCTTGTACATATCTACCATCTGCTTCGGTGATCCCTCTTCCAGCTTCACACCCTTGTTCAGAAGAACGACCCTGTCACAGTATCTCGCGATACTGCTCAGATCATGGCTTACAAAAAGGATGGTCCTTCCCATCTTCTTGAATTCTTCGAACTTACGGTAGCATTTTGCCTGGAAGAAAACATCTCCTACAGAAAGTGCCTCATCTACGATCAGGATCTCCGGATCGATATTGATCGCCACTGCAAAAGCAAGGCGGACAAACATACCGCTTGAATATGCCTTGACCGGTTGGTGAACAAAATCTCCGATATCAGCAAAATCCAGAATATCCTGCAGACGGGAATCAATTTCTTCTTTTGAAAATCCCATCATGGTTCCGTTGAGATAAACGTTTTCGATCCCTGTGTATTCCATATTGAATCCGGCTCCCAGCTCAAGAAGTGCTGAGATACGTCCATCTACCGTCACTTCGCCGCCGGTAGGATTCAGTACGCCTGTGATGATCTTAAGGATCGTGGATTTACCGGAACCATTTGTTCCGATGATTCCCACGGTCTCGCCCCTTCGGACCTCAAAGCTCACATCGCGGAGCGCATAATGCTCCCGCACCGGAACCTTGAACCCCAGTGCCTCTTTGAGACGGTCTGAGGGTTTGTTATATAATTTGTACATCTTGTCCAGATGTTTTACCTGAATTGCAAATTCACTCATTTTACTCTCCATGTTACAGTACATCTGCAAAGTGTACCTGAAGTTTTTTGAACAGTCTGGTTCCGAAGATAAATACTGCCAGCGTGAATACCCAGAAATAAAGTGTCAGTACAGGGTGGTCCCAGATCGCCACTTTGTTTATCAGGGAGTCACGATACCCCTGGACAATATAAAACAGCGGATTCAGTTTGAGTATTTTCTGAAGGATCCCGCCAAGCCCGAGATCATTGAAGTCCCACATGATCGGAGTCACCCAGACACCTACTTGCAGGGCAATGTTGATGATCTGGCTTAAGTCGCGGAAAAATACGACTGCCGCACTTGTCATATAAGTCACAGCAAGGATCAGCATAAAAATACAGAAACTGTAGTACACAAGCTGCAGGGCGTACAGGCTCGGCGGGTATCCCATGCAGGTGTAGATCACCAGAACGATCACTACAAAAAAGCAATGGACAAACACCGCTGAAAATACCTTTACTACCGGCAGGATGCGGATATTGAATACCACTTTCTTGACCAGATAATTGTATTCCAGAAGTGCATTCGTTCCACCCGTCAGTCCCTCCTGGAAGAAAAACCACGGGATAAGACCTGCGATCAGCCAGAGTACAAACGGAACGCCCTTGTCAGAACCATTCCGAAGTGCCAGACCAAACACAAACCAGTAGACACAGATCGTAACGATCGGCTGGATAAACGCCCATACTGTTCCGAAATAGGAACCGGCATATTTTGTTTTGAAATCATTTTTTGCCAGAGAAAAGACTAATCTTCTGTTTCTGTAGATTTCTCCAGGCAGCCAGGTATTTTTATTCAATCCTTTTTACCCCTGTTTGCAGTGTATTCCTTGAAGCTTCCCCATTTCTGGTCTTTGTCAGAAAGAATCAGTTCCATATCCTCCGGGATCGGCCACTGTACGCCGATGTCAGGATCATTGTATGCAAGTCCACCCTCATCATTCGGATGATAGAAGTCTGTACATTTGTATGCGAACTCTGCTGTATCAGAAAGTACAACAAATCCGTGTGCAAAATTCTTCGGGATGAAGAACTGTTTCTTATTCTCAGCAGACAGAACAACACCGTACCACTGTCCATAAGTCTCAGAACCTTCTCTCAGATCAACGGCAACATCAAACACTTCTCCGCTTACAACACGTACAAGCTTGTCCTGCGGATAGTTGATCTGGAAATGAAGTCCGCGGAGAACGCCCTTGCGGGAGCTTGACTGGTTATCCTGAACGAATCCCATGTCGATTCCTGCTGCCTTGTAATCATTGTAATTGTATGTTTCCATGAAATAACCGCGTTCATCTCCGAATACAGTTGGTGTGATGACCTTAAGTCCTTCGATATGACAGGTTTCTACTGTGATCTTACCCATTTTATAATCCCTCCGCTACTTCGATCAGATATTTGCCATAGGCAGTCTTGAGAAGCGGCTGTGCCAGTTCGACAAGCTGCTCTTTTGTGATAAATCCACGTTTGTACGCGATCTCCTCGATACAGGAAATATAAAGTCCCTGACGTTTCTGGAATGCCGCAACGAAATCTGCCGCATCAAGAAGAGAATCATGGTTTCCTGTATCCAGCCATGCAAATCCTCTTCCAAGAGTTTCTACTTTAAGAGTTCCTCTTCTCAGGTATTCGTTGTTGATGCTGGTGATCTCGATCTCGCCTCTTGCGGACGGTTTCACGCTCTTTGCGATCTCTACAACATCATTGTCATAGAAATAAAGCCCCGGAACTGCATAGTTTGACTTCGGATGCTCCGGTTTTTCTTCGATGGAAAGGGCTCTGCCGTTTTCATCAAATTCTACAACACCGTATTCTCTCGGGTCTCTTACATAGTAGCCGAAAATAATTGCTCCCTTTTCTTCCTCTGTACGCTTGTAAGCATTCAGAAGTACTCTGGAGAAGCTCTGTCCATAGAAGATATTGTCTCCGAGGACAAGTGCCACTGCATCATTGCCGATAAAGTCAGCACCGATGATGAACGCATCTGCCAGTCCTCTTGGCTGTTCCTGCACTGCATATTCAAATCTCATGCCAAGCTGCTTACCATCTCCGAGCAGTTCACGGAATACCGGAAGGTCACGTGGTGTGGAGATGATCAGGATCTCACGGATCCCTGCAAGCATCAGAGTTGACAGTGGATAATAGATCATCGGTTTGTCGTATACCGGCATGATCTGTTTGGAAATTGCTTTGGTCAGCGGATATAATCTGGTTCCGGAGCCGCCTGCTAAAATAATACCTTTCATTGATTGTCCTCCTTTTATCTTATAAAAGTACTCTAATAATTTTTTCTGTGAAGCAGGATCAGAAGAATGATCAGGAGTACACCCATACCAGCCATAACTCCAAGAAGGATTTTGGATGTCTGGGAAAGTCCCTTTGTTTCCGTCTGGCTGTCCTGTACTGCTGTTTCCGTCTGCTCTGCAGTCTGATCCGTCGAAATGTCTGCTGTCGCTTCCTCCTCATTCTGCGGAGCCTCCGTAGGTGTCGGTGTAGGATCTGCAGCCACCACATACCCTACATACTGCCCATTGTAATAATAACGGTTCATGGTTTTTCCGTTTCTGTCTACGCTTTCTGTAGTCAGATCATTGACTGTAGTTCCCGCCGGAACCGTCATCTTTGTTCCATTTACATCAATTGTATCAAAATTATTAAATGCATAGTCAAATAATGCAGTACTGTCTGTACAGTTGATTCCCAGATCAGCAGCCCTCATGGTCACTGCAATATAAGTCCTGCCGTTTCTCTCCGCCGCAACAACCAGTGTATGCTCTGCTTCATTCGCAAACCCGGTCTTTCCTCCGATACATCCTTCATAATAAAGATCAGATTCCTTTGCCATCAGCGGCATATGTGTGTGCATCGGTCTGGATTCACTTAAGTTTGTTGCCGGAATCGTGTAGCCGACACTCTCGATCACCTTGCGGAATCTCGCATTCTGGAGTCCTGCACGCATGATCTTTGCGAGATCCAGGGCACTGGAATAATGATTTTCATCCGGAAGACCGCTGGCATTTGCGAAATGTGTGTGCGTACAGCCAAGCTCTTTGGCTCTCTGATTCATCATATCGACAAAATTCGCCTCTGAACCGCCGACATGCTCTGCAATCTGTGCACAGACTTCATTCGCAGACTTAATGTAGGCAGCAAACCAGCAGTCTTTCATTGTCATCTGCTCCCCGAGCTGTGCATTGATATTACTGCTGTCCCAGGTCACATCACGGATTCCTGTCTCTGTAAATGTTACAATATCCCTCGGCGAACTGTTTTCGGTTGCCAGAAGGATCGTCATCAATTTCGTCGTACTTGCAGGATAACGGCATTCATTCATTCCCTTGTCATAAAGAACCGCTCCTGTATCGGCATCGATCAGAACCGCTGCTTCCGATGTAGTTTCCGGACCAGCCGGCCAGTTCTGAATATTATTGGTCGCAACTGCCGCAGGCGTACCGTTCGTAGTAACAGCAGCTGCCTGTACGGGTGCAGAAAACGCCAGAAGCAGAGCACTTCCCAACGCAGCCATCTGGCATATTCTTTTTTTCATGGTGTTACCTCCATTTAAAATTCAAATTGCTGTATTTTTTCTACAATGTATTCCATATCTGTCTCTGAGAGATCGTAGAACATCGGAAGACGCACCAGACGCTCACTCTCTCTTGTTGTATATACATCCTCGCCGCTGAATCTGCCGAATTTTTCGCCGGCCGGTGAACTGTGCAGCGGAACATAGTGGAATGCTGTACAGATACCATTTTCTTTGAGGTAAGCGATCAGACGGCTCCTTACGGACAGATCCCTGGTCTTGATATAATACATATGTGCATTATGCACACAGCCTTCCGGCACAAACGGACGCTGGATCTTGCCCTCATCCTCAAGATTCTTAAGATTTGCATGATAATAATCATAGATCTCATGGCGTTTGTGATTGATCTTTTCACATTCCTCAAGCTGTGCATAAAGATATGCCGCATTCATCTCACTCGGAAGATAGGAAGATCCATAATCGATCCAACGGTATTTGTCTACCTGTCCACGGAAAAATTTGCTTCTGTCAGTTCCCTTCTCACGAAGGATCTCTGCTTTTTCCTGGTATTCGTCTTTCTGGAAAACGAGCGCGCCGCCCTCTCCCATCGTATAGTTCTTTGTCTCATGGAAACTGTAGCAGCCAAAATCGCCGATCGTTCCAAGAGCCTTGCCGTGGTAATATGCCTCCACGCCCTGTGCGGCATCCTCAACAACTTTGAGGTTGTATTTCTTCGCAAGTTCCATGATCTTGTTCATCTCACAGCCCACACCTGCATAGTGGACAGGAACAATCGCCCTGGTCTTGTCTGTGATCGCCTGCTCGATCAGGTTCTCATCGATATTCATGGTATCCGGACGGATATCTACAAAAACGATCTTTGCTCCGCGAAGCACGAATGCATCTGCAGTTGAAACAAACGTGTAGGAAGGCATGATCACCTCATCCCCCGGCTGAATGTCACAGAGAAAAGCCGCCATCTCCAGTGCATGTGTACAGGAAGTCGTAAGAAAAACCTGATTTACATCAAAGCGTTTCTTCATCCACTCTGAGCAGAGCTTTGTATACTTGCCGTCTCCACAGAGCATCCCCTGCGCCACAGCATCCTGAATATATTTTAATTCATTTCCGACGATCGCCGGTCTGTTAAAATCTATCATGTATTACCTCTTTTCTTCTTCGGATGTGATATTTGCCTTATCCCGGATCACGTACTGAGGAGTCCTGTTGATATTCAGCATCAGCTTACCGAGATATTCTCCGATGATTCCGAGCATCAGGAATGCAATTCCAAAGAGCACCAGCATCGCGCACATCAGAGAAGACCAGCCAATCGCGATCGTCGGATCCAGAAGCTTACGGACCAGTACAACGATTGCCCCGATAAAGCCAGCCGCTGAAAACAATGTTCCGAAAAATGTCGACACACGGAGCGGGATCACTGTAAAATTCAGGCAGGAAAGAAACAGATTCAGTCCCTTGCGGAAGTTATAGTTAGACGTTCCTACCTCACGTTCAAAGTGCTCGATCTCGATATTGGCAATATTATGTGTTGTGCGGAAAAACAGTACCTGAAGGAAGATATTGTATCCATCATACTTCACGATCTCATCACGCACATAACGGCGGCAGCACCAGAAACTGCTCATCTGGATATCCTTCGGACGGTCCAGCAGATGCCACAGAAGAAATCTGCTGACTGCTCCTGTCAGATTCTTGAATGCAGAAAACTTTCGTTCTTTGAACACGCCGAATACAATGTCATATCCCTCCTGGATCTTGTCCAGAAAAAGTGGAATCTGCGACGGATGGTTCTGCATGTCATCATCCATTCCAATGATCAGATCTCCCTCCGTATGATTCATAGCCGCCATGATCGCATTGTGCTGTCCGAAATTCTTGGCAAGGTTGATTCCCTTGACATTCGGATGTTTCTCTGCCAATGCATGGATTGCATTCCACGTTCCATCCCTGGAATAATCGTTGACCAGCACAAATTCACACTCGTAGTCTTTCAGTTTCTCAAATTCTTCTATAGCCAGTTCTACCACTTTGCCGATGGTATGTTCTGAATTATAGCATGGTATGACAATGGATACCAGCATGTCCTATATCCCTCATTTCTCTATATGTTAAATATAATAACTCCTGCCAGGATCAGTGCAAATCCTGCCAGTTTTCTCTTCGTAAATTTCTCTTTCAGAAAAAAGTATCCCATCACCGACACAAAAATATAACCTGTGGATTCCAGGATCGGTGACATGGAAAGCGGCACATACTTAAGTGCCAGCATCGTCAGGATCACAGAGCAGAAAAACATTCCATACGCTCCTATCACCAGCGGATTCAGATATTCTTTCAGTGGACTCTCGTAGGTTCTGTTGGCTGCTTTTTTCAGTAAGATCTGGGAAACAGATGAAATAAACACAGAAAAAAGCAGAATGCAGACAGATATCTCCAGACGGTTCATGAATTCTCACCGCCTTTCTCTCCATCCTCTCCTGTTACAAGATAAATCCCGGCAAAGATTACGGCTGCACCTGCGATCATATTCCAGGTGACTTTTTCGCCAAAGATCAGTGCTCCCCATATGATTCCCCATATCAGTGTGACCGGACGGTTGGCATAGGCAACAGTCAGCGGCATCCGTTTCAGGATCTGCTGCCAGATGATCGCATATCCAAACATGATCACAAAAACAAGCCCGAACCAGAAAATAAAGCTCACAGAGAATATATGATCTGTATACCGAGATGCCATTTTGGAGCAGACTCCACTCAGTGAACTGAACAGAAGGCTGATATGAAGCATCAGAAAAATACTTTTTTTTGAACTAATGTAATTTCTCATGTTATTCTCTCACAATCATACCGTAAATTCAATGTTTATTTTCGACAAAATCTCCTGCAGACGTTTCTCGCAGGACTCAAGGCTTTCTCCCCGAAGGATCACCTGACCCAGCCGGTCTCTGCCGTTTGTGTAGTGATGTACTTCCTCACCCGGTGCAATATTAAAGGAAAGATCCACAATATCCTCTGCCGGTTCATTCTCATTGTGGATAGCTTTTACAACACCATCTTTCTCTGAAAGCAGCGTTCTGGAAAGATTTGCCACACCGGATGTTTTGCCACGGAACATCTCTTCCACATCCATTCCGAGAGCCAGTCGAACAATCGCCTCGTAATAGTTGATTCCATAATAAATGCTTACCATTTCCGGCAGGCAGGTTCCTCCCGCTCTTCCGGTGATCTCGATCACATAGATCTTTCCGTCTTTTTCGATCAGGTCGCAGTTGACCGGACAGTTATCAAGTCCCACTGCTTTGATGGCAAGTTCTACCTGATGCCGGACCTCTGCCCCAAGTTCTTCCTGTTTCCTGTACGGAACGGAATGACCGATCGGAGTCGGCACATAGCTCTGAAAAGCTTCGATATTGTTCGGCAGACAGTAAAGCAGTTTTCCATCACGGATCATAGCTTCACATCCGAGCACCTGACCCTCGATAAATTCTTCGACCAGACAGTAGTCCTTTCGTGTTGCTTCCATAGTCTTATTATAATAGAAGAAAGTCTCCTCCCTGGTATTGCAGCGAAAGATTCCTCTGCTTCCCATAAGGTCTACAGCCTTGAGGACTACCGGAAATTTCAGTTTCTCAAGTGCTTCTTCCAGTTCTTCCAGACTGTGGATGCAGATATGTCTCGCGCACTGCACGCCTCCTGCCATAAAAGCTTCTTTCATCTTGAATTTATCATTGCTAATATCAGCAGCTCTGGCTGACGGACCGATCAGCCCCATCTTCTCACAGGTGTATCCAAGTGCACGCACGCCTGCATCCAGACAACAGGTTGCAATGCCATCGATTCCCTTTTCCTGTGCTGCTTTAAGGATTGCTTCCGGATTGGTGATGTCTGCATAGACGCTCTCATCTGCCACTGCAAATCCCGGCCAGTCTCCCGGTGTGCTGGCGGCTACGGTTGCTGCACCAAGCTTCCTGGCAGCTTCATAAAGAGGGAGCTGAGAATAACTCGCTCCCAGGATCATTAATTTTTTCATGCTTATTTATCCTCTTGTTCAAGAAAGTCAAAAAACAGAGGTGTTCCTCCTGTATGAAGAAACAGGATCTGTTTTCCCTGGATCTGTTTTCCCTGGATCTGATTCTCTTCCAGATATTTAACCATACCATAAAAAGCCTTTCCTGTATAGGTCATATCAAGAGGGATTCCTTCACTGCCATAGATCTGACGGATCAGATCTGCTGCCGGTTCTGACCATGCACCATATCCGCCCTCCATATAGGAATCTGTAAAATGAATATGGTCTTCCAGATCGTCCGGAAGTGTTCTGTGGAATTTTTCTGCATATTCTCTGAGATTTCCGGTGATGACTTCCCTGCCTCTTGCGGCATTTCGGGAAACGGAGATCCCCACGATCCTGCGGTCATCTCCCTGACGCAGACTTCCCGCAAGAAGTCCGGACTGTGTCGCATTTGTACTGGATGCAAGAAAAATATAGTCAAAATGAACACCGTGTCTGTTTTCGTAACAGCAGATCTCGTCATACACAGCTTCGTAGCTTCTCATCGGAACCCATTCTCTGCCCTGGCCCCTGGAATTCCCGTAAATATAATACGGTTTGTATCCCTTTTCACGCAGTTCTGCCATAGCCTGTTCCACTGCTGCTGCGATTCCCGCCTTGCCGCATGGGATCTCTACAACTCCCATCTGCCGGATGATACGGCTGTTACTCGTCTCTCTGTCTTCTTTGATATCCTCAGTATTATGGACCATATAGCACGGGATCTCCAGCTCATGACAAAGCGTTGCAAGGATACGGCAGAGATTGGAGTGATAATTTCCGTAGATGATCATGCTGTCGCAATGCTCTTCCTGCATATCTTCCACAAACTTCCGCGCAAAACGCACCTTGTTTCCACCAAAAGCAAACGGAAGAAGATCATCTCTCTTCATAAAAAATGTATTTTTGCCATCATTATAGCGGAGTTTCTGAACCGGTGTGTCAAAAACATGGATTGGATTTTCCCACGGTCCATGATGAAGGAGTGTTTCCATCTCTTCATAAGACTCTGCCTGCAGGATAAAAAATCCCGGACGGCTGCTGCTGTCTGTGATGCTGGCGGTTTTTACATCGCCCTCGATCACAACTTTTTTGAGATTAGATGGATGATTCTGTTTGATATCATTCAAAAGACGCAGGTCATTTTCATTCATCAGGAAACGGATCGCAGATATATGCGGCTCATTCGCTTTGATGACAGGCGGATTTCCGGCTGCGGTGTCCACAACCATGCCCACAAAATCCTGTCCGGTCGAAAGAGGTACAAGGTCGGAACCAATGCAGTCGCCGCCCATACGTGACCCGATCTCTATAATGCGGATCTCGCCTTTTTTATTGATCCTGAGTTCACTGTGTCCCGCTCCAAATTCCACTCCCAGTGCATCCAGTGCACGAAATACGGTCTCTTCTACCTGCTTTCTTATATCATCTGTCAGTGGAGCCGGCTGTAAATGACCAACCTCGATATAATGCGGACTTCCAGTCGTAAATTTCCTGGTAATTGCAAGGCAGGTGTGTTTTCCCTGATAGCTGATCGTTTCCACACTGTATTCTGCTCCGGAAATATATTCTTCCACGATCGCTTTCTTCTCAAAAGACTGTGCGATCGCGGCTTCGATCGCTGCCGGAAGTTCAGACGGATCTGTGACCTTGGTGATCGCTCTGCTGCCGGAACGATCTGTCGGTTTGACGATCACCGGGAAATGCTCCGGTTCCACGCTCTCGCCTTCTCCGACGCATGCAAAATACGGAACCGGGATCCCGGCTTTCTGGAAAGCGCTCCGCATGGCATATTTGTTGGTAGACTGCCTGATACATTCACTGCTGTTTCCCGGAAGTCCCAGTTTCTCTGCCAGATACTGTACCGTGATATTCGCAAGATCTGAGCCTATGGTAGCAACTGCATCCGGTTTGATCTTCCGGCATTCTTCCAGGATCGCATCCATCTCCACAATACTGATCTCATAAAAAAAATCCGCATCCTCCGCACCGGTTGCGCCCTCTCTCCAGGCGAATACGTGCGTTTCATATCCCATTTCTTTTGCTTTTTGAATCAGTGGCTTCTGAAAATCATTTGCCCCGATGATTACAATCTTTTTCATGATTATCCTTTCTAACATCAAAAAATGCCGCAAGCCTCAGAGACTCCTCCGATGCCTGCAGCATTTCCAGCCTCCGTCTGAATGATCGGAGCGTTTTATTTGGTTTTGTACATTTCGTTGTAATATTTCTGATAGTCACCACTGGTAACATTCTTCATCCAGTCCTCATGCTCAAAGAACCACTGGATCGTCAGGCGAATTCCATCCTCAAAACATGTCTCCGGATACCAGCCAACTTCTTCTTTGATCTTGTCCGGTGCGATCGCATAACGACGGTCATGACCCTTGCGGTCCTCTACGTAAGTGATCAGGTTTTCGCTTACGAGTTCTTTACGCGGATCTCCCTCCGGAAGCATTTCCTGAAGAGTATCAAGAATGATATGGATGATCTGGATATTCTGTTTCTCATTGTGTCCGCCGATGTTATATGTCTCGAACAGACGTCCCTTCTCCTGTACCATGTCGATTCCCTTGGCATGATCCATAACATAGAGCCAGTCGCGGACATTCTTGCCGTCACCATATACCGGAAGCTTCTTGCCCTGGAGCGCATTGTTGATGATCAGCGGGATCAGTTTCTCCGGGAACTGGTATGGTCCGTAGTTGTTACTGCAGTTTGTGATGTTTGCCGGGAATTTGTAGGTATCCATGTAGGATTTTACCAGCATATCAGAGGATGCCTTGCTTGCAGAGTACGGGCTGTGCGGATCATATGGAGTTGTCTCATAGAAAAAGCCGCCATCTTCCTCGAGGGAGCCGTATACTTCGTCTGTGGATACATGAAGGAATTTCTTGTCCGGTTTAAAGGTTCCATCCGGAAGTTCCCATGCAGATTTGGCTGCATTCAGCATGACCAGAGTACCAAGTACGTTTGTCTTGACAAAGACTTCCGGGTTACGGATGCTTCTGTCTACATGGCTCTCTGCTGCAAAATGAACGACACGGTCAATATCATTCTCATCAAAGATCTTCATGATAGCTTCGCTGTCGCAGATATCAGCCTTAACGAAAGTGTAGTTCTCTCTATTCTCAATGTCCTTGAGGTTCTCAAGGTTTCCTGCATACGTCAGCTTGTCTACATTGATGATACGGATCTCGTTGTCGTATTTCTGAAACATGTAATGAATGTAGTTGGAACCGATGAATCCGGCACCGCCTGTTACCAGGTATGTTCTCATATTTTCTTTTCCTCCTGAAAAACGCCCTCCCCCCAGGGGAGAGCGTTTATTTTGTTCTGATTATCTGTTTGCGTAATTCGGGTCTGTCGGGTCGAAAGTCTTGCTCCCTCTCAGTGGTGTAAGAGGTCTTCTTCCCAGAGGTCCCTTGTAGCATTCATCGGCACTGTATTTACCATCGAATACGCGGAGCTTGGAACCATTGCAGTTCTCATATACCCATTTCGCGTCTGCAACGCAGGCACGGATACATCCATGAGATGCAGGGCTTCCAAGTTTCAGATATTCGCTTGCCGGAAGGTTATTTCCATTCATCAGACCACTTGCTACGGAATGAACAAAGATTCCATTTACTACATGAGTACCATACTGTCCCCAGGATGGTCCCATCAGCGGCTGCCAGCGAAGAGATCTTGTCAGTGTGAAGGTTCCTGCTATAGTCAGTGATGTAGGATTACCTACGGAAACACGGATCGTCTTGATCGGATACTTCTTGCTGCTGTCTGTGTATACAGTCATAACACCGTTTGTACGGTCACATTCCAGATAATATCTGCTGCGCTTGAACTCGCTGGTTCTGTCATAAACACGGTTTCCGTATTTATTGAAACGATAGTTTACACCGTCAATCCATGCTGTGGTATTTGTATACCATTTACCTGTTGCCGGGTTGATATAACGTGCCAGGTTTCTGCTGGAATCGATGGTTACCCATCCTGTTGTAAATCTTCCTCTGCTGTCCAGCCATCCCTTGGTTCCTGCGCGGGTAGCACTTCTGTTTGTCAGTGCTGCACAATTGGAGAAGCAGAAGTAATACATCTTACCGTCACATCTGATTCTTCTCCATCCAGAAACCGGAAGAATACCATTGGATGCTGCATAATAATACTTATTATTATACTTGATCCAGGTTCCTTTATACATCTGACCACGATACTGTGTTGTGCTGGATCTCTGGAAGAAGTAGTATTTGCCATTTACCTTGGTAACACCACTTGCCATACGTCCGTCTTCGAGGAAGTATCTGGAACCACTCCATGCTTTCTGATAGTTGTTACCACCATTTGTAAACAGGAACCATCCGATAAATTTGTTGTTAACAACTACCTTCTGCATTCCCTTCTTTTCTTCTACACGTCCTGCAACGCTTCCGAAGTAGTAATATCTGCCGTACTTGGTAGAACCTGTTCCTGCAAGCTGTACCCAGCGATTTCTCCATGTTGCACGACGGCCGTTGGAAGTAAAGTAGTATCTATAGTTTCCAACCTTAACAAGACGGTTTGCATATGCAATACCTGAGCTGTTGGACATGTAATAATATCCATCAGCGCCTTTGACCTGTTTTCCTTTGATAAGATATCCGTTTGCATCAAGGAGATACAGCCTGGAGCTGTTATTCAGAACCTTGTATGCTCCGACACCTTTCTTTACATAACGTCCGTCACTTCCGAAGTAACGCCATCTGTTGTTGTTGATTCCAATCCAGGTATTTCTTGCCATCTTACCCGGAATATCCTTTGAACCGGATGCACTCTTGAACCAGTAAAGTCCTGATTTGCCATTGTATGTAGTGCTTTTTTCTCCTATGAACGGCACACCGGTGCTCTTGAGATAATAATAGTCACTGTCGATCTTGTAGATTCCCTCTTTTTTGGATTCCAGGACACCTGTCTTGTTAAAGTATGTGAATTTCTTTCCATCCCATACCCATTTATTTGTCTGCATCTGACCAAGTGCGGAGTTGTATGGAGCTACAACTTCACTGTAAGCACTGTTTACATCCGGTTTTGTGATCTCTACTTCATCTGCTGTTGCAAAATAATAGCGGTCATCTCCGTTGGTGCCTACAAGGCTTGTTCCTGTGATCAGATAGCCTTTCTCATCAAAAGCGTATTTTGCGGTGAAAACTGTATTTCCATCTCCATCCAGTGTGGTGATCTTTACCAGACCATCCGTTGCTGTGTAGTAAGATTTTGTTGTACTCACTGCATCTGTATCCGTATCTTCGGTAATTTCAGATACTTCTTCTGCTGCATCTGCTGTTTCCTCGACTGTTCCGGATACCTCCGCTGTTTCTCCATCTGTTTCAGATGTTTCTTCTGCTTCTCCTGCCACATCTGCCTCAACAGCCTCATCTGTTGAAACATCAGCATCTGCTGCATCGTCTGTCTGTACAGCATCTCCTGCTTCCTCTGCGGATGCTGTCTTGGTTCCACTGATTTTTTCAAGTTTCCATCTAAGCTGTCCACCAACAGTGATTGGCTCCCATCTGTGATAAGAAAGAACTGCCTCTGTGCTGCTTACTACATTCTCTCCTGTATAAGAAACTGCATCAGCTGTGCTGTCATCAACAACCTGGTCTGCTGATACTGCATCAGAAGTAAAATCTTCTTCTGGGCTGAAATCTACAACTACTTCATCCTCTGAATCAGCTGCATCTGCCACATCTGCTTCCGGTGTTGTCTCTGCATCATTCTGTTCTTCATCAGATACTTCACCGTCCTCTATTGTTACTGTAGAATCCTCTACATCCTGACTGTCCGCTGCTTCATCTGCAACAGATTCATCATTATCCTCTGCAGCTGTAATTTCCGCAGAAAAATCCGCTGCACTGGCAACTGTCGCTTCTGCTGCAGTAGCCATGCACATAGACAAACTCAGTAAAACTGCCACAACTCGTTTCTTCACAACTTCTCCTCCTTATTCTCATAACACCTTTATTCACCAAGACCATTGCTGATTGCACTGGTCAAAGCTTCCATTGCCGCCTGCTCATCAATGCCATCACAGATAAGTTCAATCTCATCTCCACATTTCACGCAGGCACCCAGAACGCTCAAAACGCTTTTGGCATTTGCGCTTCCTCCGCTAAAGAGAAATTCAATTCTGGATTCATACTTAATTGCTTCATTACACAAATTCCCTGCCGGGCGCAGATGCAGCCCTGACGGATTGCTGACTGTTATCTTCTGACTGATCATCTTCTGTATCTCCTGTAATTAATTACCTGTATCTGCTGTGGAAATTCTGGAAACTTCCACGCCTGTGGTAACTTCATCTACCAGTTCATATCCCTTCGGAACACTGACATTTACCGGAACTTCATAACTGCCCTCTTCCTTGCCATCCAGATCAATAGAAGCTTTGATTTCATCTTCTGTCAGATCATCCAGGCTTTCATCGGATTTCTTTATCCGGACTTCTATATTGGCGGTATCAAATGCCACCTGCATTCCATCCGGCTGGTTCTCAACAGTAATGTTCTTGGTTGGAACCTCACAGACATTGCTGCCTTCCGGCAGAATATTCACTCTGACAAAAACATCCTCACTGGAATCACTGGTCAGCTTCAGTCCTTCCGGCAAATAATCTGAAATATTGATCTTTGCCTCAAAATCACTGTCCCGACCTGAAATATCAACCGCATTTCCTGATACCCAGATTGTATTATTCTGATCCTTCAGGCTGTCCAGTGCCTCCTCACTTCCTGCGATACTGATCACATTCGGAGTCGTACTGACACTCTCCACCTGATATCCACTTGCCGGAGTACCTGTGTATTCCGCACTTATTTTAACATCAGTTTGAACTTTCCACAACCTTGCAGTCACATAAACTTTGGAAATATTAAGATAACCTGCATCTGTGTCGGAGAATTCCTCTCCATTCTTGTCAATGATCTTCACTTCTGTTTCCTGGGTCACATCCTCTGTTGCCCCGTCCACATCAATAGAAGCATTCACTTTATCTATTTTATTAATAAGAGACTTCGGTCCTGTAATCTTGATTTTCTCCGGATTGGAGGTCAGAGAACCTACCTCATATCTCTTGTCTGGTTTCGTATTATTGGTAGTAACATTTACCACAAATTCCTGTGTATCCTTATCTTCCAGATGGAGACTCAAATTATTCGGAGTTACCTCAATATTATTCGGTAAAACCTTCTCACAGGAAACCGTAATCGGCACCATCACAGGATCTGTATCCAGGCTTACTGCCTGCTGCAGATCTGCTGTTGCGCGAAGATCCGCGACTGTGAGCTTATCAAGGATCTTGCGCTGTGCCTTGATCGTCACACGGATCGGTGTCTGTTCACTGTCCTGTATACACATCTTACCGTCTGCATCAATATATGCCTCATTTAGAAGCTGTACATCTGAAACCACGAAAGACTTCGTCCCGATCGGATTGTCAATGTTTACAACCAGGAGCCATACGACTACTGCAATAATAAGAGACAGGATTTTCAGAGAGATATTATTTGCCACTTTTTTCTTCATGCTTCACTCTCCCCTTAAAAAATTGTCTCAGTTTATTGTTATCTACAATTTTCTTGTTCTGTGCCCTCTCAAGCACTTCACGGAGTTCAGTGCTGCTGACATTCCGCATCAGCCTTCCTCCCTCTGCCACGGAAACCTGACCGGTTTCCTCAGAAACAATGATCGTCACAGAATCTGTCACCTCACTGATTCCCACACCTGCACGGTGTCTCGTTCCAAGCTGCTTGCTCAGTTCCATATTATCTGAAAGCGGAAGATAACAGGTAGCCGCCACGATCCGGTTCTTTCTTACGATCACCGCCCCATCATGAAGTGGTGTATTGTGTTCAAAGATATTGATCAGAAGCTGGCTCGTCAGGATCGCATCTACATTAATACCTGTCCGGATATACTCATCCAGGCGGATCTCCTGCTCAATTACAATCAGTGCTCCTGTCTTGACTTCACCCATGTCGAAGCAGGCTTTGATCAGTTCGTTAACTGTTTTGTCTGCAAAACGCTCCTTGACTTCCCTGCCGGAATCAAACGGAATAATAGAAGCCATGATCTTCTTCTGTCCAAGCTGCTCCACAACCTTGCGGAGTTCCGGCTGGAAAATAACCACGATTGCCGTAATCAGCGCCCCCGCCAGCCTGGACACGATCCAGAGGATCGTATTCATCTTGAAGATATAAGCGATCACAAGAAAAGCGCCAATGACCAGAAGTCCTTTGAGCAGGGTATAAGCACGGGTAAATTTGATCCATACCATAAACTGATACACAAAAAATGAGATCAGAATAATTTCTATGATATCAATGATATTCATGGATGGTAAATTGATATCCGAAAGATACCTTCCCATTATACCCGTGATATTCTGCATAAACACGCTTTCCTCCTAGTCTTTTTATTTGTTGTTATATTCTGTCTGTTATAAATTACGGTTCTGATCACAGATCCTTCAGTGATTCTTCCAGTTTCTTTTCGAAATCGATGTCATCGAGATCTGCTTTCTCGATAGCAGCCGTATTTTCTGTCACATCCGGTTCTGCTTTTTCTTTTTCCGGAGGAACCGCTCCCTGGAACAATGGTGCAGAAAAATTCACTACACGCTCATTCTGTTTCCTGTCATCGCGTGCAGGCTCGCCGTTGATCTTCTTGATGCTTCTCTCAGAAGTTGCAACCAGCGCCTTCGGCACAGCCTTGACATAATAGTAATAATCATCATCCTCATATTCCAGACGCTCTGTTCTTGTATAATCGCCTCCGAACACAAAGAATTCAAGAACAATTCCAAGCAGAACTGCAACTACGGTAAAAATAACCTGTGATGCAACAGGAACAGAAAATCCAAAATACATGCTACCTGCAAGCATAAGTACAAGATAGAGCACGCCGCCTGCAATGATTGCAATTCTCCATGCATAATCAAACTGTCTCGTACGGATCAGCTGGACTGCAAGAATCACAACAACAAATGTAAGCAGTGTCAGCCACATCTCACCATTCTTCATAATGCCATCTGAAAGAAGTGTCAGTTTGTCTACTATCTGCATATCAGCACTCATAAGTGCCTGGGACTGTACTCTCACATAGCGAACAAAATAGTAAATGATCACGCCACCGCCTGCCGGAAGTGCAGATACCGGTGAACTCAGAAGGCCGCATCCGATTGGCAGCAATGCCGGAAGATCAAATGCAAATGCCAGTGGCGTAAACACCATTACAATGTTCTTGCCTGCGCTGAATCTCAGAAACAGAATCAGCATGAAAAGAAGAAGCACCAGCAGGAAACCGGCAACTTCTATTCCGAGTGCATAACAGTGTGCCACCATCATCGCACATCCTGCAAAAACAATCATTCCTGTCGGAAGGACACTGCAGACAAGTGCCAGAATCAATACTACAAATATATTATCAAGAGCTTTCACATATCCCATGTTGCTGTTAATCCATATAAAATAAACCAGTGCCAGGATAAATTTCAAAAGAGGCATCACATACACTTCATACTGTGCAAATAAGCCTTTGATTTTCTGTTTAAATTCCAGTAATGCTGTCATTTCCGATAACCTCCCGCTGTTCCTCTGGCGGACATTTTCTTTTCTTCCCGCGCATAGATCTTATTCAGCTCTGTAAGCTGGCTGTAATATTCCCGTACACTCTTCTTTGCCTGATAATATTTCACGGAATACTGAATATACGTCAGAATAGAATACGCTGCAAGAACAATCACATAACCGATAATCAGATAGATTCCAAGTGTGACCAGATTCATTCTGTGAATATTCTCCAGAAGATATTCTCCAAAATATACCGCTACTGCCGCAACAATCAGCACATATCCGATCGTAACCAGGAAAAAATTCTTGATCAGTGCCAGCCCGATATAGTCACTTCTGTAATATCTGCTGACCGGAAGATGTTTCCTGCCCCTGCCCTGCTCATACATGGCGAGCTTTGTCATTATCTTAACTTTTTCTTCGTTGATCATAGTCTGCTCCTTACAAAACCGTATTTCTTTCCACCGGACAGAAATACTCATATAGATTAATTGTAACATATATCCATGACCATGAAAAGCCTTTTTTCACCGCCAATGCCCTGCTGTTATCATATCCAGCCCATGCAGAGAGTCACAAAAAACACTCTGTCTGCACCTGCTCCCTTAAGGACATGAGCCATTGCTTCTATCGTACTTCCTGTTGTGTACACGTCATCCATGACAAGTATACTGAGTCCGTCCATTCTCTCAGTAATCTGAAAGGCCTCTCTCAGATTCTGCTTTCTTTCAGCAGCACTCAGTTTTTTCTGCGACCGGGTATTCTTTGTCTTTCGTATGATCTGATCCGGTACCGGAATCTTCAGATTTCTTCCGACCCTGTCTGCAATGTCTGCCGCCTGGTTAAATCCTCTCTCCCGCTGCTTCCGCGGATACATAGGAACGGGAATGATCACATCCGGGTTCCATGCCCGGATGTCTCTTTCCATATATCTGCATATAGAAGCAGCATAGTATTCACCATATTCCCGGCTCCCATAATATTTGTAGTGAAGCAGCGACTGCCGCATTCTGTTATTATAGAGAAAAACGCCTCTCCCTCTGTCGAACTCTCTGTGCACTTTCCGACACTCCGGACAGAATTCCACCTCCGGCGCCACCGGTCTTCCGCATTTGAGACAATAATCCTTTATGATCGGATGCAGCTGGTTCTCACATGCCCGGCAGACAAGTATTCCCTTTTCAGTAAGGATCTGATGACAGACCGGGCAGCGTCTCGGATACAGGATATTCAAAAATTTCTCCAAGTAAGTCCTTTCTCCCCGATGAAGCACTCTTACTCTTCTGTCTCACAGATTCTCCGATCCAGTGAGCTGTATCTCTGCTGTTGTTTCTCATTCCGGATCATTTCCCGGAATGTCTCCTCACTGCCGACAACGGTTACGCACTTACGCGCCCTGGTGACAGCTGTATAAAGAAGATTTCTGTTCAGAAGCATCCTTGGTCCGGACAGAAGCGGAATTACAACTGCAGGATATTCAGACCCCTGCGATTTATGTATCGTGATCGCATAGGCAAGTTCCAGTTCATCCAGCTGTTTGAAAGAATATTCTGCCCATCTGCCATCCTCAAATTCCACCTCGGCTGTCTCGGCAAAGTCATTGATCGTCCTGAGGATTCCGGTATCTCCATTAAATGCACCAATACCTTTCTCAATTGGAATACCATACAGGCCCCGGATTTCCCATTCCATCTGGTAGTTATTCCGGATCTGCATGACTTTATCGCCCTCGCGGAAAAGTCCGTGTGCATTTTCTCTTTCTTTCTTTGATGCATCCGGCGGATTCAGGTATCTCTGGAGAATCTGATTCAGCCGTTCCACGCCAAGAAGTCCTTTCCTCATAGGAGTCAGGACCTGAATATCAAAAGGCTTCGCCTCTACATATTTCGGAAGTTTTTCCTGAATCAGTGCAATTACCACGCGAATGATAATGTCTGCATCATATCTCTTAAGAAAAAAGAAATCACGGCTCTTATTGTCAAGAACCACCTGTTCTCCCTTGTTGATCTTGTGTGCATTTACGACAATATCACTCTCTGATGCCTGCCGGAAAATCTTCTTAAGCTCTACCACCGGAAATGCCATGCTTCTGATAATGTCGCGAAGTACATTTCCCGGTCCCACGCTTGGAAGCTGATTCTCATCACCTACCAGAATCAGTCTCGTCCCTGCAATGATTGCCTGGAGAAGTGAATGTATCAGCTGAATATCCACCATCGACATCTCATCAATGATAATGACATCTGCTTCCAGAGGATTCTCCGCATTTCTCTCAAAATGAACTGCCTGACCACTCTTATTGTCATCCTCAGGCATTCCGGATAATTCCAGGAGTCTGTGAATTGTCTGTGCCTCGTAGCCGGTCGCCTCTGTCATTCGTTTGGCCGCTCTTCCTGTCGGTGCAGCAAGCCGGATCTCTGCTCCCTCTCCCTCAAAATACTGGATGATCGCATTGATCGTGGTTGTTTTTCCTGTTCCGGGACCTCCTGTCAGAATAAACAGGCCATGACATGCCGCCTCTGTGACAGCTTTTTTCTGCATTTCATCCAGAACAGTGTCTGTTTCCTTTTCAATCTGTGCGATTCTCCTGTTGATCATCTCTGGATCTTCCGGATAGAGAATATCCAGTTCCTTAAGCATTCTTGCTGTGTTAAGTTCCAGATAATAGTACATGGTCGGATAAACCAGGACCACTCCGTTCTCTTCTTTCTGCACCAGCTTGCGGTCTACAGAAAGATCCATCAGATGTTTTTCCATATAGGAAGGATCCACCCCCAGAAGTTCCGAAGCCCTCTGGAACAGTTCTTCCTTTGGAAGATATACATGTCCGTCTCCTGATGCCTGCAAAAGAGTATACATCATCCCGCTTCGGATTCTGTAATCTGAATCTGTATGGATTCCAATCCTGTAAGCGATCTCGTCCGCAATCTTGAAACCAATACCACTGATATCATCTGCAAGCCGGTAAGGATTTTCCTGAAGTACACTGTAGACTGTTTCTCCATATTTCTGATAGATTTTGGCTCCGAGATTCAGAGAAATCCCATATTTCTGCAAAAACATCATTGCTTTTCGCATGTCAGCCTTCTCAGAAACCTGCGCTGCAATTTCTCTCGCCTTTTTTTCACTGATCCCCTTGACCTCTGCCAGCCGTTCCGGCTCTTCCTCCACGATCCGAAGTGTCTCACGCCCAAAACGTCTCACAATCCTTGCCGCCAGTGCCGCACCGATGCCTTTGATCGCGCCTGATCCCAGATAACGTTCCATTGCCATGGCATCTTCCGGCATTTTTTCGGTAAGAGTTGCTGCCTGAAACTGTTTTCCATAGACCGGATGCTGGATATAATTTCCGGTAAGTTCCACGGAAGCCCCCATCGTAATCACCGGAAATGATCCGACACAGGTCAGTTCTTCCTCATCTTCTACGCCCTTTAATATCATTACGGTATATCCGTTTTCTTCGTTTCGAAAAATCACATGATCGATATACCCTGTCACGCTTTCACTCATAGTTCCTCTCTTCTGCTTCTCAGAATTCCGTACAGCAAAACCAGGACATCCAAAGTAAACTTCAGATATTCCTGGTTTCTGTGTTCACGGATCTCTGCGGTCATTCTTCCATTCTCGCCATGATCTCTGCATATTTTCCAGTTCCAACAGCTACTACATTCACTGCATTCTGTACCGTCAGTGTATTTACCCCTGTTCTCTGTTCGATCAGAGTGTCCATTCCACTCAGCATTGCGCCGCCTCCTGCAAGAACAATTCCACGGTCCACGATATCTGCTGCAAGTTCCGGCGGTGTCTTTTCCAAAACGCCATGAACGGTCTCTACGATCTGATTTGTGGCATCTTTAAGTGCCACACGGATTTCTTCCGAAGTCAGCTTGATGGTCTTTGGAAGACCCGTCAGGATATTTCGTCCCTTGACTTCCATCACTCTCGGATTTGCTTCCTCAATCGCGGTACCGATCTTGATCTTGATCGTCTCGGCAGTGTCCTCTCCAATAAAAAGTCCATGTGTCCGGCGTATGTAGCTCATGATCGCCTGATCAAACGTATCTCCTGCTACCTTGATCGTAGAAGAGACGACAACACCGCCCAGGGAAATCACTGCCACATCTGTCGTTCCGCCTCCGATATCCACGATCAGATTTCCAAACGGTTTCGTAACATCCACACCGGCGCCGATTGCTGCTGCGATCGGTTCTTCGACCAGAAAAACTTCCCGTGCGCCAGCCTGGAAGGTTGCTTCCTCCACTGCCCGGCGCTCGATCTCCGTGATCCCGCTTGGCACACAGATGCTGATGCGGGGTTTGCGAAAAGCTCTTCGTCCCATTGCTTTCGGGATAAAATATTTGAGCATTTTTTCCATTACAATGAAATCCGTGATCACGCCCTGGCGGATCGGACGGATCACCTCTATATTGGAAGAGGCATGTCCCGCCATCTGTTTTGCTTCCTCACCAATTGCTTTGATCTTTTCTGTATCCTTGTCATATACTACCACCGTCGGCTCCTTGAGGATCAGACCTTTGCCGGTGGAATAAACCAGACAACTGCTGGTTCCCATATCGATTCCAATATCATTTGCAGGCATAATAGCCTCCTTCCCAATTTTCTCTATTGCTGCAGGTATTTCTTCACATACTGGCCCGTGTAGGATTCCGGGCACTCTGCGATCTGTTCCGGTGTTCCTGTTGCGATCACCGTACCTCCACGGTCACCGCCTTCCGGTCCCATATCTATAATATAATCTGCTGTCTTGATGACGTCCAGGTTATGCTCGATGACTACAACGGTATTTCCACCGTCTGTCAGACGCTTCAGGATCTCAACCAGCTTGTGTACATCCGCGAAATGAAGTCCTGTCGTCGGCTCATCCAGAATGTAGATCGTCCTTCCGGTGCTTCGTTTGCTGAGTTCTGTCGCAAGCTTGATCCTCTGCGCCTCGCCGCCGGAAAGTTCAGTGGACGGCTGACCAAGACGGATATAGGAAAGTCCTACATCGTACAGTGTCTGGATCTTACGACGGATAGATGGAACATTTTCAAAAAATCCCAGTGCTTCCTCGACTGTCATATTCAGGACATCGTAGATACTCTTGTCTTTGTATTTCACTTCCAGCGTTTCTCTGTTATAACGTTTACCCTTGCACACTTCACATGGAACATAGACATCTGCCAGGAAATGCATCTCGATCTTGATGATTCCGTCACCGCTGCACGCCTCACAGCGTCCGCCCTTGACGTTAAAACTGAAACGTCCTTTCTTGTAACCTCTTGCCTTCGCATCTGCAGTCGCGGCAAAAAGATCTCGGATCTGGTCAAAAACGCCTGTATACGTTGCCGGATTGGATCTCGGTGTACGTCCGATCGGCGACTGATCGATATTGATGACCTTATCAAGCTGGTCAAGTCCCTGGATTTCCTTATGTTTGCCCGGGATAGTCCGCGCACGGTTCAGGTCTCTTGCCAGAGTCTTGTACAGTACTTCGTTGATCAGGGAGCTCTTGCCGGAACCGCTGACTCCCGTAACACTCGTCATAACGCCCAGTGGGATATCCACATTGACCTGCTTGAGATTATTCTCCGCTGCTCCGCGGATCTTAAGCCACCCTGTCGGCTGTTTGCGCTCCGTCGGCACCGGAATCTTGATCCTGCCACTTAAATATGCGCCTGTGACAGAATCCGGATTCTGCATCAGTGTCTCTGCTGTTCCGATCTCGACAAGTTTTCCACCGTGTTCGCCTGCCCCCGGTCCGATATCCACAACACAGTCCGCAGCACGCATGGTATCCTCGTCATGTTCCACCACGATCAGGCTGTTCCCCAGATCACGGAGGCGCATCAGTGCCCTCAGCAGTTTGTCATTATCTCTCTGATGAAGTCCAATACTCGGCTCATCCAGGATATAGGCAACTCCGACCAGGCCAGAGCCGATCTGTGTCGCAAGACGGATTCTCTGCGCTTCCCCGCCGGAAAGTGTCGCAGTCGCACGGCTTAAAGAAAGATAATCCAGACCTACTTCTGCAAGGAACCCAACTCTCGCACGGATTTCTTTGAGGATCTGCTTTCCGATCAGCTCCTGCTGGCTGGAAAGCTTCAGGTCTTTCAGGAAATCACACAGCTTCTCTATGGAGAGCGCTGTTATCTCATAAATATTCTTATCTCCGACTGTGACAGCAAGTGATTCTTTCTTCAGTCTCTGTCCCTTACAGGTCTTACATGGGGTGATGCGCATAAAAGATTCATATTCCTGCTTCATTGCGTCAGAACCTGTTTCTTTGTATCGCTGCTCCACGTTCTTGATAAGACCCGGGAACGCAATGTCATAAATTCCCTCTCCGCGCTGTCCCTTGTAGTAAACCTTGACAGAGTGTCCATTAGTTCCGTGGATCAGAATGTTCTTGATTTCTTCCGGATAATCCTGAAATGGAGTATCCAGACTGAAATGGTATTCATTTGCCAGTGCATCCAGGATCGCTCTTGTAAAACTTCCCTTGTCTGTGCAGGACTGCCATCCCATCACAGTAATGGCTCCCTCTGAAATACTTAAGGATTTGTCCGGTATCATCAGGTCGACATCGAACTCCATCTTGTATCCCAGACCGAAACAGTCCGGGCAGGCTCCAAACGGATTATTGAAAGAAAAACTTCTCGGCTCGATCTCGTCAATACTGATCTGGCAGTCCGGGCAGGAAAAACTCTGGCTGAAATTTATGATATTTCCATCCATCGTGTCCACCATCAGAAGTCCGTCTGCAAGATCAAGGACAGTCTCGATGGAATCTGACAGTCGTTTCTCAATACCTGGTTTGACTACCAGACGGTCTACTACGATCTCGATATTATGCTTGATGTTCTTGTCCAGTTTGATCTCTTCGGAAAGTTCATACATGTTTCCGTCGATCAGAACGCGGACATAGCCGCTTCGCTTTGCCTGATCCAGAAGTTTCGCATGGGTTCCCTTGCGTCCTCGGACTACCGGTGCAAGAAGCTGGATCTTGGTCCTCTCCGGCAGTGACATGATGTGGTCTACCATCTGGTCTACGGTCTGTTTCTTGATCTCCTTGCCGCACTTCGGACAATGTGGGATTCCGATCCTTGCATACAGAAGACGGAAATAATCGTAGATCTCAGTTACTGTTCCTACGGTAGATCGCGGGTTTCTGTTTGTGGATTTCTGATCAATGGAGATTGCAGGCGGCAGTCCCTCGATCGACTCCACGTCTGGTTTCTCCATCTGTCCCAGAAACTGTCTCGCATAAGAAGACAGAGACTCCATATAGCGTCTCTGTCCTTCCGCATAAATGGTATCAAAAGCCAGAGAAGACTTGCCGGAACCACTGACTCCTGTCAGTACTACAAATTCATCTCTTGGAATATCTACGCTCAGATTCTTGAGGTTATTTACATTCGCACCCCGAATCCGGATAAATTTCTTCTCAGTTGTATGTCCCGCCATAGTTTCTTATGCTCCTCTGCTTTCTCATTATATCTAATTTGCACTGTTTCTCTGTAGTATTACTGTTCTCAGTAACTCTACTATTGATTCTGTATTACTGTTTGCTCCGGGAGTTCCAGCTCTCCTCCCGTTTCACTCATCCAGCAGAAAATCTGCCAGGACTGGATTGCTCACATGGATTCCTTTCCTTGTAAATCGCCAGAACTCACCTGTATGTTCCAGCAGATCCATCTCTTTATATTTTGCCAGAACAGAGCCATAAATATCCTCTATCCTGCATCCAAAATTTCTCTCAAACTGTCTTTCAGAGATTCCTTCTGTCATACGCAGCCCCAGGAACATGAATTCTTCTATTTCGTTGTTTCTGGAAAGCGCCGTAACATCCTCCCGGATCTTCTCCGGTTCTGTGCTGTCTGCCAGATACGTCTGCATATCTCTGGTATTGCTGAAACGCTTTCCCTGAAATAATGATGCCGCTCCCAGACCGGCTCCCAGATATTCTGTGCGCTGCCAGTAACCCTTGTTATGTCTGCACTCGAAGCCGTCACGGGCGTAATTGGATATCTCATATTGATGGAATCCATATTTTCTCAGGATTTCCGCGGTGTCCTCGTACATCTGGTATTCTTCATCTTCTGTTGGAAGGATCAGTTTCTTCTGTGCGAAAGGCGTTCCCTCCTCGATGATCAGACTGTAAGCCGAAATGTGCTCCGGTGAAAGTTCTGCGATGGTTTCCAGATTGTGCTTCCAGTTCTCGCAGGTCTGCCCCGGTATTGCAAACATCAGGTCTACATTGATGTTGGAAAATCCAGCTTTCCTCGCCCAGTGATAACTCTGGAGAAATTCTTCGTAGGTGTGGATCCTTCCGAGCATGTCAAGTTCCTGCTGCACCGTGGACTGAAGTCCAAAACTTATTCGATTGATACCGGCTTCGTGGCAAAGTTTCAACTGCTCCGGACTGACTGTTCCCGGATTTGCCTCCATTGTGATCTCTGCATCTTCACTCAGAATAAATGCCTGTTTTATCTCATCCATGATCCGGCAAAGCTGCTCTCCACTGAGCACAGATGGAGTTCCGCCGCCGATGAATATAGAAACGACCTCATATACTTCTTTCTGTGAGATGCTTCTTATCTCCCTGCACAACGCATCTACATAGTCGTCCCGTGTCTTCTGGTCTGACGGTCCGGAAAGGAAATCACAGTACTGGCATTTGCGGACGCAGAACGGAATGTGCACATATAACTCCAGCGGAATCTTAGTATTCCTCACTGTAATCTTCCTCACTGTCGTCATATTCTGAATCATCCTGGCTGCTGTCATCTTCTGAATAATCTTGGCTGTCTCCGCTGTCGGAAGAATCGCCCTCTGTATCAGAAGACATATTTGCATCCGCAGATGTGCTGTTGTCTGACAAACTGGAATTATCTGCTGTCGAAGCATTATCTGACGTAGTACTGTCTGACACAACCGCAGCTCCACTTGCTGTATTGGCAGATGTAGATCCGGCATTCTCATCAAGATAGCTGTTTACCATCGTTACGCCACCACTTGAAACAACTGCTGCAGAATTTACCTGCTCCGGTGCAGTCGTAGGCGTTGGCTCCGGTGTGATGCTGATCTTGATAACTTCTTCTGTTTCCGGATCTGCTGCTTTCTTCTTGCCGCATCCGCAGCCCGCCAGAAGTGTACACATCAGAAGGACTGCACCTGTCAGCAATAAACGTGATCTTGTTTTTTTCATTATTATCCTCCGATTCCCGAACGATTATTTATCGTCCAGCTTCAGAACACTCATAAACGCTTTCTGCGGGATTTCTACGTTTCCTACCTGGCGCATACGCTTCTTACCTTCCTTCTGTTTCTCCAGAAGTTTCTTCTTACGGGAAATATCACCACCGTAACATTTGGCAAGTACGTCCTTACGCATGGCACGGACAGTCTCTCTGGCGATAACCTTGCTTCCGATCGCAGCCTGGATCGGGATCTCGAATAACTGTCTCGGAATTTCTTCTTTGAGTTTCTCGCACATCTTACGTCCTCGCTCGTAGGCAGTATCTGCATGTACGATGAAGGAAAGGGCATCGACTTCTTCCTTATTAACAAGGATATCCAGTTTGACCAGATCACTGCGCTCGTAACCGCAGAGCTCGTAATCGAGGGAAGCATATCCTCTGGAACGGGATTTGAGTGCATCGAAGAAATCATAGATGATCTCATTCAGAGGCAGTTTGTATTTCAGAAGTGCTCTCGTCTCTTCCATATATTCCATTCCGATGTACTGGCCACGGCGTTCCTGACAGAGATCCATGATTGCGCCGATAAACTCGGTTGTTACCATGATCTCGGCATTTACCATCGGCTCTTCCATGTATTCGATCTCTGACGGATCCGGGAGATTGGATGGGTTGGTCAGTTCGATCATATCGCCGTTTGTCTTGTAAACCTTGTAGATAACACCCGGTGCTGTCGTTACCAGATCCAGATTGTACTCTCTCTCCAGACGCTCCTGAATGATCTCCAGATGAAGAAGACCAAGGAAACCACAGCGGAAACCAAAGCCCAGTGCCACAGATGTCTCTGGTTCGAAGAACAGGGAAGCATCGTTTAACTGCAGCTTCTCAAGTGCATCTCTCAGATCGCCGTACTTGGCACCATCTGCCGGATAAAGTCCGCAGTAAACCATCGGCTGTACTTTCTTATATCCTGGAAGTGCTTCTGCACACGGTCTCTCATTATCCGTTACTGTATCACCGACTCTGGTATCTCCGAGGTTCTTGATACTTGCTGTAATGTATCCAACCATGCCTGCTGTCAGCTCGTCACATGGAATGAACTGACCTGCGCCAAAATAACCTACCTCTACAACTTCTGTCGTAAATCCTGTCGCCATCATGCGGATCTGTGTTCCTTTCTTTACACGGCCATCCAGCACACGGCAGAATACGATAACGCCCTTGTATGCATCATAAATGGAGTCAAAGATCAACGCTTTGAGCGGTGCATCCACATCACCGTTCGGTGCAGGGATCTTCGTAACGATCTGCTCCAGAACTTCCTCTACATTCAGTCCTGTCTTGGCTGAGATCCTCGGTGCATCGTGTGCCTCGATTCCGATCACGTCCTCGATCTCATTGACAACTCGATCCGGCTCTGCGCTCGGAAGATCGATCTTGTTGATGACCGGAAGGACATCCAGATCATGATCCAGTGCAAGATATACGTTCGCCAGTGTCTGTGCCTCGATTCCCTGTGCCGCATCCACGACAAGAATTGCGCCGTCACAGGCTGCAAGGCTTCGGGAAACCTCATAGTTAAAATCGACATGTCCTGGGGTATCGATCAGGTTGAAGATATATTCCTCCCCGTCACTCGCCTTGTACACGATACGGACTGCCTGGGATTTGATCGTGATACCACGCTCCCTCTCCAGTTCCATATTGTCAAGGACCTGAGACTGCATCTCACGCTCAGTCAGCGTACCAGTCATCTCGATAATTCGGTCAGCAAGCGTAGACTTGCCATGGTCTATATGTGCAATGATACAAAAATTACGGATTTTGCTCTGATCTATCATTCTTGGATGTGCTCCCTTCTATATATATGTGCTTCACGAAAATTCTCTATATCGTGGGTCATTATAGCATAGCCATTCGCGTTTCGTCCAGCCATTTAGCCCCTTATTCCCGCTCTGTTTCTATATTATTTCCATCTCCCCAGCGCCACCTAAGTTCCGACGCGCAAATTGAAATTCCCCTGTAATCTGGAAATTCTTCTTTTGATATGCCATCACAGTCACACCAGAATATTTTGCCGTCCTCCAATATCAGAGTTACTCCAAGGATTTCACAGGTATATTCTTCATCATACGGAAACAATTTCAGATACTCAATGCCCGAGAATTCCAGTTCGACTATATTTTTCCCTCGATTTATGGATTTGCTATTGTATATATCGGACACCACAGATTTCGTACAGAACGTATGTAGACCCTATATTTATTTCTTCTTTTCTACAATACATGACTTTCTTATAGATGTTATTAGTTTTGGTTGTCTTTACAGTATAGTATGTCCTGAAAAAAATCCTGTTTTCCTTTGTTATCTCACAATTTCCCAGTTTATATTGTTTCGGCAGTTTTTCACCGATGTTACACCAACCTATATGATATCGAAAATTTTTCCATGTCAGACGTTTGAGCCTTCTATGCACTGTACGAAACCCAGAAATATATTCCAGACATATAACAGGCACAATGCCATAAAACATTATAAGTGCCGGAGTGCCTTCAATATCTTTACTGAAGATGCATTCAATCCATAACAAAAGCGTCGCCGCCCCCAAACAGCATACCAATATCCAGACATCAATTACATTTGCCCTGCTAACAGGAATTACATTACCTTTATACAGTACTTTGTTACAGATAGATGATGTTCTTAGCTGATCTGGCAAATAATATTCGCCCAGTTGAACATGCTCTCGATGAATTCGCCTCACCCCATACAGTCCGCCAGAAAAGAAAAACAATATAAGACACTGTTCACTCAACACGTAGAGTTTTAACACCCAAAAAGCACCACACAACAGCAGACAAATCGTGGTTACCTTACTGTTCCTGTCAAACAATTCCTTATACAGTTCTTCGTATTTCCTGGCCTTTTCTAACTGTTTCATACATTCTCCTTATCCATTCTTTATTAAGTATACTACACTTCCATTTTTCGAACAAGTGTTTTCTTTGGGCAAATATAGAAAAATCAGAGGCAGCAAAAAGTCGCCTCCGATTTATGCTCATTCTTCTTCCCTTGTAGTACTCAATCCCAGGATAGAACTGACTTCTTCTTTCATTTCATCATATTCTTTCTTACCACGCCACTTTGAATATAACGGTAAAATCTGAACCTGCGGTTCTTCCTGATGCAGGATAACTACTGGAAGTCTGTATCTTCCCTGTTCTCCATCTTTTTGATCAACGTAGCATAGGCTTAATAAATGCCTCCTCAGTTCCCGGTTTGCATTTTCTATGCACAAGATTGCAATAACTTTTACTTTTTGTTTTTCCGCACTCAGTTCCTGTTTCCAGAAATGTGCAAAAAATTCATTTAATATCTGCATGTTTTCTTCGGAATATTTCTGCATCTGCCCCAACTGTAAAATCTCAACAGACTTCTCCGTTTTCTTCCAGTAAATTATAGAGTGCACTTCCTTTTTGCTATATGCTCCTGCAAAAATATA
The DNA here is from genome assembly GCF_003461245.1 of Blautia sp. AF19-10LB. Taxonomy (GTDB): domain Bacteria; phylum Bacillota; class Clostridia; order Lachnospirales; family Lachnospiraceae; genus Blautia_A; species Blautia_A intestinihominis. The sequence goes on from NZ_QTWS01000008.1 coordinate 103,495, forward strand.
TTGCTGCGAAGTACATTCTTGCTCTATTTTGTTCTTAATCTCTTCAAACGGCACACGATAATAATAATACGAACTTGCAAATTGAGGATTTCTGGAATATTCCGCTATATTGCTGAAAGGTTTCCATATATGATCCGGTCCCTCTGTGTAACGAAAAGCCTCATTGTAATACCATTTATAATACAGAGCATAATAACACCAGACCACTTCAACAACCACAAAACAGCCTCCAAATATATAGTCACATATTTTCCAGATATTTGCATTCATATATATTTTGCATATAAACGCTATTGCCCAAATCCCACATAACGCAGTTTCACAGTAAAATTTCCCTTTAAGATTCGATAATATATTCTTATCTGATGCGTTTTTTCTGAAAAATCCAGCCACATAAAGAGGATTTACTTCACTTATACAATCTGCCCATCGATACTTCATTTCTCTGCCAATATGTATTTTGTGTCTTCCAATCGGACACAAACAAAAGAATGAAAAAAGTGCACCTATCAATGAAACCGGGGCATCACAAAACAATATTGCTGATGCCAAAAAATATACATAAAAAAAAGCAATGGCAAATATAATCATTCCTACGCTTACCAGAATTTCCATCTTTTGTGCTCCCAATCAATATCTATTGACCCAAACTGTATTTATACAAAATATTCCTGCTGCCCAATTCCAAGGATGATATTCACCGGTACCTGCAGAACCTCTGACATCTTGATCAGAAGTTCTGCATCAATCTTTGTCATGCCATTCTCTATCCGGGATATTGTGATAACAGATACATCCAGTTTCTCCGCAAATTCTGACTGACTTCCCACTCTTCTCTTCCGCAATGTACGTATGCGATTCCCCATTTCTATACGCTTACTGTCAAACACACACTTCATAAAAAAAGCACCTCCTTCGTCTGATAGCTCTTAATGCAATTATACGAACATTAGTTCTTATTTGCAAGTTTTTTTTCATAACTGGCACTTTTCACAAAAATGAGGGTTAAATGTATTTTTAAATTCTACCTTGCAAGAGTAAATTCTATACCTGTAGAATTTACTTCTGCATGGATTTTTCCTTCTTCTTTTTATAAAATACTACTGCAGATGATCCCCTGCCTGTGCAGAAGGAGGATAAAATGAATACAGGAAGACCAAAAGGTAACCAAAAACATCTTGACTTATCTGCACGTATTATAATCGAACAGCATTTAAATAACGGTGATTCATTTAGAAGTATTGCAATAGAATTAAACAAGGATCCAAGTACCATATCCAAAGAAGTCAGACGTCATTCTATTATCAGGGAAAGAAGTACAGATGCATTTGCCCCTATTCCCTGTGCAAATAATTATGATCGTTCAAAGCCCCGGACAAATATATGTAATGTCATGCATATGTGCGGTGATAATGAATGCCGGCACAAATGTGTCCTCTGCAGAAAATTCAGATGCAGCGATGTCTGTAAATTTTATAAACCAAGAGAATGTGAGAAATTAAATAAACCGCCTTATGTGTGCAATGGATGCAGCAAGAAAACGAATTGCATGATGGACAAAAAGATTTATTCTTCAAAATACGCCCAGGACACCTATGAAGCCCTTAGGACCACAAGCAGAGAAGGAATCAATCAGACACCGGAAAGTATACAGAAACTGGACATCCTGTTGTCACCGTTTCTCAAAAAAGGACAATCTATTGCCCACATCTACGCATCTCATGCTGATGAGATCGCCTGTTCCAGAAGAACCATATATTCTTACATAGACCGTGGCGTTTTTCAAGCCAGAAACATAGATCTGCGCCGTAAAGTGGTATACAAGCAGCGGAAAAGAAAAACTACTGCCAGCCTTAAAGACAGAAGTTTCCGAAAAGATAGGAGCTATAAAGAATTTCTGGAATATATCGCAGCGAACAAATCTGTTTATGTAATCGAGATGGATACCGTTGAAGGAGCAAAAGGTACCAGTCCCTGCTTTCTGACTATGTTCTTTCGAAACTGTAGCCTTATGCTTATGTTTCTTTTAGAAGAACAGACCCAGAAAGAAGTAACCAGGATTTTTGATCATTTAACAGAATTACTTGGAATTGAACTGTTCCAGAAACTTTTCGAAGTGATACTTACGGACAACGGACATGAATTTCAGGACCGGCAAAGTCTGGAATATAGCAAAAATGGAGAAGTACGCACACGTATTTATTATTGTGATCCCAACCGTTCTGATCAAAAAGGTGCTCTTGAAAAGAATCATGAATATATAAGGTATGTCCTTCCAAAAGGAACAAGCTTTGAAAAAATGACAGACAAGACAACGCTGCTGTTATTAAATCATATCAACAGCGAAAAACGGGACAGCCTCAATGGACACAGTCCATATGAAGTATCCCGTCTCCTGCTGGATAACAGACTTCATAAAGCATTAGGACTGGCAGAGATACCAGCCGATGAAGTCACATTGATACCAGCATTAATAAAATAATAATAACAATACAGGCACAGGCAAGTTTCATTGCATAGAATTTAGTCTTTCCAACAGACATGTGGAATTTAGTCCTGCACACTATTTCCAGATGTCCTTTTATCATGCAAAAAACTATGCTGTTTATGCCGTATAAAAGCATTATATACTAAAAAAATTAAGTTGTGTATCTCCGAAAATAGAATTTAATCCCGCATAAAATCAAGGTATGTTAGAATGTAGAATTTACTTTTTCATTCAAGCTCACAAAAATGAGAAAATTTCAGTTCAGTCCGTTTTATTACCCATAATGCCAAACAAAGCCGTCCAGGTCTCTTTTCCAACCTCTCCGTCTGGATCAAGCCCATACTTCATCTGAAATGTTTTTGTTGATTTTTTCATTTCCGTGCCAAACTGTGCATCAATATTTCCCATATACATACCTTCTGCTGCTAGAATTCCCTCTGCTATCGCTGTAAGCGTACCGGAACTTCCGAACGACAGCACTATTGTCCCAGCAATATTCATGCATTCAGAATCAAAGAGTTCTCCATCAAGAGACAATTTTCCACCATATAAACGATTTACTACATCTTTCCACACAGTCAGCGAGGCTTTCCTCGTTCTGCTTCCATACTGCCCGTGTGAACTACTCGGCAACTGAGTTACCAGAGCATCTGAAATCTGGCGGGATACCGCCTTTT
>NZ_QTWS01000080.1 GCF_003461245.1 Blautia sp. AF19-10LB
AAAAAAAGACCGGCAGAAAAATTCATTGGGATCGATTTTGCGATGCAGGGAATGTGTGTGTTTTCTACCGGTGAAAGAGCTGAATATCCGATGTTCTACCGGAACACAGAGAAAAAGATTGCATGGGAACAGCGGAAACTGTCCAGATGTCAGAAAGGCAGTCAGAATTATAAAAAGCAGAAGAAACGAGTTGCTCTGTGCCACGAAAAGATCCGAAATCAGAGAAAAGATTTTCAGCATAAACTCAGTGCCAGTCTTGCCGAGAGCTTCGATGCAGTATGCGTGGAAGATCTGAATCTGAAAGGAATGGCAGGAGGACTTCATCTTGGAAAAGGCGTACATGATAATGGATATGGTCTGTTTCTGTCTATGCTGGAATATAAACTGGAGGAACGAGGAAAATATCTGATAAAAGTAGATCGTTATTTTGCATCAAGTAAGATTTGCAGTGCATGTGGAAAGAAAAAAGAAAACTTGTCTTTATCTGAAAGGATTTATTACTGTGAATGCGGACACAGAATGGACCGTGATGTAAATGCAGCAGTGAACATCATGAATGAGGGAAAAAGAACCTTTGCAGAATGTGCATGACAGCACAATAAAAAGTCCGTAACAGGACTAATAAAAATCGCGGGGCACGCGAGGATAGCTTGTAGATACTTGGCTCAGTGGAGCCATTGAGCAAGAAGCCCCCACTTCAAAATCAAAGATTTAAGTGGTGGGAGCATGTCACCGGGAACTGCACTCTTTTGTTTTTGTATCTGTATGGAGCTGTCAGAGACCACTATTTTTCATGAAATTTCATATAAACGAGACCGGTAACATCGGCAAGCACCCATCCGATCGGGATCGCCATCCAGATGCCGGTTTCTCCGATATATGCAGACAGGATATACGCCAGAGCTACACGTGTTCCGAGAGATATCACAGTCAGGATGACGGACATGCCCGGTTTCTTGACTGCACGATAGTAACCATACAGCAAAAACAGACAGCCGATTCCGCAGTAAAAAGCCCCCTCGATCCGGAGATAACGCACACCGGAAGCAATAACTGCAGTTTCTTTCGCACTGACAAAGATCCTCATCAGCGGTGCGGCAAAAATACATACCACCGCCGAGATAACAATACAGAAAAGAAAACTGATCAGGAATGATTCTTTTGTTCCCTTGCGGATTCGCTCTTTTTTGCCTGCACCGTAATTCTGTGCGATAAAGGTAGAATATGCATTGCCGAAATCCTGTACCGGAAGATACGCAAACGTATCAATTTTGACAGCAGCAGCAAAAGCAGCCATAATGACCGGTCCGAAGCTGTTTACCAGTCCCTGCACCATCAGGATACCAAAGTTCATGACAGACTGCTGGACGCAGGTCATAGAAGACAGATTTCCAATCTCACCAAGGATCTGGCGGTTGAATTGTAGATCCTCTCTGGAAGGAAGCAGATCACGGCATTTCAGCAGTACATAGAGCGTAATGCCGATGCCTGAAACATACTGTGCGATCACCGTTGCCAGTGCGGCACCACGGATACCCCATGGGAGTACAGCCACGAATAAAAGATCCAGTCCGATATTCAGGACAGCAGAGACCGCAAGAAATACCAGCGGAATTGTGGAATTCCCAAGTGCACGGAGCAGACAGGAAAAGTAATTGTACAGTGAAGTGGCAATGATACCCGCAAATATCACAAGCAGATAAGCTTTCATGCCATCCCATACCTCGTCAGGTACACGCAGGAAATGCAGGATCGGATCAATTCCTATGTACACCAGGACATTCAAAAGCACTGTGACAGCCATGATCAGTGCAAAAGCATGTACGATCGCATTGCGCAGAGAATCCTGATCGTTTTTTCCCTTATAAATAGAAAAAAGAGCCCCCGATCCCATACTGAGTCCCAGAAAGATAGAAGTCAGAAAAGTCATCAGAGTATAAGCAGATCCCACCGCCGCCAGCGCATTGCTTCCAAGCACACGCCCGACGATCAGTGTATCCGCAATATTATAGAACTGCTGCAGAAGATTGCCGGCCATCATAGGTAGCGCAAACAGCAGCAGTGAGCGGGAGATTTTCCCCTCGGTCAAGTCATGATACATTTTTGGTTACCTCATCCTAATAAATTTTTATATATTATAGCATGTTAAAAAACAGACTTCCATAGATGAAAGTTCGATATTAGGATAATAAGCGGGAATCCTCGGCAATTCAATTACCGAGATGAAAGCGCAGGATTGTGCATATCTGCACATTGAAAAAATATAATAATTCCTCTCCCACCCTGATATTAGTGCCGTAACCGGCATACAACTGAACCACTATAAACAATCGAAAATATGTTTGGGGTTTTGCTGCACATTTCCACTCATCATGTTATACTATATGTATGAAAGAAAATCTAATACATTATAGAACTTGTGTGTGTAATATCAACTACCATATGGTATGGTCGGTGAAATACCGGCGGAAAATATTAAACCAAGAAATTGAGGAATATCTTCAGAAACTGGTGCAGCAGATTGCTGAGGATAAGGGGTTTACTGTTCACTTATTTGAATGTGGTGAAGGTGATCATGCCCACTGTTTTGTATCAGCTCCACCAAAGCTGTCCATAACAGCAATTGTCAAGTATCTGAAGGGGATCACCGGCAGAAAACTGTTTGAACGTTTTCCAGAAATAAGAAACCAGCTGTGGAAAGGAGAGCTGTGGAACCATTCCTATTATTATGTGGAAACAGTCGGATCTGTATCTGAGGAAAATATTCGACGTTATATTGAGCATCAGAGCAAGTCGTATTAATTCAAGGTGGATTATAAATTTCCATCCGTAAGAGTGTATGAAGGAGGAAGAGGAATGCTGCTGTCACATAAAGCATCCATAAAGATCAGTCAGGAATATTCCAATATCATAGGGCATATGTGTTATGCAGCA
>NZ_QTWS01000081.1 GCF_003461245.1 Blautia sp. AF19-10LB
AATTTGCGTGTCTAACTCATCACTGAAAGTAACGAGAATGCGACACGCAGTTATTCAAGAAAAGGGACTAACAGTCCGGCAGAAAGGAAATGGAAGCGATATTGCTTAGGGATAAAAGATGGACTGAGCCTAAAAAGTACGGTAAAATCAGTATTAGAAATGAAGCTCTGAAATCGAGAGCTGATGGAGGATAGTCGTTATGATCAGAAAGATGCAGAACCCAGATATTAATAGAATTGCTGACATATGGTTAAAGACAAATTTAAAAGCACATGATTTTATTCCTGAGCAATATTGGACAAGTAATTATGAATTAGTGAAGGAAATGATGTCACAAGCGGAAGTCTATGTGTATGAAGATAATAAAATGATTCAGGGATTTGTAGGACTAAGTAACGAATACATTGAAGGGATTTTTGTTTCTAATGAAATGCAGTCATGTGGTATAGGTAAACTTTTATTAGACTATATCAAGAATAAAAAAATTAGGTTACGATTAAACGTATACCAGAAGAATGCCAGAGCTCTCTCTTTTTACCAAAGAGAAGGGTTCGATATTCAATGTGAAGGTTTAGATGAAGCTACTGGTGAAAAAGAATACACAATGTTGTGGCAACAGAAATAGAAAGCGGATTTTGGGGGAGAATTTTATATGGAGTTACACTGCAGCCAAGGGTGGGATTTCAGCATTAACGCATGCGTTGGCAGTCAGTCTTGCAGGAAGAGTACGAGTCAATTCAATCTCTCCGGGATGGATAGATACTGACTTTACCGAATATACAGGAGCAGATGCAGTGCAGCAGCCGGTTCATCGTGTCGGAAATCCCATGGATATTGCCAATATGGTACTGTTTCTTTGCTCTGAAAAAGCAGGCTTTATCACAGGTGAAAACATCTGTATTGATGGTGGCATGACAAAACAAATGATTTACCATGGTGATTGTGGTTGGAGATTTGATGTGGTGATGTGAATATTAAAAAAACATAATAGAAAGATATATAATGCGATATTAGAAATAAAATTTCGGAAACAGGCGTATAAAACTTGAAAAATGGAAATATTACTCATATATAAAGAGAAATGAGATAGAATCTGGAAAATTGAACTTTTCATGAAAGATAAAAATCGTTATAATTAGAATATGTGTAAGGGACAGAATTGGCTTGAATATACATCAATAATGGTGCGTAAACAGTTATATATTTAACTAAAGGATAAAACGCGCAGATTTCAAAAGTGAGTAAAATCAATTATAGAGATGGATATTGATAAACAATATATTAAGAACAGAGAGGTCGTGATAGGATGTTAAAAATATGGTACTATGCCAATATCGAATACATGAAAGATGCACCTTCGTATTTTGATAATGTATATGAAGATGAATGGATTGAAGATAGTTTTGTAAAAGAAATGATTCAGGATGTGGATCATTGCACAGTTATCAGTTCACATGTTATTGACAGTCCTATACTGGGAGCCATAACGCCACGCGAATTGTCTGGTGGTGTGAAAGTTTTGATTCTTATGTTGAAGGATGATTCTTTTATTTACAACATGTCTAATTGTGGAGATAACTGCGCAAAATGGATTTTAAAGATTGCAGAGAAAAAGGATCTGACAGTATATTTGCAACATATAATGCGGTTTGAAGGTGAATTTAAAATTCAAATTATGAATACAGGGAAGATTGTATGCAATTCTGCAGAATATGTAGAAGGATTATTGGAAGCAGAGGAGATGGAAGATGAAAGGAAGTTACTGGTTTAAGGCTAAGAGTAAAAAAGTATTATTTGAATAACTGCGCATCGCATTCTCGTTACTTCAGTGATGAGTTAGAGGCGCAAATTTTTTGCAAAAAATATAAAAGGGAGTTTTATTGGACCTAAAAAGAGTTATAATAGGATAGAAAAGAACAAATAGGACTTATTTATGCCCAGTACAAGTTAGAAAGGCAGGAAGCAACTGTGAAGATAACATCCAGCTATGGAGTGGAATTACGAAAACAGAATATCCCGATCCGTCAGACACTGGATGTCTATAGGTCTGCAGTCAGCTATCTGACAGAGATCTATGCACAGGTATGGGAAGAACTGGAAAGGATCCCGGAAACAAAGAAACGTTTCAATGAAGCAGAACATCTGATACATACAACCAAAAAGAATCAGGCCCGTTTTAGCTTTGATCTTCACTTTCCAAAGATGCCTTCTTACCTGAGAAGGGCTGCCATCCAGCATGCGCTGGGAAGTGTATCCTCTTACAAAACCCGACTGGGTTTGTGGAAAAAAACAAGTCAGATAGAAGGGAAACCGAGACTTGTATATGAGAGCCATGCCATGCCAGTCTTTTACCGTGATGTAATGTACCGGGAGGATGAAGCCGGGAAGGATGCTGCTTATCTGAAACTATATGACGGGCATGACTGGAAATGGTTCCGTGTATGGTTAAGCCATACCGACATGGAGTATCTGAGAAAGAACTGGGCCGGGAAAAAGGCATCCGCCCCGACACTGGAGAAAAGACGCAGGAAATATTTTTTGCGTTTTTCTTATACAGAAGATGTGATACTCACAAAAACACCAATCAAAGAACAGATCATCTGCAGTGTGGATCTGGGGATTAACACCGATGCAGTCTGTACCATTATGCGGTCAGACGGAACTGTCCTGGGAAGAAAGTTTATCAACTTTCCCAGTGAAAAAGACCGGATGTACCGTGTGCTGGGACGGATAAAGAGATTCCAGAGAGAACATGGATCTGCACAGGTAAAGAGCAGATGGGCTTATGTAAAACGCCTGAATATCGAACTGGACAGAAAAATTGCAGGAGCAGTCACAAAATATGCAAAAGAGAACCATGCAGATATAATTG
>NZ_QTWS01000082.1 GCF_003461245.1 Blautia sp. AF19-10LB
AGTAGGGTAAGAACCCGGCGCCTTGCCATATCACTATGGTAGGTTTCCGAGAACTCCCCTCCGAACCGGACTTACACCTCTCGATGTATCCGGCTCTCCAGATGTCAGTCTAATTTCCCTGCGTGTAACTTATCGTGACAGTCAATGCAGAGTGCCATTGTCTTGCGTTTACGCCCAATCATGGCGATTTCCCATTGTTTTCTGCCACTTAAATCTTTGAGTTTTCGTATATGGTGTATTTCAAGCGGCACATTCTCTGCGCCACACCACTCACACCTGTTTGCTTGCAGTCTTTTTATAAGGCTATTACGCCCATAATTCTCAAAAATTCTTGCTACTATATCAGGATTTCCGCTTTCTACTTTAGTGTCCCGGCGGAACCCATTATTGTAAAACAATACCTTTCCGACCTTGCCGTTTTTCTTCGGATATTCCACAACAAAATCTTTTCCTTGACGGTACTTGCGGATAATTCTGCTGATTCGTGTCCGATATTTTCCAGCAAAGGTTTTGAGCATACTGTATCTCATTACATAGTAGAAGTTATTGAGTACAGACACGTTGTTTGCAAGTCGGTAGTAGTTATACAATCCACGGATTTCTGCGTTGTATTGGTTTAGGATTTCCAAATCGTCCAAGTGCAACAGGCGAGTGCGCCGGACAGGCTCCCAAACCTCTTTGTTTCCATTTTGTTTGTCGTATTTAATCTTGAGGGCATTGTAGGAGAACAGTCGTTTTACCCACTTATCATGGGGAACATAAAGTAAGACTTTTCCATTGTTTACCCGTCTGGTAGCCCCGGTTTTGGTCTTTTTGTTGTGTTCGCCTTTGGCGATTGTGACCTCATATCCCAAGAACTTCGCAGCGTCGTGTCCATGAGTAATCAATGTCTTTTCCTCGGACATTTCCAGATGGAGTTTGTCCCGGATAAAGCAGCCTACATCTTGTTTAATCTGTTCTGCGTCCTCTTTGCTGCCGATAACTCCGATTAAGAAATCATCGGCGTATCGGATATAGCAAAGCCGTTTATAGCTATCGTCCATCTGGTCGCTATACGGTATAGATTTCAGACTACGCCGCAGTTCCCGGATTTCTGCAATTAAGCCCTCTTTTTCTTCCACGCTCATTTTAGAGATATTTCTTTTAAGCCTTTGTTCTTTCCCACGGCAGACATCCAATTTCTTCTTGAACGCAGGATTGATTTTACGGCGGTTTCCGCAGTTGAATTTCTCTGCATACTCTGCCATATAACTGTCCAGTTCGTTCATGTAGATGTTTGCCAGGATAGGGCTGATGATGGAGCCTTGCGGAGTGCCGGAATAAGTATTGTGATAATTCCAATCCTCCATATATCCAGCTTTCAAGAACTTCCAGAGCAGACCGATGAAATATTCATCTGCAATCCGCTTTCGCAAAATAGCAATCAACACATGATGGTCTACGTTGTCAAAACAGCCCTTTATATCTCCCTCAACGAACCACTTTGTCCCCGTAAAATATTTCTGCACATATTTGAGTGCCGTATGACAGCTTCTGTTTATACGGAAACCGTGGGAATAGTCGCTAAAGGTTGGCTCATAAATACTCTCTAAGATGAGCCGCACCACCTCCTGTATCAGTTTATCGTCGAATGACGGTATTCCCAGAGGACGCATTTTCCCATTGGATTTCGGGATATACGTTCTCCTTGCCGGGTTAGGCTGATAACTAAAATCCCGCATCTTTTCAATGAGGGCGTTTATCCTTGCCATTCCCATTCCGTCAATGGTTTTGCCGTCTGTTCCGGCTGTCATGTTGCCTGGTTTCGCCTGTATCCGCTGATATGCCAGCAGATAGAATTGTGGATTGTACAGGTTGCGGTATAACCGCTCGTACTTGTAACTCTTGTTACACGCCTTGGATTTTAGGCTTTCCAACACATTTTCAGGACTTCTCATAATGCCTCACGCACCTTTCCTTTTTATGAATTGGTTGACATCCTGCCTCCCTTCGCCATGTAGACGGCTTTCCCGCCCTCGGACTACTACGGAGGCTCCGTTGCCATGCCGGATATTCATCGTCATCTTTCTTGGGTTTTTACCCCTTGAAATTTATCGCCTTGCGGCATTACGCATAGCCGGATAGTTCCGGCGTTCCGGTTTAGGCAATCTCCAGTTAGACACTTTGGGAAAAGCGTATTATGATGTCGGTAGTGGGGTTTCGTCCTTTTCCGCTTACTGCGGCTGGCTGTCATAAGTATCGTGCGGTCTGTGTTTACCTGTCACATTCCGCTATGACATACGGCGAATACAACCATCCTGCGCCGCCGGGTCGAGTATCCCGCCTCGGACTGCCCTTAAAGCAGTTTAGCCTTGCTCCTCATTCACAATGTTGCGTCTTGCCGCTCAGTCGTGGGTAGATGGTTTCCCCAACTTGCGATTTTTCCGATACGCTGTTGTCCCCCTTGTGGTTTCCCTCCGGGGTAAATCGGATGACGCTAAAGTGACGCTTTTCACGTCTTTGATACTTTTCTTTACCGGCTTGCTAAAGCCGGGTTCCCAAAATGCCCGCACACCGCCTTTGGATGAAAAGCGGCGCTTCTGGACGCGCG
>NZ_QTWS01000083.1 GCF_003461245.1 Blautia sp. AF19-10LB
AAAGCGTCCGGAAGCACGCGACTTCAGTCGTGTGAGGATAGAGTTGTTGATTCACAAAAGAGATGCATTTCAGGTTGTCTGCAAGAGAAAAAGAGTTGATAAACCGCAGTCGGCAAATGCCACGCCTGACATTACCGCAATGTGGCAGGAGTACGGTGCGGACGGAACAATGGGAAGGCTGATCGCCTGCATGCCGGAAAATCCGGTGATGAAAGGCTTGCTTGGGATTTGTTTTTCCTCTGAGCTTAATGCGAAGCAGTTTCCTTATGGGATCGGTGTCGAGTATGATGGAAGAAAAGTTGACGATGACCTGGAGATCGTGACGATCCCGGCGAATACTTATGCGGTCTTTACAAGCAAAGGAAAGATGCCGGATGCTTTTATCGAGACTTATCATAAGATCGTCACAGAATTTTTCCCGCAGAGCGCACAGTATGAATATGCGGAGAATGTGGAGTTTGAGGTTTACTCATCACAGGATGTCTCAGATCCGAATTACCAGTGCGAGATCTGGATCGCGGTGAATGAGAAAACAGAATAATAAGAATTTCAAAAAGTGGAACGACTTCTGATGAGCAGGAGAAGTTCCACTTTTTTGCGCTATATTGCTGTAGAAGGAATTGGATTCCTGGGGATAAAATGATATAATAAGAAATCATTTACGTTCAGATAAAAGTAAGACTTATTATATTGGCGGATACTCCCTTTCAGGGCTGTTTTCATTATGGGCGGCCTGCCAGACGACCATATTTTCTGGTGTCGCGGCAGCATCACCGTCTGTCTGGTTTCCGGGATTTACAGATTATATGAAAGAGCGAGGGATAAAGAGTCAAAATGTATATTTAAGCCTTGGAAATAAAGAAGAAAAGAGCCGAAATCCTGTTATAGCAAAAGTAGGAGACTGCATCAGAGAAGGGTATGCATGGCTAAAAGCAGAAGGACTAAACTGCACGCTTGAGTGGAACCAGGGCGGGCATTTTAAAGAACCGATGACAAGAACTGCAAGGGCATTTGCATGGGCGATGCAGCAGAGTAAAAACGAAAGCAGAGTAGAGAAGGAGCATCTATGAAAACACGCGAAGAGGCACTGAAATTTGGATTATCCTTTAAAAATGTATATGAAGAACGCCCATTCAAAGATCAAAACTGGCAGCTGGTGAGGGTGAAGGGAAGTAAGAAAGCCTTCCTCTGGATCTATGAAAAAGACGGATATATCAATCTCAATGTAAAGGTAAATCCGGAGTGGCGTGACTTCTGGCGGTCTGCGTATGATGCCGTGATCGCAGGTTATCATCAGAACAAAGAGCACTGGAACACGATCATTCTGGATGGCAGCATACCGGATAAAGACATCAAAAGAATGATCGCCGAAAGCTATGATATCATCACAGACAGCCCAACAAAACGGATCTACGAGGCGGTGAAACGAATTCCAAAGGGACATGTGGCAACGTACGGAAAAGTGGCAGAGATGGCAGGCAATGCGAAGATGTCAAGAGCAGTTGGAAATGCCCTGCACAAAAATCCGGACCCGGAGCATATCCCGTGTTTTCGCGTAGTAAATGCGAAGGGAGAACTGGCAGGAGCCTTTGCATTTGGTGGAGAAAGGACACAGGCGAAGCTTCTTGAAGAAGACGGGGTAGAGGTGATCGATGGCAAAGTCGATCTGAAGAAATATGGGATCTAATAGCAGACCAGGGAGCATGATTCCCTGGTCATTTCTTTTCCAAATGCCTGGAACGGCGAAAATCCGTTCCTGATGATCGAATATCGGCTGATACCACTGATGGTTTCTGTTGTAAAGATTGGCGATGAACTTTCTGCGGCAGCACTGACAAGGGGACTTGGCGCACCGGTCAGACGGACCAATGTCTGTGAGCTTGGATTCCATGTGCAGGATATCATTGCGATCGTGCTTTGTTTGGCATGTTTTGTGGTATTTTTTCTGCGGAAATATATTGTTTTCTAGGAGGCAGATAGTATGATAAAAATTGATCATGTGACGTTTACCTACAGGGAAAATAATGAACATTCTGCGGGAATTCGAGATATTGATCTGACGATAGAAGACGGTCAGGTTGTCGTGCTCTGCGGGGAGAGTGGCTGTGGCAAAACAACGCTCACACGACTGATCAACGGTCTGATCCCGCATTATTATGAGGGAAAAATGAGCGGTGAAACCTGGGTAAACGGAGTGAAAGTTTCCGAGCAGCCGCTGTACGATACGGCGAAGATCGTTGGAAGTGTTTTTCAGAATCCGAGGTCACAGTTTTTTAACATAATATATAACAAGAATTCTCCTACCTCTGCAGGTAGTGAGATGAATTG
>NZ_QTWS01000084.1 GCF_003461245.1 Blautia sp. AF19-10LB
AAAAAGCTTTTGTTTATTTTATCTTAGCATCAATGAATGACCTTTACAAGACACTTTTTTCTCAAATTGCATCAGGTGTTTTTAGCCTATTCGTTCTACATAGCGTACACTGTTTCCCTTACACTCAAACTCCGGGCAAAGGGACAGCCATAGTCTTTCCAGATCATTGATATTCATGGCATCCAATTCTGTTTCATCTTCCTTTCCATGGATATTTACAAAACCGATCCGATATATGCCATACCCTTTATATACGTTTTTTACTACTTTTCTTCCCGCTCTTCGTATATTCATAAGCTCTTTTCTCCCTTCTCTTCTGCTTCCAGTAAAAATGTATTGCAAGTATAACTTCCGGAATCACTGACACCAGCTGCACCTCCAAGACTGTCCAGATACTGGCTGCCATTTTTTGATGCGGAAATGTACATATAAAAATTTGTCAAAACATAATTTTTATTTTCCAGCACATTCTTATAATTGCGACTAAGCACAAACCTTGCTCCAAGTTTTTCTACTTTTTCTTTTACCAGCATAGCAGTTAAATTTACCGCTTTTCGTATTTGCTGCTTATTAAGTCCACTTTGATAATAACGTTCCAAAAACAAAACCAGCTCTTCTGCTTTATTTTCGCGTGGTTTGCTTTTGGCAGTTACATCTACAAACTCAATCGTCTTCCTTTCATCCGCTGCTACAAAAGAACCTTTTGTCAGACGGAGAATCGCACGAAATACAATTTTGCCATTGTATTTGATAAATAGAATTTTTTTATTTGCATCAAAGCAGGATAACAAACAGTCACAACTTGGACCATTTCGATAGGAAATACAGCTGCGCAGCGGTACTTCTCCTATCTGCATGACCGGAAGCAGGCTGTCCTCTTCCCAGATTTCCCATCCACTATCCAGACGCAGAAGGTTTTCTTTCCAAATTTCTTCTGTATCTTTTTTATAGGAAAAGCAATTTCCTGTTCCAGATCTCCTTCATGGTATTTAAGCTCCATAAATTTTCCTAATAACTCAGCATTCTGACGTCTGTTGTCTTTCCAGTACCGGCATCGCCTGTCATCATAAACAGCCTTGCCGGTGTCTTATCCACCATCTGCAGGATTTCTTCAGCTTCCTTACTTACCAGATAGTCTTCCGGAAGCGAAGGAATTCTTCTTTTTGTCCTTTCATTTACATCCCATCTGCCAAAGTAGATCTGTTTTAATTCTGAGTTTCCTTGTGTTTTTTTATGATCCTCATTTCCTTATTTACTGATCTGTACTTGTTGTCTGCCATATTTTTGCAACAAAAAAAAGGCCATTTAGAAATTTTCATTCTAAATGACCTTATTTATTACAAAGGCAGGAGGCTTTTGGCTCCTTAATGTTTTACTCCCGGTCAGATCCGGAACCAGCGTTTCTTATCTGTGTCTACAGATACAAATACAAATCTCACAATCATATTAACGCAAGATATTGTTGGCGTTAATCGCACTTTTACTATATTTTGTATTTTCGATTTTCAAAGATTTGATCAACTTCTCTTATTACTTATGGAAATGTAATTTTACCATTTTTATTTATACGAATCTTAAATGTACCACCAAACATTTTATTGTTATTTTTTTATCTCTACAGTAAAAATATCCAATTGCGGTATCTCATCCCTCTCTTCGATTAAATAATTCTTTTGTCATCTGATTTTAATTTCTATTTTTCCTTCCACTGGGCTATATAAATCCAGAGGATCTTCATCACTTTCATAAACACGTCCTACGCCTTCTCCGTAAGTATCTTCTGTTCCAGTTTCATATTTTTTATATGTTGTTCTGTTTTTTTCTTCTTTATTTACATATAATTCTAATGTCACCGTTTTAGCATCTGGAGAAATTCCTTTATATTTTGTATTATTTCTGCTTTCTTCAAACACAGTCTCTGTGTCTCCATAATTTGTCATTCTATAAAGCCCCTGATTTCCTTTATCGTCGGTTCCTAGTAAATAATAATCTTCATATTCTTTATTATCCAAATTTCCATAAATTGTACTTGCCAAAT
>NZ_QTWS01000085.1 GCF_003461245.1 Blautia sp. AF19-10LB
AGCATAGTTACATTATAACATGTAACGGAGAGAAAGATGGTTGTCGTTAGCCATCTTTTTTTCTTTTTATGATAAAAATTTTGGGAGGGTGTGACTCGACATGAGTCACACCCTCCCTCTCTTAGAACTGTCTATTGATATGCTCCCTTCTAGGTAGACAAGTGAAATAATAAAAACTTGTCACTTAGGAGGGAGCATATTTTATGTCTAGAAGAAAAGTATCTGTTGAGGATAAGATATATGCTGTAAATCTATATCTGGATGGAAAAGAAAGCCAACGGCGAATTGCCCATATGTTTGATGTAAGTCTCGCATCTGTCCAACAATGGATTCGAAACTATGAATCTATGGGAGCAAATGCATTCACATTGAAAGGGAATAAAAAATATTCCAAAGAATTGAAACAACAAGCAGTCTTAGATTTTTTAGCAGGCTATGGTTCTCAAGATGATATTTGCAAAAAATACGGAATCCGTTCAAAAGCTAAGTTACAAATCTGGATAAAGAAGTATAATGGTCATGAAGAATTAAAATCTTCTGGAACAGGAGGAATCATTATCATGACCAAAGGAAGAAAAACCACTTTTGAAGAACGGGTTGAAATAGTACAGTATTGTATCGCACATGATCGTAATTATGCCCAAACGGCAGAACAATACCAGGTGTCCTATCAACAGGCTCGCAATTATATAGTCAAATATGAAGCTGGTGGAGTGGAAGCTTTAAGAGATAACCGTGGCAAACGAAAACGTCCCGATGAGATGAGTGAATTAGAAAAACTGCGTGCTGAAGTTAAAATTTTAAAAGCAGAGAAAGCACGTGCTGAAATGGAGGCATCTTTCTTAAAAAAACTCGAAGAAATAGAGAGGAGGCGGGGCTAAGCCTGGTCCGTCATGAACATATATATCAGGCAATCAAAGAAGAACACAAAGAACATAATTATCCAATCGCTGCACTTTGTAAACTTGCTAATGTTTCTAGAGCAGCTTATTATAAATGGCTACACAGAGAAATTCCTAAAAGTGAACAAAAGAATAGGTTTATTGCCGACGAGATAGAAAAGATTCATACAGACTCACCAGATAAAGGCTATCGAAGGATCAGAGATGATCTGGAACGATATCATGGTATTGATGTAAACGATAAACGTGTGCTATGCATTTGCCGTAAACTTAATATAAAATCAACTATCAAGTATTCTAACAACGGATGCACAAGACATGCTCCAAACCCTCAGTATATAGCTGAAAACATACTTAATCGGGAGTTCACTGCCAAAGCACCAAATGAAAAATGGCTCACTGATGTGACAGAATTCCATTATTATATTGGGATGGAAAAGCATAAAGTTTATCTAAGTGCAATACTGGATCTATATGATAGACGGATTGTTTCGTATGTTATTCGTGATAAGAACAACAATGCCTTGGTGTTTGATACGGTAGACAATGCTTTACTTAGAAATCCTGGTGCGCAGCCACTATTTCACAGTGACAGGGGATTCCAATATACGAACAGGACATTTCATACAAAACTTGTAAATGCTGGAATAACGCAAAGCATGTCGCGAGTTGCTAAATGTATCGACAATGGACCAATGGAAGGCTTTTGGGGAATTCTGAAGAGAGAGCGATACTATGGAAAACGATTCACCGATAGAGGTACTCTCGTAAAAATGATCGAAGATTATATAGATTACTACAACAATAAACGCTTGCAAAGGAATCTCGGAATTTTAACACCAATGGAAAAACACGAAATTTACTTGCAAGCTGCATAAAAACTGCCAGCAGATAAATTTCTACTGGCAGGAAAAATTTGTATTTTTTCAATTGTCTACTTGACGGGGAGCGGTTCATATTTCCCGACAGCCCC
>NZ_QTWS01000086.1 GCF_003461245.1 Blautia sp. AF19-10LB
AATTCATCTCACTACCTGCAGAGGTAGGAGAATTCTTGTTATATATTATGTTAAAAATGAGTCAGGTAAAGGCTCAGTCAAAACATAAAGGAATTTTGGAAAATGGAGAAGCTGGTCTGTTCAAACTGGAATTAGAGGATGAATCCGACGGAACAAGAAAACTAATGTCCCTGGCACCGGCTATTGAATCTGTTTTGAAAAGAGGCGGCGTTCTTCTGGTAGATGAAATAGAGCGGGAACTGCATCCAATGCTTGTGAATTTTATTGTTGCAAAATTTCAGAGTAAAAACAGTAATCCCAATGGAGCACAGATTATATTCACGACGCATAATACAGAGTTGATGAATTTGGAATTGCTAAGAAAAGATCAGATTTATTTTGCTGATAAAAACAGAAATGATGGTTCGTCTGAATTATACAGTGTTACTGATTTTATGACCAAAACAGCAGACAATATTCGCAAAGGCTATCTGGCGGGAAAATATGGAGCTATTCCAGATCTTGAAATTGAGGAGGTCGAATAAATGACCAGAAAGAAACGAGATTGCGGGAGCAGAGGCACCGGAAAAGCTATCATAAGAGTATTCTGTGAGGGAGAGAGTGAACAGGCATACACGGAATATCTGAAGAAAAAATTCAGTGATGTGGCAGTGATCCAATATCCAAAAGAACCAGGGCTGTTTGACCGAGCCGAAGACCGATTCAAGAAAGATCCTAAATATAGGGACTATACAGAAGTTATCGATGAAGTATGGTTTTTCTTTGATGTCGAAACTAAAGATGTAAATAAGTGGGATGAACGATATCGTATAATCAAAAAACTTAGAAAACTACGAAAGGATCAGAATATCAGAGTAAGACTGTTAATGACAAGTGGCTGCATAGAATATTGGCTTATGCTACATAAGAAATTGTATGAAGCGATTGAGTATTTAGAAAGGCTTTGATATCTAATATTTGAGTGTAAAATTTATGGTCAAAACTCTCCGACCTGCATACAATAAACCAGGCACCACTGGCACACACCGGCAGAAAGCGGGGAAACCATCATAGAGCAGTTCACCAATTACGTAAAACCAGAACTTCTTATCGTAACCATTGTTTTATATTTCATCGGCATCGCACTGAAACAGACACAGGCGGTAAAGGACAAATACATTCCGCTGATTCTTGGCGGGCTTGGAATCCTGATCTGTGCAGTCTACCTGTTTGCGACCTGCACCTGCCACACAAAGCAGGACATTGCAATGGAAATATTCACAGCCATCACGCAGGGAATCCTGGTCGCAGGACTTTCTACATACGTGAACCAGGTAGTGAAACAACTTCACAAAGAAGACTGAGAAAGGGGATGAGCGATCATCCTCTTTTCTTTATCCAATGCGTCGTACCCCCTTGCTTTAGCTCTTAACTTGACCCATAAGTAATCATAGATATTTATATGTTCCCA
>NZ_QTWS01000087.1 GCF_003461245.1 Blautia sp. AF19-10LB
TAGCACATTTTGTTGAAGTTTCTTTATATTTTATTTTATCTAGCACAACAAGTTAAATTATCTTTCCAAAAAATATGTGCTTTTTCATGTAACAACACATTTTGTAAAAGTTTTAAATTATTATAATTCATCGCCTTAGGTAGCACAACACAGGGTTTCCATATCCCATATACTACTGGTGATAGTATTCGATCGGATACACGTATCGGAACAGTGTATAAATTCTCTGTTTTTGTAAAATCAATTTCTATAGGAAGAGACTGTGCTAGCAACATTCGTTCTCTATAATAATTAATAACCGCAATAATAAACGAAATACTAAATCCTATTCCCCATATTATGAAAAACCTTTTCCCAACATTTTCTGTTGTTAAAGAAACTGTATTTGGTGAAAAAGTATCTATGTGGTTTAGAAGACGGTCTGGTAGAATTGGTATTTTTAACGGTAAAACTAGCCGAAGCAATGCAATTTCCCAGAGCATTACATAAATACGTCCAGGGATATGATTTTTTAAACATACACGAACTTGCAAAATCAGAACAATAAATAGGCTTGAACTAATCAGCATATGACGTATCATAGCCTGGCACCTCACTTCTCCAACAATTTCTTTATCTGCTTACGTTCCTCCTCTGATAATTTTTCGTGGCTCACAAAGGAAGCAAAAAAATTTATCTTTGATCCATGAAATATTTTATCAATGAGTTCTCGGGTTTCAAATTCTTCTACATTCTCTTTAGAAATCAACGCTTTACACATATAGTTGCTTCCATAACGTTCAATAGCCCCCTTTGCAACACATTTTTTTATAACAGTATAAGTAGTATTTTTGTTCCAACCAACTTCTGTGTTCAAAACTTCCGAAATATGCTTTGCTGAAACATCTCCTTCCCTCCACAAGACTTCCATAACTTTAAGTTCTGAATCATATAATTTTGTATTCATAATTACTCCTTTTAGACTACTGCAATAGTTTATTTTTCATACTATCAAACCAATCCACCGCTGTCAATAGCATGGAGCACCTAAATATATGGATTTATAGATATAGTACCGGCCTGTTTTTATACTGTCTATTTAATAGTAATCACATCAATATATTTATTCCAACTCAAAAGCCACCCTTAAAATGCATTTTACAACCTCTTGCATTCTTTCATAGTCTAAATTTTCCTTTATATCTGATTCATCGTTTATTTTTAACTCCCTATATAGTCAAGTCTTTTTTCCTTGAAAATCAAGGATTTTTTAGTGTTTCATCA
>NZ_QTWS01000088.1 GCF_003461245.1 Blautia sp. AF19-10LB
ACCCACTATAATATCATTTTTATTTACTTCGCTACACACATGTTTTCATCAATCCATTTCTGGATGTCGTCTTCGCTTACTTTAACCAAACGGGCAATTTTCTTAACATCCATCTCCTCTTCTGCCATAGAAAGAGCTGTCTCTTTTGCTTTTTTTAGTTCGCCGCTTTCCATTCCTTCGCTATAAATTTTTTCCATTTCATGGCACATAAGTTCAACTCCATTCTGCGTGTCTTTTAATTCATGTACCCGTTTTACAACAACCGGACTGTGCATTTCATCCGCATTCCTGTTTGTGAGATCATACTATTTTAACCAATCTGTGATATTTTCATCTGTTGCATGGTTCGCATTAAATGGTCTGCACCATTTTGCAGAATATTTCTTTTTGATCTTCACCGCAATTTTTTGTGGTTCTGTAGCTCCGCTGGTTGTAAAAATTGCTGCTTTTTTTCCATTCAGATTTACCTTGTCCAGAAAACTGAATACTGCATTTGGAATTGTTCCACACCAGATCGGGCTTCCTATCAGTATCCTGTCGTATGCAGAAATATCAGGAATCTCCATATCCAGTTCTGGCCGCTTATTTAATAAAATTTCTTTTAATGCGGTAAATACCGTTTTTCTATAAGACATCCGGTAAGATTTATAAGTCTTAATCTCTGCCAGATCTGCCCCGGAAAGCTGTGCGATCCGTCCAGCAGCTTCTTTTGTCTTTCCTTTCTGCGAAAAATAGATAACTAATGTTTTCATTTGACAGGCTCCTTTTCTAATACAATATATTTATGGCTGATGTCTCTACAACTCTGATACAGAATAACTGCTCTATTATAACTGGATATTTACTCTTAAGCACGATATTATATAAATCAGGGCAAGCCCAACAGACCTGCCCATTTATAAATGCGTTCCTTATTTCATTGCACATAGATTTTCATCAATCCATTTTTGGACTTCATTCACATTATGATTTACAGCTTTTGCAATTTTTTCAACAGGCAGACCCATTTCTGCAAGTGAAAGTGCTGTTTCTTTTGCTTTTTTGAGTTCACCACGTTTCTCCCCACTTTCCATTCCTTCGCTATAAATTTTTTCCATTTCATGGCACATAAGCTCAACCCCTTTCTGCGTGTCTTTTAATTCATGTACCCGTTTTGCAAGAACTGGACTGTGCATTTCATCCGCATTCTTACAATGCAGATCATGCATAAG
>NZ_QTWS01000089.1:0-840 GCF_003461245.1 Blautia sp. AF19-10LB
TCATATAGTTTATCAAAATATAAAAGAAATTGATAGACGTTTTCTTCTGATATTTTCTGCTGCCGGATATTCAGCAGGCGATTCTTAACTTCTTCTATACTGTTCTCCACGCCTTCAATTTCATCATACAGACGGTATAACCTTGTCTCCATATCCTGATATTTCTTCTCATAAAATTTATCCATGATGTCCAGACTGTCCATCTGCTGTCCAAGTCTTCCTTTTGCTCCGGTCAGCTGCCTGTGCTGTTTTTCCAGTCTTTCAATCTCTTTTTCTATTTCTTCTGTATCTATTCTTGAACCGATTTTATTCAGAATTGCTTCTTCAAATTTCGGATTCTTCACCAGTTTCCGAATAACTTCTTCCACTGCATTGTTAATCTTCTCCTCACTCCATTGTTTACGATATCCACATTTATGACCATCTACCAGGCGACGATGTTTGCAGGCATAATAGAAATAATCCTTATATAAGGTTCCGTCTTTCTTTTTCTTTCGGTTCACGTTTCCATACATACCGCTTCCACATAACGGACATCTCAATATTCCGGATAAAATATGCTCATGCTCGAGACTATGTGTCTTTTCATATTTCACACCTGTTTTTTCCCTTTTTTGATGAGCAAGCTCCCAGTCTGTTTCTGAGATGATTCCTTCATGGATACCATCGTGCAGCATATAATTTTCCTGCTTTACAATACGGTATTCATTTCTTGTACCAGATACTTTCTCGTTCTTTCTTCGTCCATAAGCCAGCTTTCCACAGTATACCGGATTATCCAGAACGCCTTTTATAAATGAAGCGGCAAATGCGTCCAGTGTATTATTCTGTCGTTTTTTC
>NZ_QTWS01000089.1:850-1135 GCF_003461245.1 Blautia sp. AF19-10LB
TGCGTCCAGTGTATTATTCTGTCGTTTTTTCTTTTTATATCCATGCTGGTTCAGCCATGCAGCAATCGCAGAAATTCCCATATTTGTATGAATAAATTTATCATAGATCAGACGAATAATCTCTGCTTCGTCCTCTGCGATCTACAATTCTCCATTTACCAATTCATAGCCATATGGAGCAAACCCGCCGTTCCATTTTCCTTCCCTTGCTTTCTGCTTACGTCCTTCCATTGTCTGAACAAGGATATTCTCTCGTTCAATCTCTGCCACCGCAGACAGAACAGA
>NZ_QTWS01000009.1:0-104154 GCF_003461245.1 Blautia sp. AF19-10LB
GGATAAACCGGAATCCCACCGGCTTGACTACACACCCTTAGCTGGGCGCACAACTGGAAATTGTTGTTTTCTATTTACTTAAGTTTCAGTATGCCTATGAAAAATCATCGCACAAATATTTAATATACTCGTCAAAAGAATATGGATTTCCTTCATACAATGGATATTCATCTTCTGGATATGTTTTTGAAAAACAATACACTCCCTTATTTTGGTTTTTTTCATTTGAATACTCATTAATATATCTATTGGCCTCATCTAGCAACCTACTTGATCTGCCGGAAATCTGCTCTGCAAGAGAAATGTAAGCAAACTTAACACCAACACCTTTATCATTTAATTGTTTAACCATACACAGTTCATTTAAAAAAGGATTTTTAGGTTTTTTCTTATCAATAAAAATACCTGTTGCCTTGCTTTCAATAATAGTTATTACATCCTCTGCACGATATATTTCTGGTGCTTCAAAAATTGCTTTGCTATCTTGTTTTAGTATTAACAAATCGCATTCCACTGCATATCCATAAATATACACATTATTTCCAGATACCTTATAAGGTAATTTATAATCCATAATAATTTGTTCAATATATTTTTTGGTGTAACTATTCAGAACCACCCTTATTCAAAGATGAAATCAGGGTGACCTGTGATCGCATTTTTGATTGCTTTGTAAGCATTGTATCCCTGTTTATGTGCCGTGCCTACGTAGGACATGATTTTTAGATAATCTCTGGCACCTTTCTCAGTTCGGAAGCATCCTGATACTTTGGTCTTGACTTTTATCATCCGAAGATCACGTTCTGCCTGGTTGTTATCAAAAGATACTTTGGTCTTGACCTTTATCATCCGAAGATCACGTTCTGCCTGGTTGTTATCAAACGGGACATTGAAGTTATGGATAAAAAGGCAGACTGAAGCCTTGTAATTCGCAAGGCGTTCTACAAGGGCAAGGATTTTTCCTTTTTTCTTCCGGCCACGTTTTTTCTCCGTGGTTTTGGGAAGTGGATTTTCCTTCCGGGCCTGTTCGATAAGTTCATCATACTTTTTATCGAACTTATGATAGTGATAATAGCTCAGAAAGTCCTTACCTTTCTCTACAGAGATGCCCACTTCTGTTCAGAATGATTTTCATCAATCCCCGTTAATTCACGGAGAAGATGGGCACAGCAGACTGCATGCTGAATATCCGGATAATTCCAGTAGGAAGCCCAGCAGTCGTGCATGGCAATCCCTTTGAATTCCGGGAGAACACCGCATTGTTCCATACCTGCATTTCCACGTTTGGGACTGATATCAAGATAGGTGTATTCACAATTTGAGGCATCATGAACCCACCAGAGTTTTTTATCCACTCTGGTTCCTGTTTCATCGAAATGTCCAAGTGCGGAACCGATCATTTTATCCTTGATCTTACCTACTGTTTCACTCAGACTGTCAGCGCATCTTTTTACCATGCTGCTGATCGTTCCTGTTGCAATTGGAATGTTAAATACTCCGGAAAGAATCTCATGGGTGCGTTTGATGCTGACTGCACCTACGATATTTTATTTTCTCTGTTTTGCCGAAAAATCAAGATGTACTTAACGGGGTACTGAATAGTTACGTCAATAGAATTAAAAAATCCCTGACGAAATAACTACATCAATGGTTTGCTCTCACAAGCAATTTTGAGAAACAAATATACTTTAATTGCCTCTATCTGAGCGTCTCGCATCTGCCCTGTTTTTTTTATATATTCAATCAAATTTTTAACAGTACACTGATCCGATTCATACCATTGAGTGCACTTATTTTCTATCATTTTATAAAACATGAATTCACTCCTGCTTCTTTAATAAACAATTCTAAAATACTCCAAATACGCCTTATACCTGTCCTGTACAGTCAAACAAATGTCTGTCAGATAGCCTTTTTCATTGTTCCATTCTTTTAAGCCTTGATAATAGAACAATTTCAGGTTATCTTCAATAATGAACGGAACAATATTGTATTTCAGGCATTCTTTGAACATAATTAATCGTCCTATACGACCATTTCCATTCTGGAAAGGATGAATCCGTTCAAATCTTACATGAAAACCCAGAATATCCTCGAAAGTCTTCTCCTCTTTACTGTTGTATTCTGCCAGCAATGCTTTCATTTTGTCAGCAACCTCTTCTGGTAAAGCAGTTTCCATGCCACCTATTTCATTCGGCAGTCTTTTATAATCGCCTACAGCAAACCATTCTTTTCTGGAATCGCTGGTGCTGTTTTTCAAAATAAGGTGTAGTTCCTTGATAAATTTTTCTGTCAGTGTTGCTTTTGCATGGTCAATGATCAGATCGATGCAGCGAAAATGATTTGCAGTTTCAATTATATCATCTACGTTGAGAACTTCTTTTTCAACACCAATAGTGTTCGTTTCGAATATACAGCGAGTCTGAGTATGGGTCAGACGACTTCCTTCGATGTGGTTAGAATTATATGTCAGATCAATCTGTGTTTTATGGTAAATACCACCAGAGTATTTGCTGACTTTCTGCTCCTGCAGGATATCTAACAAAATGATTGGTTTTTCTTTTTTCTTGTTAGATCGCTCTGGTTTTTCTGCATTTTCGGGGATATTCCAGGTCTTACCAGTAAGAAATGCGCCTGGTACACGTCCATGAGCACAATAGTTTCTTACGCTACGTTCAGAGATATTCCACTTTTTTGCAGTCTCAGCAACTGAAAGATATGACATTACTATCCTCCCATAAAATCAAAATTTTCCTTAATCATATTATATGATACCACATTATCGGCAACAAATCCATGAATATTCAAATTTATTCATTCTATTTTGCCGTTATAGGAAACAACTATTTGCCAGTTATATCTCTGTAATTCGTCATATTTTCTCTTATTATTTGTGTTGATATTATGACAAATTCATAATATAATAATATAAACGAACAATAATAAGAAGGAGGAACATGAACATGGCAAACATCATCGGAAATAATATTAAAATACTTAGAGATAATATGGGATTTAGCCAGTCTACTATTGCCCGTTTCCTCAATGTAGATCAAAGCTTGATTTCAAAAGTCGAAAAAGGCGAAAGAAGTTTATCGACCG
The DNA here is from genome assembly GCF_003461245.1 of Blautia sp. AF19-10LB. Lineage (GTDB taxonomy): Bacteria > Bacillota > Clostridia > Lachnospirales > Lachnospiraceae > Blautia_A > Blautia_A intestinihominis. The sequence continues at coordinate 3,103 of NZ_QTWS01000009.1, forward strand.
ATATGTTGGAGAAACTTGCATGTCTGTTCGGTATCTCAATTGATGCTATCGAAAGCAACACTATTGAAACATCAAGCCTTTCATTTGCATTCAGGGCAAGCGATTTGTCTGCTGAAGATCTGGAAGCAATCAGTGCTATTAACCGTATTGCACTTAACTCCGAGTATATGGCAGAATTATTGAAAGGATAACGCTTATGATTGATTATGCAGATTTAATGACAAAAGCCGAACGTTTAAGAAAGCAATTTGGAGAGGACAATAACTCTCCGATCGACATTTTCTCATTAGCACAAGGAATCGAAACATTAACCATTGTCTATTATCCTCTGGGTAATAAGATCAGTGGAATGTGTATCAAAGGGACTGAGGAAAGATGCACCATAGCATTAAATTCATCAATGACATTAGGACGGCAGCGTTTCTCACTTGCTCACGAATTTTACCATTTGTTTTATGATAATAATATGAAATCTGTTTGTGCCAAGTCAATCGGTACAGGCAATGAAACAGAAAAAATGGCCGATGCTTTTGCTGCATATTTTTTAATGCCTCGTGCAGCATTAGCTGACAAAGCAGATAAACTTATTTCAAAGCACGGAGGCAAAATTACCCTTCAGGATATTATCCGCATTGAGCAGTATTTCGGAGTCAGCCATCAGACCGCCGTGTATCAGTTAAATAATTGTGGCTATATAAACCGAGAGGAACTTGATGCTTTGTTAAATATCAGTGTCAGACGACAGGCAGAGGCAATGGGCTATAGTTCTGATTTGTATCGTCCATTACCTGAAGAAAAACAATATCGCACCTATGGTCATTATATTAACCAGGCTGACCAGTTATTAAATCGTGATATTGTTTCATATGGAAAATATGAAGAATTATTGCTCACTGCTTTCAGAGATGATCTCGTATATGGCACCGAGGAAGGTGGTGAATTGATTGACTGAGCCACTTTTCTTTGATACAGATTGCATTTCTGCATTTCTTTGGGTAAATAATGAAAGCATTCTTTCCAAGCTGTTTCCTGGAAGAATTGTTATTCCCAAAGAAGTATATGATGAGTTGTCTCATCCTGGTGTAAATCGTGTTAAAGGATTAAAGGCGCAAGTCGATTTAATGCTCCAGGCAGGGAATGCAACAATCGAGTCCATTATGGTGGGTACTGATACATATGAACTTTACCGAAAGCTTACAAGTCATCCAGACCCCGGACACAAAATCATCGGTCGCGGAGAAGCTGCTTCCATTTCACTTGCAAAAGAGAAACAAGGCATACTTGCCAGCAATAATTTGAGAGATATATCTGCTTATGTTACAGAATATGGTCTTTCTCATCTTACAACAGGCGATATTATGAAAATGGCATTTGATGCAGGGTACATCAACGAAGCACAGGGAAATACTATCTGGGCTAATATGCTTGCCAGAAAAAGGAAACTTGGATATAGATCATTTTCAGATTATCTTGCGAAGCATCAGTCAGAAAAATCATAGCAATGCTAACATAACATATAATAAAGGAGTCGAAATCCCTCTCTATGGAAATCGGCTCCTTCTTCATTGTCTGCCATCATTATACAGCGTATCCACATCCACAAGCTCCTTCGCATCTTCGATCTCAAGATATGCCACATCCTCGGGATGTCTGTTTATGATCTGTTTTCCACCTTTGTCGCCGGTGATCTCCTGTAGTTCCTGGTAATATTTCCGGGAGAAGATGCAGGGGTTTCCGGTTTTGTCGTTAAGGAGGGTGCATGCCATGCCTTTGTGTTCTGATTGAAATTTGTGCACCAGATTGACGATGGTCTCTGTGGTGAGCCAGGGCTGGTCGGATACGATAAAAAGGCAGGCGGCCGATTCTTTTGCAGCGGCTAGGCCGATCTGCATGGATGAGGAAATGCCACGTTCCGGGTGTGAATTGATCAGGACCCGGACTCCTGATTCTTGTGCTTTGGAAGCTATTTCTTCGTACTGGGTGACGACTATGATCTCGCAGTTTCCGAGTTCTGACGCTGCCTTTTGAAGCTTGTGCAATGTACGCAGATACATCGGCACTCCGCCGATTTCGTACAGCAGCTTGTTGGAGCCGAAACGGCGGCTGTTTCCTGCTGCCAGCATGATGAATGTGGGCTTTTCCTGTGCCTGGCTACCTTTATTTTGCGGCTCCTGCAACTTATTCATCCACACTTCTGCTTTTTCTTCTGTCCTATCAATACAATTACAGATACTATTATAATTTTGCTTCTGTAAACTCCCCCAGGCCGCATGAACTCCCTGCTCTTCCAGTTTTCCTGCGATTCTCTCTGCTGCCTCGGCTTTCCCCCGGATGTCTGCTTTATTTAACAGAACACAATACTCGCGTCCATCCACGCATTTCCTTAATGCCTCCGCGGAAACAGCAATCTTCACGATATCATCCTCTGTAACCACTTCTTCCATCCCTTTTCCAAGGAAATCCGCAACTTTCTCCGGTCTGTGGCAGGTCTTCTGGATTGGCTCTCCGAGAGCATCCACACCAACAACTCCGATAACCATCTCCGCAAACTCCGGAATCACTGGTTCCCGCTCTCCCGGTACTTTGAGTGGCAGGCGTTTTGCACCATCTGCTTCAATCAGAAGTACATCTGCAAGTCCTCTCAGTTCCTCTAATTTCTCCTCGGAAAGACAGCCAATCTTCTCCGTCGCGCGGTCAAGACTGGCTGCTACCGTATAGTGATATCTCTGCAGATCCTTCCAAACTCCGTCAATATCTCCGTCCTCCACAAACGGCCGCTCCGGCTCATATGCCATGTGTGTGGTCGTTGTCACGATCACTTTTTTTCCAATAGAAACAAAGCTTTCCATCAGCCGAAAGATCAGGCTGGTCTTGCCGCCGCCGCCAACTACGGCGATCGTGGATATTTTTTCTGCATTGATCGCCAGTGCTTCCAGAAGTGTCTTTTTCATCACGGCAGCACTCCGTTCACCATCAGGACTTCCACGACACTTCCGGCGATGCAGCGGGCTTTGTCCGAGATAGTATTACAGTTTTTCTTCTGCTCTTTACGTGGATCGATGTCTGCGATTTTCATTCCCTTCGGCACTTTGTAGCCATCGCGGATGATTCCTCTGAGAACACCGGTCAGAGATGCATAGACCGGCATCTCATCGACCATCGCTATGATCTGATCTTTTTCTACAATATCTCCGATCCTGGAGCGGTTATGCATGATCCCTGCCGCCGGGGAATGGATCACTCGTTCTTTGCCGTATCCGGCAATGATGCCCGGAACTCCTGTATTTGGCGTTGCCGGCCCTTTGGAGATGATCCTTGCAAGGTCATGCCCTCTCTGCGTTTCTATGACAAAATCTACGTCCTTTCCGGCTTCAAAGCCAGGTCCCAGCGCGACAGTGAGAGGTGCCATGTCCCTCGTTGTTCCAAGATTTCTCTTTGCAAGGATCGCATCGATCAGCGCATCCGGTTTCAACTCTTTCACCGCTTCCCCGCTCTCATCGACAAGGATCGGAAGCTCTCCATTCTCCCAGACTTTCTGGCATTCACTGACCTTCGTGATCAGCCTTCCTGTCACTCCCTCAACGCAGGAAGTTCCATCGTAGACTGCCTCTCCAAAAGAAACTTCTCTTCGGATCGCGCTTGGTCTCTTACATTCCAGTACCAGTACCTGATAGCCGCATCGATATAATCGATGGATCACCCCGCTGGCAAGATCTCCTCCTCCGCGAACGATCAGTTTTGTCTTGTGTTCCATGTTACTTTTATTCCTTTCTGCTGCTTTCTGCATTTTCATGCATGACTTTATCTACCGCATTGACGATATTCTGATATCCGGTGCAGCGGCAGAGATTTCCGGACATTTTTTTGCGGATCTCATCTCTGGTGAGTTCTTTGCCCTGCTCCAGAAGGACAGTCGCAGACATGATAAATCCCGGTGTACAAAAACCGCACTGAACTGCACCTTCTTCAATAAACGCTTCCTGGATTCTTGTGATCTGCCCGTCTTCTTCCAGACCTTCGAGGGTGCGAATGTTTTTGCCCTCTGCCCAGACAGCAAGATAGATGCAGGAATCTATCGTTTCTCCGTCTATGATGACGGTACAGGCACCACATTCGCCTACTTCACAGCCTTTTTTGACGGAAGTAAGACCTAGATGATTACGCAGCATATCCAGAAGCGATTCTCTCGGGTCTACATACTCCGCAACTTCTTCTCCGTTTACAATACACTGTACGAGTACATTCTGTCTCTTCATGCCATTTCACCTCCACTGACACTGTCGGCCGGCACACCGGCAAGTTCCACAGTCCGGATCAGTGCCCTGCGGGCGATCTCTCCGCCGATCTGCAGACGAAAAGCCTTCGAAGCTCTCCAGGAATCTCGCGGATGGATCTCACTTCGGATGCTGTCCTCAAGTTTCCGGTACAGCTCTTCTCCAAGTTTCCGTCCCTTCAGAAGTTCTTCTGTCTCCACGCAACGGTACGGTACCGGTGCAGCTACACCAAATGTGATACGTACATCCTCCAGGATCTTTGTTTCCGGGTTCACTTTGCTGACTACACTGCAGCTCAGCGTTGCGATATCCATGGCATTTCGCATGGAATATTTGATGTAATGTCCATGATACCCTTCATATTCGGTACGCGGGATCACAACATGCATCAGCACTTCTCCCTGCTTAAGAGCCACACGTCCCGGACCAAGATAGAACTCCCTGACCGGAACCACTCTGCTGCCCTCTGCATTTGCAATATGCAGAAGTGAATTATAGGAAAAAACCGTCGGCACACTGTCGGCACTGACTGCACCGTTGCAGATATTTCCACCGATCGTTCCAATATTTCGGATCTGCGGTCCACCAACCTGGTCTACCGCCTCCCCAAGCACAGGAACACACTCCTGAATGATCGGATCTGCTGTGATATGTGAAAACACCGTTCCTGCCCCTATATAAATATCCCCGGAATCTTTTTTCTCAATTCCCTTAAGTTCTTCGATGTCACGGATCGACACCAGCGAAGTGCCTGCCATCCTTCCCTCACGGATCTTGATCAGGACATCACTTCCCCCGGAAATGATCCTTGCGTCCGGATGTTCCGTAAGAAGCTCCACTGCTTCTGAAACGGTTTTTGCATTATAATAATTTTCAATATCATACATGATGTCTTCCCCCTTTCAGATCAGTCCCGCTTTTTGGAAACCATCGATCAGTCTCTGCGGTGTCAGTGGATTTTCGTTAAAAGCAACTCCTGTTGCATGCAGGACGGCATTTCGGATCGCCGGTGCACACGGGATCGCAGGCGGCTCACCCAGTGCCTTATTTCCATATGGTCCGATCGGATCATCAAGTTCGACAAAATCTGCCTTGAGTTCCGGTGTATCGAGCATGGTCATCAGCTTATAGTCCAGGAGATTTCCATTCAGCGGCCGTCCTGTCTTCTCATCGAGAATGAGCTGCTCACTGATACCATAGCCCATACCCATGGATATGCCTCCATGTACCTGCATCTCTGCAAGCTGCGGATTCAATAATTTGCCGCTGTCATGCACATTGATGATATGGAGGACTTTGATCTTTCCAAGCTTCATATCTACTTCGACTTCTGCAAAACAGCAGCCGGTCGCGATCGTATTTTTTTTCACCTGCTCGGAAACTTCTGCTGTCAGTACAGAAGAATTGGTGAGACTGTAATAGCTCTCCTCGGCAAGAGCTGCAAGTGAGATCGCCTGCTCTTTGCCTGCCCAGATCCAGTTGTCCCGAAGTTCAAGTTCCGTGGTGTCGATCTCCGGAAGCAGTGTCTTGGCATAGGCAAGGATCTTGTCACGCAGGATCTCCGCACAATGGCGGACTGCCGTTCCTGTAACGAAAGACTGTCTCGATGCATAAGCTCCCGTATCAAATGGCGAAATATCCGTATCCTGTGTGGACATGATATGTACATGTTCCATATCTGTGTGAAGTGTCTCTGCCACCATCTGCGAGAATACAGTGTCTGCACCCTGGCCGATCTCTGTCGCGCCAAGGGTAAGCTGCACGCTTCCATCCTGATTCAGGGAAAGCCTTGCTCCTGAGATCTCCAGAGAAATCGGCCATACGCCTGTTTTATAAGAAAACAGTGCCATACCGACTCCCCTTCGTACATCTTCGGTCTGGTTTGCATATTCCTTACGTTTCTCATCCCAGTGGATATAATCTGCACCTTTTTTGAGGCATTCAAAAATACCGTTTGAGTTTGCCGCGATCGGTTTCAGATAAACGTCTGCATAGTATCCCTGGATCAGATTTTTTCTTCGGAATTCAAGTGGATCCATATGGATCGCAGCTGCCACATCATCCATGAAGCTTTCTATCGCGAAACATACCTGCGGGATCCCATAACCTCGCATCGCGCCGCCGACCGGGGTGTTGGTATAAACTGTATACGCTTCTCCCCGGATATTTGGACAGGCATACTGTAAACGCCAGGAAGTCAGACCGTTCGCCGCGATCGCGTGTCCATGGGAGGCATAAGCTCCCTGGTTGGAATAGGAATGCATATCCTTGGCAAGCAGTTTACCGTCTTTGTCCACGCCTGCTGCAAGGTCGAATTCGATCGAATGACGGGTCCTGGTGTTGCAGAAAGTTTCTTCTCTGCTGATATCCAGTTTGACTGGTCTGCCGCCAACCTGCGTGGTCAGAAAGGCATTCAGCGGTTCATAGAGAACGTCCTGCTTATTTCCGAAACCTCCGCCGATATACGGCTTGATGACACGTACATTGCCCCACGGGATTCCCAGTGCCTGGCCGATGACACGGCGGACGATATGCGGGATCTGTGTGGAAGTCACTACTACGATCCTGCCCTTTTCCATGTAAGCATAGGAAATTGGATTCTCGATATGACAGTGCTGGACGATCGGGGTCTTATACGTTCCCCGGACAACTGTCTCTGATTCTTCCATACCTTTATCGACATCTCCGATAAAATAATTGGAGCGTGCCAGAACATTGTCCTTCTTGTCGAAATGGATCGGCGGATGGCTTCCCTGCATGGATTTACGTGGATGGATCTCAACCGGATATTCCTCATATTCCACTTTGATCAGTTTCAGTGCCCTGGCTGCCGTGATCTCGTCCTCTGCGACAACTGCCGCAATATCATCACCATAATAACGGACACGTCCCGTAAGAAGATTCCGGTCTGCCACATCCTGGTGCGCCGGTTCTACTGACCATGGATGTCCCGGTGTCGGATAACAGTGCTCCGGCACATCCTTAAAAGTCACAACTTTGACAACCCCTTCCAGCGCTTCTGCTTCACTTGTGTCGATGGATGTCACGATACCATTTCCGATCGATGCATGCAACACTTTGGCGACCAGACATCTCGGCGGTATCAGATCCTCTGTAAATTTGGCTCTTCCGGTTACCTTTTCATATGCGTCTACACGCGGAACGCTTTTTCCTATCATAACCTCTCACCTGCCTGCTTTTATTGTAAACTTTGGAATACCTGCACTTATTTTCTGAAAAATCCTCTGATAAAAAGAGCCGGATCAAGTCCCAAGAAACTTCTCTGTTCCCCTCTGAACTTACGTCCGGCTCCGAACCATGCTATTTTCCACTTCAGGTATTCAGTTCTTTTTGCGTACCCATAGTGTAACATATTTTACTGCATAGTTGCAATCTTTTCTGTTGAATTTTCTGAATTTTTAGTCTATCTTTTATTACTTTCTTTATCTTGCAGGTGTAAAGATACCTCGCAGGTCATGGATCACATGGCGCGGGCATTTGACGGAACACATGCCGCAGCTTAAGCAGGCATCCTCATCGATCACTGCACAGTTATCTGTTACTTTAACAGCACCTGCAGTACAGGTCTTCTCGCAGATCCCGCAGCCGATACAGCTTGCTTCGCACTGTTTCTTCGCCGCTGCACCTTTGCTCTTATTGGAGCATTTGACCACGATATAATTCGCGCATTCATGAATATGAATGATCTCCTGCGGACAGACTTTGGTACATTTTTGGCAGGCAATGCATTTGGATTCGTCGACTTCTGCCACTCCGTATTCATTGAGGGAAATCGCGCCGAATTTACATGCATCGACACAGGCTCCACAGCCGATACAGCCTTCACTGCATCCTGCTTCCCCCTTGACCGCCCTGCATCCACCATTGCAGGAAACAATGGCTGCCTTATATGGAAATTTCTTTTTGACTGCCATATCAACCCTTCCTTTCGTATGGTGTGCTCACAAGCGGGAGACTGTATCTGCGGATTCCGTCATAGCGGAAATATGCATCTGCGATCGCCGGTGCGGTAGGGATCGATGTGATCTCTCCGATACCGATCGCTCCGCAGGCTACTTTGAGTCCCGGTTTATCTACAACGATCGCTTTGATCTTTGGAACTTCATGGGAACGGAATAATCTGAGAGAACCATACTTCTGTATCGGCTTGCAGTTCTCATCGATCGGATACTGCTCCCTCAGGGCGTAACCCATGGACATGACCACACCGCCCTCGATCTGACCTTCGCAGGACAGTGGATTGACCGCTTTGCCGACATCGTGTGCGGCAACGATCTGATCCAGTTTACCGGTTTTTGGATCTACGACACACATCTGGGTCGCATATCCGTATGCAACGTGGGATACCGGGTTCGGCACATTTGCACCAAGAGGATCTGTCTTTGCCAGGTACTCTCCGTAGTATACGATCCCCTTCATATCCTTAAGTTCCTTGCCGGCTCTTCGGTCTTCCATCAGTTTCTCGCAGGCTCTTCGGCAGGCTTCACCGGTAACAAGCGTCTGTCTGGAACCGGAAGTCGTTCCGGAATCCGGTGAGATCCAGGTATTACTTCGCTCATATACGATGTCTTCCTGTCTGATGTCTGTATTTGTCACGATCATCTGTACGAGAACCGTTCCAAGGCCCTGACCGATACAGGAAGCTCCGGAATAAATATGAAGTTTCTCATCATCCTCCACGATCAATTTCACACGTCCTGTATCCGGAATACCAACGCCAACACCGGCATTTTTCATCGCACAGCCGATTCCGACCGGTTTTCCTGCCGCCATCGCTGCGTCATAATCTTCCTTGACCGCCTCCAGAGTCTCCACAAGGCCTGTGGAATCATCTACGATCTGGCCATTCGGAAGGACTTCTCCCGGGCGGATCGCATTGCGGTAGCGGATCTCCCATGGAGTGATGCCGACTTTATCTGCCATCATATTAAGCAGGGTCTCTGTCGCAAAACAGGTCTGCGTTACACCAAATCCACGGAAAGCTCCTGCCGGCGGATTGTTTGTATAGTAAGCAGTTCCCTCGATCTCAAAGTTTTCGTAATGGTACGGACCTGCTGCATGGGTGCAGGCACGTTCCAGGACAGGGCCGCCAAGGGAGGCAAAAGCACCTGTATCCGAAGTGACGCTTGCTTTTACGCCCATGATATTACCATCTTCATCACAGCCCATCGTCATATCCATATAGAACGGATGACGCTTCGGATGGACAAGGAGAGACTCTGCTCTGGTAAATTTGACTTTGACCGGTTTCTTTGTCACATAAGTAAGGAGAGCTGCAAGATGCTGTACTGTCATATCCTCCTTACCGCCAAAACCGCCGCCTACAAGTGCATTCTGCACCTTGACCTTATCCGTTCCAAGGAGCAGAGAACACTCATGCAGGGTCTGGTGTGCTGACTGGTCTGTGGAATAGATAAATACGTCTCCGTCCTCATCATAAAAAGCAACGGCACATTCCGGCTCAAGGAAAGCATGCTCTGTCCATGGCGTCTCGAAATGATGCGAGATCACATATTTGGAATTTCGGATCGCTTCCTCGGCATTTCCCCTGCTGATGTGTTTGTGTGCACAGATATTGTTTTCTTCCTCGTCAAAAACCTTCGGTGCATCCGGCGCTGCTGCTTCCTCAATCGTATGTACATGAGGAAGCGCCTCATACTCTACCTTGATAAGTTTGATCGCTTTTTCTGCGGTTTCACGGTCTTTTGCCGCTACGAGTGCGATCGCATCGCCGAGATAATGTACGAGAGAGCCGACCGGGATCAGAGTGTACTGATCATGCTTCAGATGACCGATCTTGTTCTCGCCTGGGATATCCTCTGCGGTTACAACTGCTTCCACACCCGGAAGTGCTTTTGCTCTGGAAGTATCGATGGAAAGCACTCTCGCACGTGCATATTTACTTCGGAGAGCGACTCCATAAAGCATGCCATCCAGGTAAAAATCATCCGGATATTTACCGTATCCGAGGACTTTCTCCTCTACATCGATCCTTGCCACGCGATTGCCAAGTGTCCAGTTCGGGTCACCATCATCTGGAATTTCGCCTGCTTTTAATATCTTTGCTGCCAGACGGACGGCATCCATGATCTTTACGTATCCTGTGCAGCGGCAGTAGTTATTGCGCAGCGCATATCGGATCTCGTCGTCTGTAGGCTCCATATTTTCATCGAGAAGTGCTTTCGTACACATTACCATTCCAGGAATGCAGAATCCACACTGTACTGCTCCGGCCTTTCCATATGCATAGGTGTATACCTGCTGTTCCCATTCTGTCAGTCCCTCTACGGTTATGATCTCTCTTCCGTCAAGGGAATCTGTATCCGGGACACATGCTTTGCAGGTTTTTCCGTCAATGATCACTGTACAGGCTCCACATGCGCCCTCACTGCATCCGTCCTTTACGGATGTCAGGTGAAGTTCGTCACGGAGGAATCTCAAAAGCTTCTGATTCTTCTCCGGCTGAACACTTTGTCCATTTACTTTAAATATTGCCATAGTGGATTCTCCTTTTCCTGTTTTATGGATATCACATCAACAGGTAAGCATAGTCATTGATTACTGTGCAGATAAGCTGTGACAGTCCTTCTGTGAGGATGCCGGACAGCTGGTCTGCTTTTACGATTTCTTCTTTGTCTCCAATACGTACTTTTACTTCTTTGCTTTCTGTATCCAGTACGGTGAAACCATTGTTTGTGCTGTCTTTCATGTCTTCTTCTGTTGCAAATAAAGTAAATTTGTCTTTATATGGTGTTCCCGCATACTGGCAGAAGGAACGGCAGTTGCCGCATTCGTTACACATATAGTCTACATGAAGGATCTGCAGAAGTTCCATCTCCGGTACTTCGATCAGGACGTTTGCACGGTTCGGACATACGTCTGCACAGTTTCCGCATACACGTTTGTGTGCTGTGAAATCTTTTTTGTTCGGAGCATCTTTCTTCTTAAGGCAGTCAAGAAGCGGGGATTTCTCTTCGTTTCTCTTTCCTGCTGCTTTCTTTGTGTTCTTCTGATAATGAGCATCAGCAAGAGCAGATTCTGCAAGTTTCTTCACTTCTTCTACTTTGACTTTGCCACATTCTCCAACTTCGCACTCATCTGCTTTCTCTGCAATGCGGGTCATCCATTTGTATCCACCCGGTTTGAGAAGAACAGTTGCCACTGTGACCGGCCAAATACCGCAGCCCACGATCTGATCGATATTCTTCTGGTCAGCTCCGCCTGAAAAGGACATTGGAAGCTCGCCGTCAAAAGATTCTGCAAGACGTGCTGCCACTGTGATAGAAAGCGGGAACAGGGCTTTACCGGACATATACATCTCCTCACCCGGAAGTTCCTGGCGTTTGATATCTACCGGGAAGGTATTGGTCAGTTTCACACCGAAGGAAAGGCCTTCCTGTGCTGCTGTTTCTTTGAGGCGTTTCAGCATTGGAACAGCATCCTCATACTGTAAATCATCCTTGAAATGGAAATCTGTAAATGCCATGTAGTCATATCCCAGATCGTCCATTGCTTTACGGACAAATTCATAACCAAGAAGTGTCGGATTACATTTTACGTAAGTATTGATGTGTTTTTCTTTGAGGAGATACATAACAATATTTTCGATCTCCTGCGGAGGACATCCGTGCATGGTAGAAAGTGTGATAGAATTACAGATTTCTGATGGAATTGCCTCAATATCTTCTTTTGTCACATGCTCAAAGAGATCTGCATGATCGAGAAGCCATGTCTTACATTCCTTGAAAACTTCTGTATCGCGGGCATCTTTGAGTCCTTCGATAAAGTCGTCGATCTTCTTATCCTTGATTCCTTCCAGGTTGTAGCCGCAGGACATGTTGAACTGGAATCCGTCCGGGCTTCCAAGTCCGAATTCTTTGGAGATCACATGAAGTGCCATCCAGCCCTTGATATATTCGCCCATTGCCTGTGGAACGTAAAGTTCTGTAGACCATTCGCAGTTGTATGCCTCATCCTCTGCCACGATACATGGTTTCGGAATACATGCGGAAAGTTCCGGTCCATCCATCTTCTGTACTGTCTTTAACTCAAAAAATCTCGCACCTGCATAGTAAGCTGCCACAAGGTTCTGTGCAAGCTGTGTATGCGGACCTGCTGCCGGTCCGACAGGATTTTCAAGTTTTCTTCCAAAAATCTCTACGGTTCTGGCCGGATCAGCCACATATGCTTTCTGGATTCCAAAGACCTGTCCTGTTGCTTTGTGTTCTGCTAATATCCATTCCATTAACTGTCCAAATGGAATACTCTTCATAATATCGCTCATAATTCATTTCTCCCTGTAATTCCCAATACAAAAATAGTGATTGTCAGCATTTAGCTGTTGATATCCTCTGCAAGTTCTTTTGCAGCCTGACGGCAGTCTGCCATGACTTTGGCTTCATCACATACAAGCACTTCACGGTCTTTCATGAGAACTTTGCCGTTACAGATCGTTGTCTGCACCATGGCACCGTTTACACCGAACAGCAGATGGCTGTTGATATTGCCCTCGTTCATAGGAGTCAGCGGATCATAATCAATAACGATCACATCTGCTGCTGCACCTTCCTTAAGTACACCGAGTTCCTTCTTAAAGTAACGGTTTGCGATCTTTGCATTTCCCTCAAACAGCATCTGTGGAACTTCGCCCCATGCGGCATTCGGGTCACAGAGATGATGTTTGTGAAGGATGTTTGCCACCTTCCAGGATTCCATCATATCATGGGTGTAGCCATCCGTTCCAAGTCCTGTCAGGATCCCCTTATGTACCAGCTCCATGGTAGGAGGGCATCCGCAGGCATTTCCCATATTGGATTCCGGATTGTGTACGACCATGGTATCTGTCTCTTTGATCAGATCCATCTCATGCTCATTGATATAGATGCAGTGTCCAAGCAGAGTCTTCGGACCTAAGATATCCCAGTCATAGAGTCTGTCTACGATACGTTTGCTGTGTTCCTTGAGACACTGGTGAAGATCATAGATCCCCTCAGCCACATGGATGTGATAGCCGACTCCGTCCGGCTTTAATTCCCGGCACAGTGCCATTGTCTCATCTGAAATTGTAAAAGATGCATGCATACCCATCATTGCTGCCAGCATATCGCTGTCGTCCTGCTTCGCATGTTTGATGAAGTTTACATTCTCCATCACGGATTCCCGGGATTTGTCCATGCCGTCTCTGTCTGAGATCTCATAGCACAGACAGGTGCGGATACCGAGAGCCTTCGCAGCTTCCTCGATCGCATTCAGAGAACCTGTGATGTGACCAAAGCTTGCATGATGGTCAAATACTGTTGTCACACCGTTCTTGATCGAATCGATGTAAGTTGCATAGGCAGAAAGCTTCGTCTGCTCCAGAGTCAGATGACGGTCAATGTTCCACCACATGCCATCCAGAATATCCAGAAATCCCTGTGGGTGGTATCCATTCACGCTCAGTCCTCTGGCAAATGCACTGTAGATATGTTCATGCGCATTGATAAATGCCGGCATGATGATCCCGCCATGTGCATCGATAAATTCTGCATCAGGATATGCTTTCTTTACTTCATCAGTTACCCCCACCATCTTTATGGTGTTACCATCCATTGCAACTGCACCATTCTCAAGCAGTGCACAGGATGCGTCCCTTGTGATCATTCTTCCGTTTCCAACAATCAACATAAAGATCTCCTCCTTGTCTTGTGAATTTTTTCCAACACAGGTTTGTTATCATCCACAGGATTTAGATATTTTATACTAATACTCTATCATATTCTGTATTTTATTTCAACCATAATTCGCAAAATGTTTTTGTTTGTCAAAAAAATTTTGTATTCAAAAGTAATTTCTCATTTATCCCGGATACAGAAAAAGCGGCGAAGCTTTCGCTCCGTCGCTGTCTATCTGATTCTACCATATTTTTCTTATAAAAAACAGTACTGTAATAAATTTCTACATCTCAAACCATGTTATCGTTAAATCCGATGCCAATACCCTAACATACCAAACAGATTTGACATCGGAAAATAATGTAAACTGATAAATCGATGCTCATACCTTAATATAATCATCCCATCGGGCATCGGAAAATAAAGCAATCCGCCAAACCGATGCATACTACTCATAAAAAGAAGGATTGCCTAGAGACAGAGCATGATTACTCTTGCAATTACTTATTTGCAGTGGCAGTGACCTGAGTAAAATGTCGTTCTGCGTCATTCCAGTCCCGAAGCTCCAGCTCGACCAGATAGCCGCAGCCGTTTCCGACATGCCACTCATAAAAAGCTTTCTTCGGAAGGGCATACGCTTCCATGATATTCATGATCGTGCCCCCATGGACCACCAGTGCTGCCTCGGTAATGCCTTCATCTCTACAGGCTTTGAGCACTTCATCAAAACCTTTCAGATTCCTGTCCGCGCATTCTTCCTTACTCTCGCCTCCCGGAAACGGAAGGGTTCCGTTGCTGTCGATCCATTCCTGATAGTGAGGATTGTCTGAAAGTTCTTTATAGTTTTTGTTCTCAAATTCTCCAAAATCGCACTCTGCAAGAAGCGGCACTATCCTCTGCTCTCCCTTCGGAAACAGGATCGATGCGGTTTCCCTGCAGCGTTTCAGAGGGCTTACAAACAGAGCCTGTACGGCAGGATAAGTAAATTTCTCCAGTAATTTCCGTCCCTCCTCACAGAGAGGTTCATCTGTCACTCCAATATATCTCTGGTGGCTGTTTCCCTCCGTCATTCCATGGCGGACAAACCATAACTTAAGCATCCTTGATCACCGTCCCGATCCCGCAGGCAACTCTCGTTACCCGGTGGCTGTATGCTGCCAGTTTCGTGCAGATCCTGCCGACCGCCTCACGGTAGGCGCGGTCAAACGCATCGATCGGCACAACGCCATAACCAACTTCGTCTGATACCAGGATCAGATCCGGATTTACACGGATCAGGTCTTCGGCAAGGCTGCTGATATCGTTTCCTGCTTTCATTTCTTTTCGGATATATTCATGAAATCCCATGACACCTTCTGCATGGGAAAGGCTCTCCCAGTCTGCCTGTGCCCCGTTTATCCATGTTACATCTGGATGATCTTTTTCTGCCAGGGTGCTTTTTCCCTGAAAAGCCCCTCCAATTATTATTTCCATACTCTACACTCCTATATCGGATAAACTACCGTCAGGATTGCCAGTGCAAGTACCATCCATGCCTCACAGAGACACAGGAAATACCCCGACAGATCCCCGGTCGTTCCTCCAAAATATTTCATCGCCTTATGTTTATAAAAAAGAGAAACAAGCACAGCCGTCACAAAAGTCACTGCTCCCCATACCGGCTGGATCAGAAGCATCAAAGCCGCCAGAAGCACGAGATAAACGATCAGTGTATTTCGAACCGTGGTATCCTGTGCCTTGCGTGAAAACTCTGCCACTGTGCCGCCGGCGTTGGCTTTTGGCAGGGTGATCACACCGAGTCCGGAAAAACATCTCGATACTACATAGCCAAGTGCGATAAGTTTCATCGCTGTCCAGTCACCCGTGATCTGGCTGAATCCGCCATACAGAACCAGGAAATACACGCATGCTGTGATCACGGCAAATGCACCCGCATGGGAATCTTTGAGGATCTCCAGACGTTTTTCACGGTCTCTCCAGGAACTTAAGGCATCTGAAGTGTCCAGAAGCCCGTCTACATGGATCCCGCCCGTCACAAGGACTGGAACCAGGATCAGCGCCATTGCCATAAAGCCTGTACCAAATCCAAAGTACTCTCCCAGCCAGCTTACTCCCAACGTGAGGAGGCCTGCTGCTGCTCCTACAAATGGAAAAAAGCACAGCATATAGCGCATGTTTTCCTCTGTCCACTCTGCCTGTGGCATGGGAATCTTGGAAAACATGGCAAATGCGATCTTAAAACTATTCCACAGACTTTTCATGGTAAGTGCCTCCTTTTGATTTCTTGTGATAGACAGGGATTCCGTAAACTACTTCCACGACCTCATCCGCAAGATGTGCAAGCTCCTGGTTGATCTTTCCCAGATATTTCTGGTAAGTTTCCGTCTCTCCCTCATAGGAAGCCGCCTCCGAAAAGATCTCATTCGTGACGATCACCAGATTCCCCGCCTGGGCAAGAAGAGACTTCACACCTTTGAGGATCTCCTGGACTGTCCGCTCATGTGCTCCGTTTTCCTGGAACATTTCATTGGCAACAAGATTCGACATGCATTCCAGAAGGACAGTACTGCCCTTTGAAACTCTTACCTGTGCAAGATCGGTGTAGCATTCAATGGTCTCAAACCCCTTGCCGCTTCGCATATTCCGATGGCGCTGCACTCTTTTTTTGCTCTCTTCATCAAAAGGGAACATCGTAGCGATATAGACTCTCTCCGCTTCGCCAAAAGATACGACCTGATCTTCCGCAAAGGCAGATTTCCCGCTTCCGCTGCCTCCTGTTACAAGAATCATCATACTCAGACAAGCTCCTCATACTGTTCTACATGAATGTCATCAAACGTGCTCATAGACTGATAAACTGCGGTTCCCATATCAAGGAACGGGAACAGGGCAACAGCACCGCTGCCTTCTCCAAGGCACATGTCACCGTGGATCACAGCTTCTTTGCCAAGAGCCTCTAGGATCAGATGGGCAGCCGGTTCCTTGGATACATGGGAAGCGATCATATAGTCACCTACGGTCGGGCAGATTCGCTGCGCGATCAGGGCTGCCACACAGGAGATAAATCCATCGATCACAACCGGAACACTAAAGGCAGCACCGCCGATAAATACGCCTGCCATACCTGCAATGTCCAGACCACCGACTTTTGCAAGGACATCGATCGCATCCTTCGGGTCCGGCTGGTGTTTGTCGATCGCTTTTTTGATCGCGGTGATCTTGCGGTTCAGACCATCGCTGGAAAGACCTGCGCCGCGTCCTGTCATCTCCTCCACCGGACGGTCAAGAAGAACAGATGCAACAGCACTACTGGTCGTAGTATTTCCGATTCCCATCTCTCCTGTTGCAAGAAGACCGTATCCCTTCTCTTTGAGTCTTGACACCATCTCGATCCCCGCCTCGATCCCTTTCACTGTTTCTTCTCTTGTCATTGCCGGTTCTTTGACCATATTTCTGGTACCCATGGCAACTTTGAGATCTGTCGGGACTTTGGTATCTACCGCCATTCCAACATCCACCGGATAAACATCTGTTCCGCACTGACGGCACATCGTGCAGGCAGAAGTATCGCCTGTCAGGAAATTCTCTGCAACGATCGCGGTCACTTCCTGTCCTGTCTGTGTCACGCCTTCCTCTACCACACCGTTGTCTGCACACATCGCAACCAGGGCACGTTTCTTAAGGTTCATATCCGGGCTTCCTGTGATGCCCGCGATCTGAACGACCAGATCTTCCATCTTTCCAAGAGAATGCAGTGGTTTAGCGATACTGTCCCATCTCTTTCTGGAAATTTCCATTGCTTTTTCATCCAGTGGATGAATCTTCTGAAGTGTTTCTTCTAATGTCATTTCTGAAATCCCCCAATCGTATATTTAAGACCAGATTATTTTTTTCCTGTTGTAAAAATAAAAAACTTGCTGAATATGTAATTTAAAGCGAGAACGATAAACTGTGTGATGAATTTTCCCACCATGTCGTTCATTTTGCAGACTTCGACGAGGAGCCACACACCGCCGACCTCGATCACCATTGTCACAAGGCGCGCGCTGATAAATTTGCAGAACGGTCTGAAATGGTCTCTAAGTGTCTCGCATTTGTCCTGAAATACAAATCTGGAATTAACGACATAGGCGAACAGGATCGCTGTGATAATCGAGATCAGATTTGCAATATTCAGCTCCAGTCCACATTTACGGAGTACAAAAAAGCAGACCAGATTGACCAGGGTCGTGCATCCTCCAAAAAATACATATCGGATCACATCGTTCTGGTAAAAACGCAGGATCATATCTTTTAGTTTCTTCATAATCATTTGCTCCTATCTTCCATCGTGTCTGGCAGTCTCTGAAACGTCTTCTCCACCACGCATGATCCTGGAAACGATATAACGCGGACGGCGCTTGACTTCCTCATAGATCTTGGCGATATAGTATCCGATGATGCCAAGACTCAGCATGATCGCGCTGCCGATCAGAAGAAGCACGAGAAGCGTCGTTGTGTATCCTTCCACTGCATGACCAGAGAAATACTGCACCAGGGAATAAATGATCAGAAGCAGTGAACCAAGAAAACAGATTCCACCTGCCACCGTCACAAACTGAAGCGGCAATGTTGTGAACGCCACGATATTGGTAAATGCATATTTGACCAGTGACCAGGTAGACCACTTGGACTCTCCCGCTTCTCTCTCCCGTACCTCAAACTCTACAGATGTCGTCCTGAATCCCACCCAAGATGAAGTTGCACGGAAAAACATATTCCGCTCCGGCATCGCAAGGATATTATCCACCACCTGCCGGTCCATCATCTTGAAATCGGAAGCGTTCTGCATATTTACGCCTGTCACTTTGGACATGATGCCATAGAAAAAGCCTGCGCTTTCTTTGTGCAGAAAACTTTCTCTGCCACGGCTTTTCTTGACGCCCTCGATCACTTCATACCCCTGTTTCCAGAGTGCGTACATTTCTATCAGTGTTTCCGGCGGGTGCTGGAGGTCGCAGTCCATAACAGCGACCACATCTCCGGATGCCTGCGCCATTCCTGCAAAAACTGCCGCTTCTTTCCCGAAATTTCTGGAAAAACGCACACCGAGAACTGCCGGGTCTTTGTGACCCGCCTTAAGGATCTCTTCCCAGGTATTGTCGCTGGAACCGTCATTTACCAGAACCAGTTCGTAGGGAATTCCTGCTCCTTCCAGTACTTCCCGAAGAACCCTGCAGGTTTTTCCTATCATAAGTCCCTCATTATAAGCCGGAAGCACAACTGACAGCATATTCTTCATGATTTTTAAAACCTCTTTTTCTTTCTGTTTATTAACACCAACACAATGTAGCACAATACACCGATACAAGTCAAGCACAGACCGGTTCTGAGATATGGTGTCCAGTATACCAGGTGGATCTCGTGATCACCTTTCGGAAGTTCCAGGGCCATATACATGGTATTTGCTTCTTTAAGTTCTGTTTCTTCTCCATCGACATACGCCGTCCATCCTTCACTGTAAGGAATGGAAAGTACCAGTGCTTTTGTGTCAGAAAGAGAGATTTTTCCATTGATCTCGTTATTGCCAATTTTTACATCGGTCAGAACTTCTTCGCCAAGTTTGCTGGTCTGGCTGTCGATCTCTGTCATTGGCTGGCAGTAGATCTTGAGGCTGTCGAAACTGTAGACTCCCGTATTTTCAAAAGTCAGAGTTATCGTGTGTCTGCCTTTTTCGCTGTATCCGGTATTGCAGAGGAAATTATGCTTGCCACTGTATGCATTGTACTTATCTGTAAAAATCTGGATCGTTTTCTTGAGGAAACGTCCTCCGATCTGGATCGAAGCTTTCTGACTCTCCTTCCAGTAACGCCAGTTGCTGTTTTCTTCCAGCAGTTTGTTCTGCTCGTAAGTTGTCATTTTGGACCATTTTTTGTCGCTGATCATTTCTCTTGGGGAAAGCCCTTCGTAATCCAGGCCTTCCGTGATCAGATATGTCTCCGCATTTTCCTCTCCTTCAAAGACCAGCTTGAGCTGTGCATTTTCCTGTGTGACCACGACTTTGCCATTCTTGAGGCGGCAGCCTTTGCCCTCTGATGTATAATAGGAAACTTCGCGGTCATTGAAATGTGTCTCTGTCTCTGGAAGGGAACTGTCATCGAGGACCACGCCCTGCAAAAGAGCCTGCTGTTTCTCTGTCACAGTCATCTTGTCATAATCTTCTCTGGATATCCAGGAATCATAGGTATAGCCAAGCGGCAATGCATCTTCATCTGCATATGCCAGATAAGTCTTGCCATTCTTTTCTGCTTCGCCGCTGAGTCTGGAATAGCCATATGGAAGATCTGATTCCTTGCCCTTTTTGACTACAAAATATTTCACTGAAGCGAGGCGGTCCAGGATCGTCCGTCCGTCAAGATTGTTATAATGCTGTTCCCACGGTGTATTCAGGTACATCTCGTCAAAGAAATTCGCGATGCTTGAGCTTGCGACACTGAAATAATAAGCAGTACTGTTCGTTCCCATCTGCATCGAAGAGTTTTCGCTGGAATTCGTATCCATCTGGTCATAACGGTAAACCGAAGGATCATCGGTACTGAGTACCGCACGGTCAACGCCTGTTTCCAGTTTCTCCAGGGCTTCTCCACTGTCGGTGAATTCCGAGAGATAATCTTTCTCATAGGAATACTGATAATGCATATTAAACAGGATGCCTGCGATCAGGAAACCTGCAACCATCACCGTAAGATTTCGCTCCCTGGTAAAGATATTTCCGAAGGAAAGCACGGTAAATGTCGAAAGTGACAAAAGGACCATCGCCATCAGATTTCGCTGTGTCCTTGCCGCCTCCGGAAGGAGCGCCAGAATACAGTAGATCAGAAGCATCACAAAAACTTTTCGCTTTTCTGTAAGCGTAAGAGCAAAAAGTTCCGGGTATATTTTTACAAAGATGTACGCGATCAGCATTCCATAAGCCCAGATCCAGCGATTGGAAACGTAGGAAAGTCCATTCAGGACATGCCCTGCATAAGGCAGCAGCAAAAACACATTCAGAAGCACAAAACCAGCCTTGAGTGCGGTGTACTTTTTCTTTTTGGAAAACAGTACGAAAACACCGGCAAGGGAAACTGCCGTATAACCGGCAACACCCCACTGGATCATGTTTTCTCCGATCAGACATCCAAGATATTTTTCGTAGTAAATTCTGTCATAAAACAGCGGTACATAGTTCTCTGCCTTGAAACGATCCGTTCCAAACACCGGAAGAATCACCGGAAGCAGGATCACCGCAGCGATCAGTACTGCGATCACGGAATATACCGCAAAAACACCAAGCCATTTCCCGATATTTTTGATGGATCTGTCCGCAAACAGATCAAAGTAGCGGAAAATCGCATAAAGTACCATAAAGATCCCCAGCATATAAAAGAAATAAAAGTTTGAAAGTCCTGCCAGGGCAACGGACCATATAAATACATATGGTTTTTGTTTCTTATAGATCTTGTCAATTCCCAGAAGAATCAGAGGCAGGTAGATCATGGGATTGGAAAAATACGGATGTTTCATCGCCGCATAGATCGTCCATCCTGCAAAGATGTAGATCATCGTTCCCATAAAGGTCGCCTGTTTTGAATTCTTATGATAAAAACTGTATCTGCTGAACGCAATGCCAGCCAGATAAATACGCAGAAAGATCAGAAACGCATAGAGGGCTTCTGTCTTTGATGCCGGGACAAACACAGATAAAAGTGTCAGCGGGTCCCCAATCACATAATAATGTAAGGTCGTCAAAATGTCCGAACCGTAGCCAATATGCATATCCCACAGAGGCAGGGACAGCTTATGTTCTATAAACAAAGTATGAAGTACCTTTCTCAGATACTTTCCATAATATGCCAGTGAGTTGAGATGCTGTGGCACACCGTCATGGCTCCAGACAAGTGATTTCCCATTTGCAAAAAATTTCAGATACAGTGCCAGGGCAACTGCAAAAAAAACTAACGTATATAACAGGTAAAAATCTATATTTCTTTTTTTATCCAGTTTTTTATTCATGCCATTCTCTCTTATACAAATCCATCCTGCATGTATCAAAAAAGCCGCGGTACATAAAGTACCGCGGCCAATGATTCTGAATTATTCTTCTTCGCCGTACATAGCTACGAGTTTATTCAGATATGCATATCTAGCTTTTGCTTCAGATTCGTTCTTAGCAAACAGTCTAGCTGCTTTTTCAGGATTCTGACGCTGTAAGGAGTTGTAACGAACCTCGCCATTCAGGAAGTCCATGTAGTTCTCCATATCCGGTGTCTTGGAATCCAGAGCAAACTTCTTGTCTGCTGCCGGGTTGAAGCGGAAGTTGTGCCAGTATCCGCACTTAACTGCCAGTTCTTCTTCTGTCTGAGCTTTTGCCATACCTTTCTTGATACCATGGTTGATACATGGAGCGTATGCAATGATCAGAGACGGTCCCGGATAAGCTTCTGCTTCAGCGATTGCTTTAACAGTCTGGTTGAAGTCAGCACCCATAGAGATCTGTGCTACGTATACATAGCCATAGCTCATTGCGATGGAAGCCATATCTTTCTTCTTGGTTTCTTTACCGCCAGCTGCGAACTGAGCGATCGCACCTGTTGGTGTAGATTTAGAGGACTGTCCACCTGTGTTGGAGTAAACCTCTGTATCGAATACCATAACGTTGATGTCACGTCCGCTTGCGAGAACATGGTCAACACCACCGAATCCGATATCGTAAGCCCATCCGTCACCACCGAAGATCCACTGGGATTTCTTGGACAGATAGTTCTTCTGAGCAAGGATCTCTTTTGCTGCGTCACATCCACAAGCTTCCAGAGCTGCGATCAGTTTGTCTGTTGCTGCACCGTTGGTTGCTCCAACAGAGAATGTATCCAGCCATTCCTGACCTGCTTCCTTAACTGCTTCGTCTTTACCTTCTGCTACAACAGCTTCAACTTTTGCTTTGAGGCCATCACGGATAGCTCTCTGAGCAAGAAGCATACCATAACCGAACTCAGCGTTGTCTTCGAACAGTGAGTTAGCCCATGCCGGACCCTGTCCCTTAGCGTTGGTTGTGTATGGTGTAGACGGTGAAGAGTTACCCCAGATAGAGGAGCATCCTGTAGCATTTGCAATGTACATTCTGTCACCGAACAGCTGTGTGATCAGTTTAGCGTAAGGTGTTTCACCACAACCTGCGCATGCTCCGGAGAACTCAAGCAGAGGCTGTTTGAACTGGCTTCCCTTAACTGTTGTTTCTTTGAATTTAGCAACAACATCTTCTTTGATCGGAAGTTCTCTTCCGTAATCGAAGAATTTCTGAAGTCCTGCGTTTGCTTCCATGTTTTCCATAGCAAGGGCTTTTGCACCTTTCTTGCCTGGGCAGACATTTGCACAGGAACCACATCCTGTACAGTCATAAGCTGATACAGTCATGGTGAATTTGTAATCTTTCATACCTGTCATTGGAAGAGTAACCATTCCTTCTGGAGCGTTAGCTGCTTCTTCTTCTGTCAGTGCTACCGGACGGATTGCTGCGTGTGGGCAGACATATGCACAACGGTTACACTGGATACAGTTTTCTGGCTGCCATACCGGTACGTTTACAGCGATACCACGTTTTTCGTATGCTGCTGTTCCGGACGGTGTAGTACCATCAACATATTCTGTGAATGCAGATACAGGGAGGGAGTTACCTTCCTGAGCATTGATCTTGCACTGGATGTTGTTTACGAAGTCCTGAGCATCCTGAGCACCGTGGTTAGCGTGAGCCATGAAGAGACCTTCATCAGCTGCATCTTTCCAGCTCTCCGGAACTTTAACTTCTACAACCTGTTTTGCACCAGCATCGATAGCTGCCCAGTTCTTCTGAACAACGTCATCACCCTTACGTCCGTAAGTAGCTTTTGCTGCTGCTTTCATCAGTTCGATTGCCTGCTCTTCCGGAATGATTCCTGTAAGTTTGAAGAATGCAGACTGAAGGATTGTGTTGATACGTGTTGGTCCCATGCCGGTCTCGATACCAATCTTCACACCGTCGATGGTGTAGAATCTGATATTGTGGTTAGCGATGAATGCTTTAACCTGTCCCGGGAGATGTTTCTCAAGACCTTCCATATCCCATGCACAGTTAAGAAGGAATGTACCGCCATCAACAAGTTCCTGAACCATGTTGTATTTGTTTACATAGGACGGATTGTGACATGCAACAAAGTTTGCTTTGTGGATCAGGTATGTGGATTTGATCGGTTTCTTACCGAAACGAAGGTGAGACATTGTAACACCGCCGGACTTCTTGGAGTCATAATCGAAGTAAGCCTGAGCGTACATGTCTGTATTGTCACCGATGATCTTGATGGAGTTCTTGTTAGCGCCTACAGTACCATCTGCTCCAAGTCCCCAGAACTTACAGTTTGTAGTTCCTTCTGGTGTTGTAACAAGCGGAGCACCTGTTTCCAGAGAAAGGTGTGTAACATCATCAACGATACCGATTGTGAATTTTTCTTTTGTTGTGTTCTCGTATACTGCAACGATCTGTGCCGGTGTAGTATCTTTGGAACCAAGACCGTAACGTCCTGTGAAGATCTTGACATCTTTGAACTTGCTGTCCTTTAATGCAGCAACAACGTCAAGGTACAGAGGCTCGCCAAGTGCTCCTGGCTCTTTTGTTCTGTCGAGAACGCTGATCTGTTTAACGGAATCCGGGATAGCATCGATCAGTGCCTGTGCGCAGAATGGTCTGTAAAGACGAACTTTAACAACACCGACTTTTTTGCCTGCTGCTGCAAGGTAATCGATTGTCTCCTCGATTGTATCGTTTACGGAACCCATAGCGATGATGATGTGCTCAGCATCTTCTGCTCCGTAGTAGTTGAACAGTTTGTAATCTGTTCCGATCTTCTCATTTACTTTGTCCATGTATTCCTGAACTACTGCCGGAAGAGCATCGTAGAACGGGTTACATGCTTCTCTTGCCTGGAAGAAGATATCCGGGTTCTGAGCGGAACCTCTCTGGCATGGATGATTCGGGTTGAGTGCATGGTCACGGAATGCCTGGATAGCGTCCATATCTGCCATGTCTTTCAGGTCCTCATAGTCCCATGTCTCGATCTTCTGGATCTCGTGAGATGTACGGAATCCATCGAAGAAGTTGATGAACGGAACTTTACCTTTGATTGCTGCAAGATGAGCAACCGGTGTCAGGTCCATAACTTCCTGTACGGATGATTCGCAGAGCATTGCGCATCCGGTCTGACGACAGGCCATAACGTCGGAATGATCTCCGAAGATGGAAAGTGCGTGAGAAGCAAGTGCACGAGCGGATACGTTGATAACGCCCGGAAGCTGCTCACCAGCGATTTTGTAAAGGTTCGGGATCATCAGAAGAAGACCCTGGGATGCAGTATAAGTAGTTGTCAGAGCACCTGCTGCCAGAGATCCGTGTACTGCACCTGCAGCACCTGCCTCAGACTGCATCTCTGTAACCTGTACTTCCTGTCCAAAGATGTTCTTTCTTCCCTGAGTTGCCCACTCATCTGTTGCTTCCGCCATAACAGATGAAGGAGTGATCGGGTAGATAGCAGCTACATCTGAGTATGCATAAGAAGCATGAGCGGCTGCATGGTTACCATCCATGGTTTTCATCTTTCTTGCCATAGTTTGTTTCCTCCTTAAAGGTATGATGAAAAATTTTTATCTCTAGACCAGTAAGCGGTCTAAAAGTCCATTCATTATTATAGCATACGCCTTTCGGATTGTCCAATCTGGATTGTATTTTTTCTGTACATATTTACATACAAAAAAGTTACAGTCCACTTACTTTTTTGTGAACTGTAACAAATTCTCTGGTGTTTTGTACCAAAAATGACATTCTGTTCTGCTTTTCAGGAATCGGCCGGCTCTTCCATAAAGTCCGATGGAAGAAGATCCTTAAGGTTACTGCTCTTAAGCATTCCGCAAAGTTCCTTCTGGATCTTGCACAGCTCACAGTGTATGGTACACGCATGGTCACCCTCACCATTGCGCGGACACTCATATCCCGGTTCCAGACAGTCGATGATCAGGAATTCCGGATCAATCGCTGTATAAATATCGTAAAGAGTCAGATCCTCTGCCCTGCGGTTCAGGGAATACCCCCCATGCACTCCCCGAAATCCCTTTACAATCTCTGCTTTCTGAAGTTTCTTAAGGATCTTGTAGGCAAAAGGTGCTGTGATAAATTCCTTATCACAGATATCCCCAACACTCATCCTCCCGCCTGCCGCCAGTGCGCGCACGACCCTTACTGCATAATCACATTCTCTGGTAATCAACATAGTTTAAGCCCTCTCTCTGCTGTCTCGGACGTCCCTCTCCTTTGCGTCCTTATCTGTCTGCGTACCTTTTGTTTCTTACTACAGCCTATTGGTATGGATTATAACAATTTTATTGTATAAATTCAACATTATTTTTAATTTTTCAGCCGGATTTTTAATTATTTTCAACAGCTTCTTCGTTTTTCCCGCAAAAATCAAGGATTAAGTCTTGCAAAATCCTCTTTTTACTGTAAAATGAGATGTGAATGCATAAAAATAATAAGAAAACCAAGAAACCATAATCAAGAAAAGAGGTACTTTATGATTTCAGCAAATAATATCACACTGCGTGTTGGCAAGAAAGCTCTCTTTGAGGATGTCAACATCAAATTCACAGAGGGAAACTGTTATGGTCTGATCGGTGCAAACGGTGCCGGTAAGTCTACTTTCCTCAAGATCCTGTCCGGACAGCTTGAGCCGACCAACGGAGATATCGTTATCACTCCTGGCCAGCGTCTTTCTTTCCTGCAGCAGGACCACTTCAAATATGACGCTTATCAGGTTCTCGACACCGTCATCATGGGAAATGCCAGACTGTACGAGATCATGAAAGAAAAAGAAGCGATCTACGCTAAAGAAGATTTTACAGATGAGGACGGAATCCGTGCCAGTGAACTCGAGGGCGAATTCGCAGAGATGAACGGATGGGAAGCAGAATCTGATGCTGCTACTCTTCTGAACGGACTTGGCATTGATACCGATCTTCATTACACACAGATGGCAGACCTGACAGGAAGCCAGAAGGTCAAAGTCCTTCTGGCTCAGGCACTTTTTGGAAACCCGGACATCCTGCTCCTCGATGAGCCTACCAACCACCTGGATCTCCCGGCGATCGAATGGCTCGAGGAATTCCTGATCAACTTTGACAATACCGTCATCGTTGTATCCCATGACCGTTACTTCCTTAATAAAGTCTGTACTCACACCGCAGATATCGACTACGGCAAGATCCAGTTATATGCCGGAAACTACGACTTCTGGTTCGAATCCAGCCAGCTCCTCATCAAACAGATGAAAGAAGCCAACAAGAAAAAGGAAGAAAAGATCAAAGAACTCCAGGAATTCATTTCCCGATTCAGTGCCAACGCTTCCAAGTCCAAACAGGCTACTTCCCGTAAGCGTGCCCTGGAGAAGATCCAGCTTGACGACATGCGTCCGTCCAGCCGTAAATATCCTTACATCGACTTCCGTCCGAACCGCGAGATTGGAAACGAAGTACTTATGGTCGAGAACCTTTCCAAGACCATCGATGGTGTGAAAGTTCTTGACAACATCAGCTTCACTCTCGGTCATGACGACAAGGTTGCTTTCGTCGGTGCCAATGAGCAGGCGATCACAACATTCTTCCGTATCCTTACAGGAGAGCTGGAGCCGGATGAAGGAACCTACAAATGGGGCGTTACTACTTCCCAGGCTTACTTCCCGAAGGACAATACACAGGAATTCGACAATGACCTTACCATTACAGACTGGCTGACCCAGTACTCTGAGATCAAGGATGCTACTTATGTACGTGGCTTCCTCGGAAGAATGCTCTTCCCGGGCGAAGACGGTGTCAAGAAAGTCCGTGTACTCTCCGGTGGTGAGAAAGTCCGCTGCCTGTTATCCAAGATGATGATCTCCGGTGCGAACATCCTGATCCTTGATGAGCCTACCAACCACCTTGACATGGAAAGCATCACTGCCCTGAACAACGGACTGATCAAATTCCCGGGTGTCATCCTTTTCACCTCACACGATCATCAGTTTGTACAGACAACTGCAAACCGTATCATGGAAATCCTTCCGGACGGCAAGCTGATCGACAAGATCACAACTTATGACGAATATCTGGCAAGCGACGAAATGGCCAAGAAACGCCATGTCTTCCAGGTTAATGAAGAGGACGCTGCGGATAACTAAATCTTTGCATCTGATTTATTCCATATACAAGAAATCCCCTGTTCCCGAGACACTTCTCATGGAACGGGGGATTTTTATATATTTATCATTTCATGGTGATATCAGCAAGCTTCCCATTGGTCACCTTGAGAAGTGGTTCAAGCGGAACCTTGAGTGTCAGTCCGATCCTTCCGCCGCTCACATAGATCTCATCAAAGTTTCCCGCGGATGCATCATAAACTGTCGGATATGCTTTCTTCATTCCGAGCGGACTGCAGCCACCCCTGACATATCCCGTAATCTTGAGGATATCCTTGACATGGATCATGTCTACTGCTTTCTCGCCGACTGCTTTGGCTGCTGCCTTGCGGTCTACTTCTTTCTCGATCGGAACTACGAACACATAATAGCCGCCGCTTTTGCCCTCCATGACCAGTGTCTTAAAGGACTGTTCGTATGGTGCACCGATCAGGTCTGCACTGTGGAGTCCATCTATAAATTCATCACATTCATAAGGGAACGCCTCATACTTCACCTTCTGGCGGTCCAACATTCTCATTGCATTTGTCTTTGCTTCCTTTGCCATTGTGTCCTTCTTTCCTGCCTCTTATCTGGCATTTCTGTTTCGTTTTGTATTCTTTGTATTTCTTGAATTCTTTCCGGAGATCCGGTTCCAGATCTCTTCGCCTTCGCGGTCATCCTCATCCATCATTTCCTGAATGATCTGCTCGTCAAGATCCTCCTCATCGATCGGCTCGTCATCATAGTAATCATCGTAATAATCATCCTCATAAGTATTCCGTCTGACATTTCGGTTATTTATATTTCTATTATTTACATTTCTGTCATTCACATTACCGCTGCCACTGCGCCCTGTTCCCGCAGATGCGCTGGTTCTCTTTGGACGGTATACAACTGTCTCCTCCCGTTCCGGTGCCGGATCATCGAGCCTGCGCTTACGTGTTTTTTTCTCAAGCGGAACATCAACTACCTGTTTCTGCTGAACAGAATTATGTTCTTTGGAATGCTCTTCACGGCGTTTACGATTCCTCTGGGATTTCTGTTCCTCACCCGTTGCTCTTTCTCTCTTTCTGCGTGGAAGATAATCGTCTGTATCCACATAGTCTGAGCTTCTGCGAGCTTTTTCGTATTCCTGCGGGTCATATTCCTCTTCTTCGATCACAACACGGCGGTTTGTCGCAAACTGGATCAGCATACCAAGAAGGGCACAACCCACGCTCAAGCCAAGTCCATACGGAATATCTGCAAGTCCTCCAAGTTTCGCCAAGGAAAAACCTGCCATGGCGCCGCCCAGCAGGCTGGTTCCAACGATCAGGACAATCCCCGCCCACTTCATGGCAAGCACGCCAAGTCCCACGCCAAGCAGCAGGCAGAAGAAAAATACCAGAGAAGTTGTCGGATGGAAAACATAGATTCCAAGTCCCAGTCCGATGCCTGCACCGATAATAAAAATTCCGACCTTGTAGCTCAGAAAAGCGATCACTGCGAGCAGAATGCCCACACCGATCATGATCACTGCGTACATATATTTTTCCTGGATTCCCATGGTATATGCCACGCCAAGTCCGATACCGCCTCCGATCAGAAAGCCAAACAGCATCATCCAGAAGCGGAGCAGCCGGTATCCCAATACGCAATTGATCACACCAAGAACAAGAAGGGCTGCAAATCCGATCATAGAAACGCTGTCCAGAACCGAAACGGACCTGGTCTGCTCCATGGTACTCATTATCTGTTGTAAAATTCCTGTCATAACGCTCCTCCTAAAACATAAAATACATTGTTTTGAGATTATCCAGAACTCCATAATGATACTCTACTGTACTAAGCCCATACAGTCCCATATAATATCGTGCCACATCCTGAATATATTCATCTCCGTCGCTCTGAATCCACTGCCGATAAACTTCGTCAAAATCTTCCTGATTTCTGAACTTAAAACGAACTACCGCAGCCCCGTTATCCAGACGCATACAGCAAAATTCATATAGCGACTGGTAATCGTAACTGTCAAAGCATGCTCCATTTAACATATAGAAATTCTTATCTGTTGCCGTACATTCCGGTACAGGAAATTCATCCGAAGCTGTATAAACCAGCTCATACTCCTGAGGAAACGGACAGAGATAGTCATAAATAATTGTTTTGTGTTCTGCGAACTGAACAGCATCTCCCTCCAGAAACTGCGGCTGATCTCCATTGGTTGCATCCACATAATAATACTGCCCTTCTATCTGAACAATATCCCATGCATGTCCCTCATCACTGTCCCTGGTATCCCCTTCGACATAAATGCAGGGGATATCAAGCTGTTCCAGGAGGTATTGTACAGCCCTTGCATAACCGGCGCAGACTGCCTGCCCTTTCCAGAAAATCCCCGCAATATTCTGATCATCCTCAGAAGATGCATATTCTGCATGATCAATAAGATAAGCGTAAACTGTCCTGACTTTCTCGTAAGTATCTGCTCCTTCTGGAATCAGACTTCGAACTTCCTGACAGGCATTCTGCATTGCCTGCTGAATTTCTTCGACTTCCTGATCTGTGTAAGTATAGCCCGGGGCAAATTCACAGTAATCTTTCCCCGGATAGGAAGTTGTATATACTTCCTGCCGGTTATGTACCCAGAACAATTCCGGATGGTCCTTAAGAAGTGCATGATAAACCTTGTTGATCTTCGTTTCTTCTGAAGTTGTCAGATAAAAATTATTCTCTCTTTTCTCAATTCCATCTAACATTTCCCGGTAGATTCTTCTTTCATCATCCCCGAGAAGATTAAAATAATACTCCTGATATCCACCCTCGTCCGTCTCTGCTATACTTTGTTCTCGTAAATCCTGTACCTCTGAAGGTTCTCTGTCAAAAATCCCCCTCGCCACATCCATGATCACAGACTGTTGTTCTGTATCACTGCCTGTCTCTCCAGATCTGTGGATCCGTGTATTCAGTCCCCATCCCAGAACGGCAAGCAAAATCACAAACAGGCATACTTTCTGAGGCAACCTGTGCTTTCTCATTTCCCACTCCTCTGTCTTCCTGATAGTTTCTTTTTATTATAGCATACCGAAAAAAGGGTCTGTATTACGGATATTCACGAACAACCGACAAATCCCGATGTCAAAAAACCCGCGAAAATCATATACCGATCTTCACGGGCTTTTCTCAGGTGTTAATCTTCGAATTCCACTTGAATATCACTGTTATCCGGCTGCTGTGGATAAATTGCGGCACTGCCGGAAGAAACTGTCATTCCCTTTTCGAGAATTTCTTTAAGTGTACCTGTCACTTCTACTGTTGTACTTCCTGAAGTGATTCCGTCAGAAAGCCCGGCATCCTCTGTTCCTGCTTCCACATCATCCTCAAAACTGATATCAATTCCTGATGTATCTTCGCTGGATTCTTCTGCTTTCTTAGTGTCTGCTTTTGTTTCTGTATTGGCTGTGAAATCACCATCCGATGTTTCTGTTACATCTGCGGCAGTATCCAGTGCCTCTGCATTACTTGCAGTCGTTCCATCACTTACCATCTGGGCAAGTTCTTCCTGTGTCGGATAGAAAGATGGCTGACGGATGTAACGGAAACTTGCACCGTATGCCTCTCCTACTGTAACCCCGTTCTTGCTGGAAGAACAATGTACTGCGATCCAGTCGCCCGCATCTGTCTTACCACAGATGATACCCACATGATTATTGCTTCCTGATTCCGGACCATTCTGGAACACCAGATCGCCAGGCTGCGCATCCTGCTCGCTGACTACATCTGCCTTTTCCCACTGATCAGAAGTTCCATCTCCAACACTGCCTTCCATATCTGTGCTGTCATATCCATTGATGACTGCCCAGGTAACAAAGCCACTGCAATCCAGACCATAGGCTCTGGTCGTTCCTGTGCTCGGGCTTCCGGCTGCTGAAACCTTCTCTGCATTTCCCCAGCTCGGATCCTTGCCGATCGTAGTAGACTTGCCGCCCCAGAAATAGCCGACCTCACCTACCAGAGAATATGCCGCTGTAATGACATTGACACGTTCTTCCGAAACATCATCTCCAACACTCTGACGTACAAATCCTTTGGCATCTGTAACGATCGCACAAAGGAGCTTACAGTCTGTTTCTGTGTATTTCTTGAGAACAGTTCTCTTGTCCTGTGCAATATTATTCTGCTTGATGTACGTATTAATATGATAGTTTCCATAGGAAACATGGGTGATATTTTCTTTGTCACGAACTACCGGATTCATCTTTGCAAAAATCTCAGCAAGCTCATCCTTGCTGGAAGAATCCAGTTTAAATTCCTTGGTACCTTTCTGGCTCTGCTCATACACATAAATCGCCAGAATATCCTGCCAGTTTCGCACGAGCAGAGAATCCGCAGATGTAGTCATTCCATCCGTTCTGCTGTCACTGGCATCTGTCAGTTTGTTCTTTTCTTTATATTCTTTCTCAATTTCGTCCATTACAGATGAAAAATCATCAGAAAAGCTGAGCTGATAATTCTCCTTCAGGCTGTCCAGATAAAAGTCCTTTCCTGCATGAAGGTTTGACACATAATAAACCGGTGTACCGGTCTTACCTGTCACATCTGTCGTTTTCGTTCCATCTGAAATATCAGTAGTATTGCTGTTGCTGCTGTTCTGTTTCTTCTTAAGTTCTGCAATCTTTGCCTCAAGTTTTACCAGAGTCTGATAGTTGGTAACCATTGCTTTCTGTTCATCTGACAGATTATTGTAAGCTGTCCGAAGTGCCTCTACTCTGGATGCATGATTCAAAGTAAGTGTCTCCCCTGCCAGGGCATTGATCTGACTGATCAGCGCAGTCACTGCTGAATTATCTGTTGTCGGAGTCGGCGTTGGTGTTGACGTAGGCGCTGTAGTTGGAACCGGTGTCACAGTTGCTGTTGGATCCGGTGCTGTTGTCGGTTCCGGTGCCGTCGTTGGTTCTGGCGCTGTTGTCGGTTCCGGTGCTGTCGTTGGCTCTGGTGCCGTTGTTGGTTCCGGTGCGACTGTTGGTTCCGGATCTGGCGCTGTTGTTGGTTCTGGTGCCGGTGTCTCCTCCCCGGAACCATCACTCAGATCACTGCCGTCTCCAAAATCGCTTGAAGCCTCTATTCCTTCATCCGCAGCCAGAATAGACATCGGGCTGGACAAAACCATTGCTGAAATCATCGAGATGCATAAATACTTTGTCAGATATTTATTCTTCATTCTGCCAAAAAAACTCCCTTCTGTGACCATATTCCCATTTCCTGAAAGGAATATGTTAAAATCTTCTAACTTACATAATAACTGTGCTTATTTTAGCATACTGTTTTTTCAAAATCAACCGCCGGAGTGTAACACTCCGGCGGATTTGGGTAATTTTCATATTTTTTTCATATTTTCAGATATTTACTGCCGGTACACCTGATGCTACTACACGGAGGCAAAGCTGGAACAATCCCTGGAATACCTGAAAGCATACACTTAAGATATAATGGATATCCTCCTCGATCGAACGCTTGCGGTCAAGGTAAACGTTGTGACGCTCTCTGATATAATCAAGAAGCTGGTTCAGTGTATCAAAGCGAAGATTCTTCTCCGCATAAATATCTGCTCTTCCACTCTCAACAAAGACCTTGAGTTCATTCTTCAGATGCTTCTCATACGTATTGTGCTGACGCAGAGATCCGTCAAATGTCTTGTTATGCGGAAATGTAAAGTAGTCTGCAATGTAATGCATGATCTCGCCTGCTCTTCTCCAGAACACACGGTCATTGTATTCTACCAGACCGTTCTCTACCAGACGGCTGATCTTTCCCTGTACCTCGTCAAAGGTGCCAAAATATTCATGTCTCTTGGTTACAAAGGATGGCTGGATGTCCGGAAGGATATTTCCGAGACAAAATGCTTTTCTATGTGACTGTAAGCTCTCATTAGCAGGCATCTGATCTGCCAGATATCTTGCTAACAGTATGTGTGATTTCTTTCGCAAAATAAACACTTCTTTCTGTGCAAATAAATTGTTTGCTGTAACCAACATCTACTATAACAGATATCCGGCCATTTGAAAATAGAGATTTTGTGAATTTTAAATTTTTTTCTTCGAAGCACCGATCGCCATACTGTGCTGTGCCGCATGACGCTGCTCTGTCAGTTCCTTTTCGTAAAAGATCACACCATTATGATCATATGGATCGTTGAACCAGTAGCCATTCTCATCATATCCCACCAGAAGCATACAATGCTCATTGGAAGTCCATTCAAACCGCTCACCGGAATCCAGAAGTTTCCACTCCGGCCCCGGGATCTCCTTTCGCATATTGATGCAGGCCCAGAAAACTACCGGCATCCCGCGGTCAATGTACTTTCTGCACAACTCTTCTATGGAAGTTCCTGTCTCATTGACAAATGCAAAAGTATCTCCTGCCGCCCGCTCAAGTGCTCCCTTAAGTGCCGGTGCATAGCATCCAAAAGCCTCATCATCATAAGGACTTCCACAGAAAAATTCGTTCGGATCCGGTCCATAAAGTCCGTCCTCTCTCTGCTCCATCGCCCTGCACCTGAGGCAGTTCCGGATAAAACCATCTACCGTAATATCACACCCAAGATAACGGAGAAGCATGACAGCAGTGACGCTCTCGCATCCTGTCGGATATCTGCCGCTCTGGTCGATATAAGGTACTTTGATCTTCGTCATATCTCCTGTCTCTTTCCTGTCAGATATCATCTACTTTGCAACTTTGCGGAGCACAGTAAGGACCGCAAGCAGCAGGATAAGGCTGACTCCCAGGACGATCCACCATACATGGACAAAGCCTGCAAGCAGGAAGCCCACTGCGGATACCACTGCAACTACAGCCGCGTACTGCATCTGTGTCGTTACATGATTGATATGATTACTCTGTGCACCTGCTGAGGACATAACCGTTGTGTCAGAGATCGGCGAAACATGGTCTCCGCAGACAGCTCCGGAAAGAACCGCGGATACTGCAATGATCATCATCTGCATATTGTCGGCACCCGGAAACATCGCAATCGCGATCGGAACCAGGATTGCAAACGTCCCCCAGCTTGTTCCTGTTGAGAAAGAAAGGAAGATCGCCACCAGGAACAGGATCGCCGGAAGGATCACACTTGCAGATGCATTGGTGCCTACGATCGTCTTGACAAAAGTTCCGATCTCAAGTGCATCGCCCATTCCTTTCAGTGACCATGCAAAGATCAGGATCGCGATCGCCGGGATCATCATCTTGAATCCTTCTACAAAGCTGTCCATAAACCCCTTGAATGTGACAACTTTTCGCGGAAGATACAGCACGAGCATAAATAATACGGTGATCATCGTTGCAAAGATCAGACTGGTCTCTGCATCACAGCCGGAAAAAGCAGTGACGATATCTGTCGCTCCGCCAAGGAATCCTGTATAGATCATCGCACCGATCGCAGTTCCGATCAGTACCAGGACCGGAAGGATCAGATCGATGACATGACCGTTGGAAGAAATCTCTTCTTCCTTGACCTGATCAAATTCTTCTCCGCCGGAAGTAAAAAGATCTCCTCTTGCCGCATTCTGTTCATGTTTCTTCATAAGTCCGAAATCAAATCCGGTACCGATCATATAAAATACCATGACCAGGGTAAGAAGTGCATACAGGTTATACGGGATCGTCCAGAGAAAAA
This sequence comes from Blautia sp. AF19-10LB, assembly GCF_003461245.1. Lineage (GTDB taxonomy): Bacteria > Bacillota > Clostridia > Lachnospirales > Lachnospiraceae > Blautia_A > Blautia_A intestinihominis. The sequence goes on from NZ_QTWS01000009.1 coordinate 38,957, forward strand.
GCTGGAATCCTGTGATCCCTGCATCTGCCGGCACATAAGAGTTGACTGCTGCCGCCCAGCTTGAGATCGGTGCGATAATACAAACCGGTGCTGCAGTCGCGTCGATTATGTAAGCAAGTTTCGCACGTGATACTCTGTACTTGTCTGTGACCGGACGCATAACAGAGCCTACGGTCAGACAGTTAAAATAGTCATCCACAAAGATCAGGATACCAAGTCCTGTTGTTGCAAACATTGCGCTCTTTTTATTCTTGATCTTACTGCCCGCCCAGCGTCCATACGCCGCTGATCCTCCTGACTTCGCCATCAGTACAATGATCATTCCAAGCAGAACGTCAAAGATCAGAATATTCAGATTCATACTGCTCTTCATGATGTCAAACAATGCTACAAACGCATTCCACGGATGAAAGCCCGTATAAAGCAGTGCTCCCATTGCCACACCGATAAACAGTGAGCTGTAAACCTCCTTCGTGATCAGCGCCAGCGCGATCGCCAGCAGCGGTGGAACCAGTGACCACCAGGTTCCGATAAACATTGATCCATCCATTTCGTTTCCCCCTCTTATTTTTTAATTTATCAATGCCCTTTAATACTGTCGAAATCAGGTGTTCCGTACAGGTCGAACGGAGTGCTCTGGTATACGTAATAATTCAGCCAGTTTGTATACAGATTGTTTGCATGTGCTCTCCACATAAGCAGCGGTTTGTTTGCCGGATCGTTTTCGCGATAATAATTCTCCGGGATTTCGATCGGGAGTCCTTTGCTCATGTCACGCTTGTACTCGCCGTCCAGTGTGACACGGTCATATTCCGGATGTCCCATCACAAAGATCTTCCTTCCACCTTCTGCCATTGCCAGGAAAAGTCCAGCTTCCTCGGATTCTGCCAGGATCGTGATGTCCTTGCAGGCACGGATGTCCTCGATCGGGACCTCTGTATGTCTGGAATGTGGTGCAAGGAACATATCGTCAAACCCTCTTACCAGCGGGATCTTGCGGTTCAGGACTTTGTGCCAGAACAGGCCGAACATCTTGTGGTCAAGCTGGCGTTTCTTAAGTCCATAGAAATGATAAAGACTCGCCTGTGCAGCCCAGCACAGAAAGATCGTAGAGGTCACGTGGTCAGAAGTCCAGTCCATGATCTCCTGGAGTTCGTTCCAGTAGTCTACTTCTTCAAATTCCATCTGCTCGACCGGAGCTCCTGTAATGATCATTCCGTCAAAACGTCTGTCTTTGAGATCAGAAAAAGTCTCATAGAATTTATTCAGATGACTGATCGAAGTGTTTCTTGCCTCATGGCTCTCCACTGCCATAAAAGTCACATCCACCTGCAGCGGTGTGTTGGAGAGAGAACGCAAAAGCTGAAGCTCTGTCTCCTCCTTGAGTGGCATCAGGTTCAGGATCAGGATCTGGATCGGACGAATGTCCTGATGCACAGCCCTTCCCTCGTCCATGACGAATATATTTTCTCTTTCCAGAATTTCTTTTACCGGTAAATCCCCCTGTATTTTAATAGGCATTTTCCGTTCCTCCTTTATGTGCTTCTTTCTATATATTATTGTTCTGTCATTTTGATAAAGTCTTCCTCAGACAAAATTGGAATCCCAAGTTCCCTGGCTTTTTTGTTTTTGGATGAATTGGATGTGGTATCGTTGTTGATCAGGTAATTTGTCTTGCCTGTGACGGTACCTGTCACCTTGCCGCCCAAGGATTCGATCAGCTTCTTGGCTTCGCCGCGGTTGCTGAAATGCTCCAGGCTTCCTGTGATAACAAAATTCATTCCTGCCAGTGTCTGGTTCTCAGAAACTTCTTCTTTATTAATATGAAGATATCCAAGCAGATGATCCAGCTTGCGGTTGTTTTCCGGATCTTTGAAATATTTCGTGAGGCTCTTTGCGATCACCGGGCCGATTCCATCGATCGCACTGATCTCCTCTTCCTCGGCTGTCCGGATCTTGTCCAGATCATCATCAAAATGCCGGCAGATCACTCTCGCATTGGAAAGTCCGATGTTAGAGATTCCAAGACTGTAGATCACCTTCGCAAGTGTTGTCTCCTTTGCTTTGTCAATGCTTACTATAAGATTGTCATAAGATTTCTCTCCAAATCCTTCCATTGTCACGATCTCTTCGCGATGCTTCGCGATCTCAAAAACATCTCCGAAATCATGGATAAAACCTTTGGCGATGAATTTCTCCAGTGTAGCTTCAGACAATCCGTCTATATTCATGGCGTCTCTGCTTACAAAGAGTGTGAATGCCTTGATCTTCTTCGCAACACAGTCCGGGTTCATGCAGTAGAGAGATTCTACTTCATTTTCCTGAATGACCCTGGCTTCCTCACCGCAGACCGGACAGATATGTGGGATTTCCAGATTACTGCTCCTGGTCAGGTTCTCTGCGATCTGCGGAATGATCATATTTGCCTTGTAGACCTGGATCGTATCGCCGATCCCAAGCTGTAATTCCTTCACAATGCTGACATTGTGGACACTTGCACGGCTGACGGTCGTCCCCTCCAGTTCCACCGGATCAAAAACTGCGATCGGATTGATCAGTCCTGTTCTCGACGGGCTCCACTCAATCTCACGAAGCGTCGTTTCGCGGATCTCATCTGCCCATTTGAAAGCAAACGCATTTCGCGGGAATTTCGCAGTACTTCCAAGTGAATCTCCATATGCAATGTCATCATAAAGCGCAACAAGTCCATCGGATGGAAAATCATTATTCTCGATCGCATGAGAAAAATAATCCATCGCTTCGTCCAGGCTTTCGCCTGTCACCATACGGTATTCCACCACCTCAAAGCCCTGAGATTTCAGCCATTCCATCTGATATGCCCTGGAATTATGCATATCCACATCCTGTGCAGATACCAGCGCAAACGCATAAAACCTTACATTTCGCTCCGCGGTGATCTGATTGTTCAGCTGTCTGACCGATCCGCTACAGAGATTTCGCGGATTTTTGTATTTGGCATCGACGTCTTCGATCGTTTCATTGATCCTCTCAAAATCGGAATAGGTAATGATTGCCTCGCCCCTCAGCACAAGCCTTCCCTGATAGGCGATCTTAAGCGGGATATTCTTGAATGTCCTTGCATTATTAGTAATGACCTCTCCGACGATCCCGTTTCCTCTGGTGACCGCCTTCTGAAGTTCCCCGTTCTCATAGGTAAGGACAATGGTCAGTCCATCCATTTTCCAGGAAAGCAGTGTCGGATTGGTTCCTATAAAAGCTCTGAGTGTCTCTCGCTCTTTGGTCTTGTCGAGAGAGAGCATCGGAGATTCGTGTGTTTCCTTTGGCAGTGCATCTACTGCCTCATATCCTACATTAACAGTCGGACTGTCTGCCAGAACGATGCCTGTTTCTGCTTCCATTTGCTCCAGCTGATCGTACAGAGCGTCGTATTCTCTGTTGCTCATGATCTCCCGGTCTTCCTGATAATAGGCCTTTGCCGCTTCGTTCAGTTTTTTTACCAGTTCTTTCATTTGGTTTACGGCTGCTGTTTCCATGATGTCCTCCTGTCTCTTTGATCGTTTCACTTGATGAATTTCGGATCCGTTTTTCTAATTCCTTCCATTCTTCCTTTCGGATCTCACGGTATTCTCCCGGATCCAGCCCATCAAGGGTCAGGTTCATGATCCGGACTCGCTTAAGTGTCTGCACCTGATATCCAAAATATTCGCACATCCTGCGTATCTGACGGTTCAGCCCCTGCGTCAGAATGATCTGAAAACTTCTCCGTCCGGTTTTCTTTACCGTGCAGGGTCTCGTCACCGTGTCAAGGATCGGAACGCCGCCCCGCATGCCCTTAAGGAAATCCTCCGTAATCTCCTTATTTACTGTCACAAGATATTCTTTCTCATGATAATTCCCTGCACGCATGATCCGATTCACAAGATCGCCCTGATTCGTCAGAAGCAGCAGCCCTTCCGAATCCTTATCCAGCCGTCCGACCGGATAGACACGCAGCGGATAGTTAAGGTACTCCGTCACCGTCGTCTCATTTCGCTGTTTCTTGGTGCTGCAGACAATTCCTCTCGGCTTATAAAACAGCAGAAGGACTTTTTTATTCTCTCTCGTGATCGGGTGTCCGTCCAGGCAGACTTCTGCATCTGCCGTTATCCTCTCTCCTGTTTTTATCACAACGCCATCCAGCGTAACTCTCCCCGCATCGGTAAGCTGATCGGCATCCCGCCTGGAACATACGCCTGCGTTGCTTAAGTATTTATTTATTCTGATCGTTTCTGTATTTTCTGTTTTGATTTTTTTATCCATTGTTCTATTATATAATTTTTTCTTTTTGACCGCAACAAAGAGTTTCAGGTTTTCCTTTTAATTCCAGCCTTAATTTTGACGGACTCTTGTATTTTTGTGTCGATTATTGTATCATGTATAGAAGTCCGGGCTTTTGTCTTCTCAGACAGCTCAGACAGACCCGGTATTATTTTCATAAATGTTAGGAGGAAACGGCATGCCAAGCCGCAAAAAACATACAAATCCGTTTCTGCTGCTCATTGCCATCGCTATCTGTCTCGTTCTTGGTGTCACGCTCAGACAGTCAAATGCTGATTTTTCTGTTCTCAGCGAGAAACCTTCTCAGTCAGTTGCTTCTGTATCTGACAGCCAGGAACAGAACGAGCCTGATTCTGACCAGAAATCCGTTTCACCTTCCGAAACTGCCACACCTTCTCCTACAGAGAAGCCATCTTCATCTGAACGCAAAATTTCTGATGAGGCAGCTTCCGGAGTCTGGACTTCCAGTGGAAGCGACTGGCTCTTTATGGTAGACAGCAAAGCCTATACCGGATGGCTCACAGACACAGACGGCAAAACATACTATTTCAACAAAGATGGTATTATGCAAACCGGATGGGTAGATGCAGACGGTAAACGTTACTATATGGATCTGGACGGTATCATGCAGACTGGTGTTGTCACTGTCGACGGAAAAAGCTATGAACTTCTTGATGACGGTTCACTGAAAGGCTACAAAACAAAGACAAAAAAGGCCACGACAACACCCATTGCCAAAGCAAAAGCCTCAAAGTCCAAAAATAAATCGTCTGAAAAAACAGCCGATAAATATGTGGCTCTGACCTTTGACGACGGTCCAAGTTCTTTTACGAACAGACTGCTTGACTGTCTGGAAGCAAACAATTCCAAAGCTACCTTTTTTATGGTCGGCAAAGAAATCGACAGTTTTCCTGATGAAGTTAAACGCATGGAATCTCTGGGCTGTGAACTCGGAAACCATACTTATTCCCATGTAGATCTCACAACACTTGCCCCGGAAGATATGTCTGCCGAAATTGCAGGTGTAGATGAAGATCTCGTCAATCTGGTCGGACACGGTGCCACGGTACTTCGTCCTCCATATGGAAACATCAATGATTCTGTACGATCAACCGTTGGCACCCCTATGATTCTCTGGTCGATCGACACACTGGACTGGGAAACGCAGGATGCCAGTCAGATCACAGAGGCTGTCATGTCTCAGGTTCAGGATGGTTCAATTATTCTGATGCACGACATCTTCAGTACTTCTGTAGATGCTGCTGAGATTTTTATCCCGAAATTAATCGAGGAAGGCTACCAGTTAGTCACGATTCACGAACTTGCCAAAATCAAAGGCACAGAACTTACCACCGGCATCGCATACGGTGATTTTACCGGTCAATAAAAAAGAAATCTGCGTATACACCAAAACGCAGATTCTTTTTTGGTCCATAAACCCGGACATAACAAAAGGCACAGAAAATCTGTGCCTTTGCCTTACGTTACTGAAGCAATCCACTGTATACATATCCAGTCTGCCCGTCATATTCAATTTGAATCCAGTCACCTTCCTGACCGAGAACCTGTACCTGATCTCCTTCATCCAGACCACCGATGATATTATCCTCATCGCTATTGGCAGCAGATCTCACATTGCACCCCTCTGCAACAGTCATTGTCGTACCATCCGATGTCTGTGATGTGGTGGAATCCACCTCTTCTCCCAGTCCATTCAAAAATGCAGCAAGTGCTGTGTCATCCTGCTGTGCCTTCTCATAATCTGCCTGAACTTCTGCTGTAAGTTTCTTAACATCCTCATCGAATTTCAGTGAGTCCATGTAATCGGAAACTTCCTTATTCTGTTCCAGATCGCCCAGAATCTTATAACTGCCGTCACTGTCTCTGACTATATAAGAACTCCATAATGAAGGCGCAGATGTATCTATCCCCTTACAAATAAAACTTCCACGTGTATATACTACATAGGAATTCTCGTCCATGCCCTTCTTCGCATATACATGGTCAACCTGATATCCTTCTATATAATCTTTGGCATTTGTAATTCGCGACTCATCAGAAGGCGTCAGATTGCTGACCAGTGTTCTCAGTGTGGTAATATCTCTTTCCCCTAAAGCCTGATAATAGCTCTTCATAAGTGCGGTGATCTCGTCACTGCCTTCTTCCAAGGGATTCGTGTCTTCTTCTTTCTTCCCGTCGTTTGTCTCCCCATCATCTTCCGGAGAAGAAGGATCATTTCCCTGGCTGTTGTCCTCCACTGTATTCTGTTCTTTCTTAGAAGTACCCTTCCCACTTCCAATACAGGCACGAACGCCAAAGAACAATACAGCTACGATTATCAGAATTGCTCCGCCAAGCATAAAATAGCGAAGGTTATCCGATAACCATTCCCTGAAATTATCCAAGTTCTTGTCCTCCTTAAATTACAACGCACCGAGGCAGACCCATTACCCAGTGCAGCACACCTGAAGGGAATCGAACCCCCGCACATGGTACCGGAAACCACTGCTCTATCCACTGAGCTACAGGTGCAAATGTGTTAAGACGCAATACTCTTAACACATGATATATTATCACATCTTACTTGAAAAGTAAAGTTTTTTATTTTATATACACAATTGCATAAAATTGTAGTTACGATTCTCCAAGCAAAGGACTTCTGTATTCTTCTACTGAATTTCCAAGCCGATAAACACTGTATTCTCCGACTACTCCAAGCTCCTGATAGTGACAGGCTTCCAGTTCCTCTTTCTGCTGTTCATTTGGAATTTTTACCACAAGATAGTTGCATTTAACCCATTCAGCATATTTTGCAATATTTGCGTAATTAAATGCAGGTGCATTGATTTCGAAGTACAACTGTCTCCTCGCCCCTACCGCACCGCCGGATCCTCTTCTTCCAAACGGAAGATAAACCGATGGATCGTAAACACGAATATACGAACTGACATACTCATCTGCCACCAGCAGGAATTTCTTTCCATCTGCATCCTGCTTCGCAAGTTCACAGATTCCTGCAACTACGTCCGGAACCTGCTGATAATTATTTACCTTATGATAGTAGCCCTCTGTATAAAACTCTTTGCCGCCCCAGGCGATCATTCCTGCAAAAAGCACCAGAAGAACCGGCTGCAGGAAGCTTTTCCTTCCACGGATAAACTCTGTCAATGCCAGTGCGATCACCGATGTTGATGGTACAAGCCACAAAACTCTCCAGTAAACATTCTCTCCTATACATTTCTGTATGATTTTTGCCGTATATGGAAAAAAGAACAGAAAAAGCATCAGAAAAACATATGCCAGTACATACCGGGTCGTTTTCTTTTTGTGTTTAAAAATCAGCAGATAAAGAAGTGCAATTACCAGAAGATATGGAAAAATGCTGCTCCCCCAGTAATTATTCCAGAATCCCAAAGATTTTTTAATCATTTCTTTCATCATATTCTTTTATCCTTCACACAATCAAAATGTAAAAAACTCCGAGCACCAGAGAAGGAATGCAGCAGATGATTCCCTTCAAAAAAGCTCTCCAGTCCCTGTGAATCACCAGGCAAAGCAGTAGAAAAACTCCAAGCATCATTGTCCCCAGAATGATTCCCATAGACGACAGAAGGCAGCAGCTTAAATCTGCCATTGCAAGAAGAACCCAGGGATATTCCGTTTTTTTCTCCATGAGCACAGACTGGCAGATATAAAGCAGAAGCGGCAGAAAAGCAGATGCCAGCAGTGCCTTGCCCTGCCAGATACGAATCATCTGAAAGCTTCCTGAATTATATACAGAATATGCTGAAAAGCTACAGATACATGCTGTCAGGAACAAATACATTCCCTGCGCTCTTTTATCACCGGGAAACCATTTCTTTCCAAGAAGATACTGAACACTGTAAACTACCGGAAGAAAAACTGCCGGGAAAATCATATGCGCCATGATCGCTGGATGAAGTCCCGCACTGAGCTGGCTTACCACCGCAAGAAATACAGGGAACGGAGAAAGTATATATCTGCTTGCAATACCATAATACTTCTGTCCTGTATATGGGATAATTTCAAAGATCGTATCCGTCTGTACGCCAGAGGTCGCCTGAGCCACATAAAAAGCATCATCTGCATCCATATGTGCCAGTAGAACACACATTGCCATCTGTGCCAGAATCAGGATCAGTGCGATCCAGAAATAGATTTTTTCTCTGTCAAAAATACCGGACAGACGAATAGTATCTTTCGCCTTCACCGTCACAAAAACACCTGTCAGAGCCAGGATCAGTGCGATACTTCCATAGGAAATCACCAGCACATGCAGCGGCATTTTCAGAAACGTCATTGGAAGGGTCAGAACCTCCATGATCGAAAAAAGGATCAGATAACCGCTCACGAAACGTTCAGTCAGAAGGGGCTGCCGTCTTTTGACAAACGGCAGTCTTCCCACAGCAACCGGTACAAGGATAAGCCAGAAAACAGCCAGGATTCCCTTCATTGCCATTTCCATATTTATTTCTCCATCTCTTTTTCAAGGATCCCCATCGCGATCTTCTCCGGAGTGATCGGAAGTTCACGTACACGGACTCCTGTTGCATTATAGATTGCTTCTGCAAGTGCCGGACACGGGGTATCAATGACAAGCTCTCCAATGGATTTCGCTCCGAATGGGCCACTCTCCTCGTAACTGCTCTCAAAATCAACACGGATCTTACCGATATCCATTCTGCTCGGGATCTTGTACTGCATGAAGGAATTGTTGCGGATCTTTCCCTTATCTGTATACTGTACATCCTCAAACAGTGCCATTCCGATTCCCTGTACGATACCGCCCTCGGTCTGCACCCGGGCAAGATTCGGGTTGATCGGTGTTCCACAGTCAACAACAGCAACATAATCAAGAACATCTATATTTCCTGTTTCTTTGTCTACTTCGACCTCGACCATTCCGACCATGAACGGCGGAGGGGACAGCGGTGAGGAATGCTGTTTCACTACCTGCAGTTCTATATTGTTAAAGAAAGTACTCTTAAGCCCAATTTCCTCGAGAGAAACTTTTTTATTCTCATCCTCGGCACAGAATACATAAGAGCCGTCAAAATCAACGTTCTCCTGCTCTGTCTGCAGCATTTCTGCTCCGAGTTCACAGATTTTTTTGCGGAGCTCCTGGCAGGCTTTTACGACTGCCATACCGGTTGTATAGGTTGTTGCAGATGCATAGGAACCTGAGTCATATGGAGAAATATCAGTATCTACACTGAATACTACGATATTTTCCATCGGAGTCTCCAGACAGTCTGCAGCAATCTGTGCCATGACAGTATCGCATCCGGTTCCCATGTCTGTACAGCCAAGTGCCAGAGTGTAGGAACCATCTTCATTCAGCTTGATGTCTGCACCGCCGACATCAACACCTGCAATAGAAGAACCCTGCATTGCCATCGCAACACCCAGACCACGTACTTTGCCATTGCCCATATCCTGGGAGAGTGATCTGGAATCCCAGTTCATCATTTCCTTTGCTCTTGCCATACAGCGATCCATTGCACAGCTCTGTGCATATGGGACATCTGGATATCCCGGAAGCGGACCGCCCTCTACCGGCATGTTCAATTCTTTCATCCTGGCCGGATCCATTCCCATCTTGTGTGCCAGTTCATTGACCGCAGATTCAACCGCAAAAATACCCTGCGTTGCTCCATATCCACGGTAAGCTCCTGCTGCCTGCACATTCGTATAAACGACATCAAAACAAAAACGATATGCTTCGGTATGTCGGTAAAGTCCAATGGATTTGTGACCACTTAATCCTACGGTTGTAGAACTGTGTTCTCCATACGCACCGGTATTTGACAGTGTATAGACATCCAGTGCACGGATGATACCGTGCTCATCTGCACCTGCACGGACAGTGATCTCCATCTCGTGACGCGGTGTGGAGCAGATCATCGATTCATATCTGGAATAGATCATCTTGGACGGACGGCCTGTCTTCCAGGTTACAAATGCCGGGTAGATCTCACTGACAGAAGTCTGCTTTGCGCCAAAGCCACCGCCGATCCTTGGTTTGATGACACGAACTTTGGATGCCGGAATATCCAGTGCACGACCTACGATTCTTCTGATATGGAAAGGAATCTGTGTAGAAGAAAGTACGATCAGACGTCCAAAATGGTCCATATAACATGCTGTACGGAAAGTTTCCATCATAGCCTGCTGGTTTGCCCTGGTGTGATAAGTGTGTTCTACCGTATATGCACATTCACTTAAGACTTTATCTACATCACCATGTTCTTCCCTTGCTGTAGCACATAAGTTTCTCTTATTATCGCCGCCAAGCGGGATCTTGAGTTTCCAGTCCTCCTCCGGGTGCACCAGGATCGGATTATCTTTTGCAGTGTGGATGTCGAAGACCGGTGTTTCCACCTGATATTTGACCTTGATCCGCTTAAGTGCCAGATCAACAGCCGCCTCTGTCTCACCTGCAACGATCGCAACTGCATCTCCGACAAAACGCACATGACGGTCAAGGATCAGTCTGTCATCCGGGCTCATCTCCGGTGCAGTCTGTCCTGCAAGTGTAAAACGCTTCTGCGGAACATCTTCATAGGTAAAAACACAGACGATGCCAGGAACTTTCTTTGCTGTATCCGTCTTGATCGTGTCGACCCATGCATTGGCATGAGGGCTTCGCAGGACTTTGACGATCAGGGAATCTTTCGGTGCCAGGTCGTCCGTGTACACAGGCTTTCCTGTTACCAGTGCCATGGCATCTGTTTTCTGGACAGGTTGATTTACATATTTCATTTTATGCTTCCTCCTGTGTTTTCTTATAATTAAGGTATTTCAGGATACTTGCGGTCTGGGAGACAAAACCGGAACATCTGCACAGATTTCCTGCAAGGTATTCCTTGATCTGCTCTTCATCCGGTTCCTCGAGTTCACGGAGCATCGCGATCACATTCATGATAAATCCCGGATTGCAGAAGCCGCATTGTTCTGCACCTTCATTTGCAAGAAAAGTTCCAAACTCCTCTGCTTCTTTCTGAAGTCCTTCCAGTGTCACGATCTTCTTTCCATCGATCCTTACAGCGAGCATGGAACAGGAAAGGATCGGTTTCTCATCCATCAACACCGTACAGAGACCACAGTTTGCTGTCTCACAGCCTCTCTTGACACTGTAACAGCCTTTTTCCCTCAGAAAATCGATCAGGAGCATTCCCGGATCGACTTCTTCCTGACGCTGTATTCCATTCAGCCAGAATTTAATATTCATCCTTCATTCCCCCTACTACTTCCCAGGCTCTTCTCGTAAGAACTTTTACAAGAAGGGTTCTGTATTCTTTGGATCCTCTCATGTTTCCGCTAGTCGGAACATGTTCTGCTGCATAGTCTGCAAATTTCTGAATTACTTCTTTCTTTGCTTCTTCACTCTTCTGGTCAAAATTTCCAAGGATGTCTTCCTGATCCTCTACGACCATGGCACGGGCAGGCCTTGCACCGATCACTGTCCTCGCTTCGTTTCCGATCAGAGAAACACAGCAGGTCAGTACCGGAAAGTCTGTCTTTGTATTTCTCTGGCTCATATAACAGACGCGGAGAGGCTGCTTCTTTACAATAATATTTACAAGGATATCGTTATCTTTCTTCCGATCCACAAACTCTGTCAGCGGGATTTTTCCTGCATTGTGAAGTTCTACCCAGGTATCCATCCCCAGGAACATGGTCAGTACATCCGAGAAACCGTATCGTCCCCAGATACTGCCGCCGACAGTCGCACAGTTTCGGAACTGCACGCCAACAATGTGCCGGACACTTTCTCTCACGGCCCCCTGCGTATATTCATTCAGTCTCTTATCAGTCTCAAGTTCTCTCAAAGTCGTCATGCATCCGATCACGAATTCCTCATCCGTTTCCTGAATGCCAGCAAGTCCAAGTCCGGAAAGATCAATAGTTGTGGAAATATTTCGATTTCCCATCTTAAGCCATACCATTCCGCCAAGCACGATCGCTGTTTTTTTCTGATTCAGCTCATATGCTTCCTCAATGCTGTTTACTTTCACATAGCTTTTAATCTTTAGCATCTGTGCATCGATTCCTTTCTTTCATCCAATTTTAAAGGTATAAAGGCATACATTATTTAATTTTAGCAGAAAAATTCCGAAATTTCCAGAGGGATCGATTTTTCTGTGAAACATGCATAAAAAAATCCCTTTCTGATCCGCAGTTTTGCGGAGAACTGCGGAAAAGAAAGAGATGATTGATTTTCATTTAACGGTTGTTGATCGCAGTTACAAGTGCATCGATGGATGCACGGATGATATCCGGGTCAACGCCGGCTCCCCAGGAGAGAGTTCCGTCTGGTTTCTGGATTCCTACGTAAGCAATCGCTTTGGAACTGGTGCTCTTCTCAAGCGCATGCTCCTGGTAGGTAACCAGTGTAAATTTCAGTTCGTAAGCTTTCTTCAGTGCGTTGCTGACTGCATCCAGACGACCATTTCCGGTTGCCTCTGTTATAACTGTCTTTCCATTGAAGCTGGAAGTTACCTGAGTAACGATTCCACCGTCTTTCTGCTGGAAATGTACTTCGCTGATGCTGTATGGGCTCACCACATTTTCGAAAGTGGATTTGAACAGGTTAAAGATCTCATCCGGATGAAGTTCTTTGTGGCTGTGGTCGGATACGGCTTTGGCTGCATAACCCATAGCTTCACGCATCTTAGGCGGCAGATTCAGACCATACTTGGTCTCCAGGATATAGCCTACGCCGCCCTTTCCGGACTGGCTGTTGATACGGATAACATCTGCATCGTAGTTTCTTCCAACATCGGTCGGGTCGATCGGCAGATATGGAACTGTCCAGCGGCTCGGGTCTTTTTCCTCTCTCCAGTGCATTCCTTTAGCGATCGCATCCTGATGGGATCCGGAGAAAGCTGCGAATACAAGTGCACCGCTGTACGGGCTTCTCTCGTCAACTTTCATGCCTGTGCACTCTTCGTATACTTCGCATACATGCGGCATATCGGAAAAGTCAAGCTTCGGATCTACGCCCTGGGAGAACATGTTCATTGCAACAGTAACGATATCCACGTTTCCGGTACGCTCTCCATTTCCGAATAAGGTTCCCTCGATTCTGTCAGCGCCTGCCAGCAGACCCATCTCAGAATCTGCGACACCGCAGCCACGGTCATTGTGTGGATGAAGGGAAACGATAACGTTTTCACGGTATTTCATGTTTTCGCACATGTATTCGATCTGGCTTGCATATACATGAGGCATGGAATGCTGTACGGTAACAGGCAGGTTGATGATCGCTTTGTTGTCTGCGGTCGGTTTCCATACATCCAGAACTGCGTTGCAGACTTCCAGCGCGTATTCCGGTTCTGTTCCTGTAAAGCTCTCCGGGCTGTATTCAAACTGGAAATTTCCTTCTGTCTGGTCAGCCAGTTCTTTGAGGAGTTTTGCTCCGTCTACAGCGATCTTCAGGATCTCTTCTTTGGATTTCTTGAATACCTGCTCGCGCTGTGCTACGGAAGTAGAGTTATATACGTGAACGATCGCTTTCGGTGCGCCCTTGACAGCCTCGAAAGTTTTGCGGATGATATGCTCTCTCGCCTGAGTCAGTACCTGGATGGTTACGTCATCCGGGATCAGGTTCTGTTCGATCAGAGTACGGATAAAGGTGTATTCTGTCTCAGATGCTGCCGGGAAGCCAACTTCGATCTCTTTGAAACCGATCTCTACGAGCAGTTTGAAGAATTCGATCTTCTGCTCCAGGCTCATCGGGATGACCAGGGCCTGGTTTCCATCACGAAGGTCAACGCTGCACCAGATTGGAGCTTTGTCTACATATTCTTTCTCTGCCCATTTCATGCATCTCACTGGCGGCATAAAATACTGTCTCTGATATTTTGTTACGTTTTCCATGATCTTTCCTCCATCTTGTAAAAAATTCTGTGCAAAAAAAAATCTCTCATCTCTACACTATTGTAAGAGACGAAAGACAGTAACTTTCGCGGTACCACTCTTATTTATGAACGGTTTCATACACTCAAGGGATACGGGATCATTGGATCCTTATATCCTCTCCATATAACGGTGGATACCGTCTGTGTCTACTCTCCTTATCGGATTTCGGACAGATGCTCAAAGGCGAGTTCCATGGATTCCTTCTGCTGCCTTACACCAGCCGACAGCTCTCTGCGCTCCGGTTTGCATGTACTATTCCTTATCATTGCATTTCATCATTTTGCTTTTTCTGATGTAGTAAGACTAACATGACATTTCATTCTTGTCAAGGGTGAATTTCAAAAGTTCCCTTTAAAACAATATACCGGATTCCTTATTTGAAATCCGGTACGTAAATATTATTTTTTATCCAGAAGTTCTGCCAGGATTCTGGAATACTGTCTTGCCGCGTCACCATTCATGTGACCATCATAATCTGTGTATGCCTTCATGTCATGTGTAAATACCTTGAAGTACTGTGTGTTAAAGTTCAGATATTCTACATCCTGCTCTTCAAAAAATTTACCGAAATACTTCCACGCCGCATTATAATTATCACTGTAATCCTTCAATGCCGCAATTGGAACCGGTGTGGTTACTGCCACAAACTCAATGTCATTTTCTTTACAGAATGAAATCAGCTTCTGGAGGTATTCCATATTCTGGCTGCTGACTTTATCCTGTTCAAACAGTTTTGGCTCTGTTTTCTTTATTTTCTTTACATCCACCGGATACCTTTCGATAAATCCACTCTCATGATATTCCTGAGAATCACTCTTTAACCCTTCGATGCTGTAATCTTTTTTCAATTTCTGTGTGAAAGTCTCTTTGATCTTTGGAACTTCATAGCTAAGTGAATATTCATACCACGGAAACAAAACTGTTCGGAAATTACATTTCACAATAGAATTCCAGAAGTACTCTGCCTTCGCTTTTGTGACTGGAAATTCATGATAAAACAGCAGATAGTTGTTTCCTTCTTCTTTTTCGGTAACAAAATATCCCGGATCCACTTCATAAATGATTCGTTTCGGTTTCTGCTTCTCTGTGATCAGCTTTGTAAGATAATATGCATCAATCCCATATTCACCACCTACGCAGAGATTATGTCCTGTACGTCCGTTCACTTCCTCCATGGACTCCGGATCAATGTCCATTTTACCATGAGAAGTTCCCAGAATAATGTCATCAAACTGCTGTGTTACAACTGTATGTACATCGTTTCTCATAAAAGTGCAGGGATAAAGTGCTGTATCCAGCAGTATCAGTATTGCTGTGCAGACTGCAATGACGAGAACTGCTTTTGAAAATTTTTTAAAACTGTGCATAGATAAATCCCCTTACTGCCGCTGTTGATCCGAAGAAACCAATGGATAACAGCAGGCAAAAATAAATTGCCACTGTGACCGGTAAACTACATCTGGACAGCGTCTCCCTGATTCTGATACCACGTTCCTGAAGAACGCTGACAATAAACAGAATCATGCATCCAACTGCAAGAATCAGCAATGCATAAGGTGTAAATGCTGTTCCCTCCTTGCCTGCCGGAATCAGAAGCAGTTCTGCCGGCGCAAATCTGGTCACCGCCAGTCTCATCATATGAAGTGCCTGTCCAACGGTATCTGCACGGTCAAAGAACCAGCTGATGTTTACCAGAACAAAAGTCCTGATGATCATAAACACATAATACCAGTTCTCTTTTCCCGTAATATTGAGCTTTTTCTTCCAGTTCTTGTAGTTTCCTGCCATAAGGCCGCTGAACGCAATGATAATACCGTTATACATACCATATACGATATATTTCCATGCTGCACCATGCCACACACCAACTACAAAAAATACGATCAGATTTGACAGACAGATCGGTAAAGTACGACCTGTTTTCTTTCCAAAGACTTTTTTTGCCCATCTTCCAAATTTTTTCATCCATCCGGAAAGCGTCACCGGATAAAAAACATAGTCCTTCATCCATGTACCAAGGGTGATATGCCAGCGATGCCAGAAGTCTGTAATAGACGTTGCAAAAAACGGACGGGTAAAGTTCTCATCCAGTTCAATTCCAAACATGGAAGCAATACCAATTACAACATCCATTCCACCAGAAAAATCCGCATACAGCTGTATCGTATAAAACAGGACTCCAAAGATTGCCAGGCCGCCATACTGATCCGGATTATCAAAAATTGCATCTACAAAAACCGCTGACCAATCTGCCAGGATCATTTTTTTGAAAAAGCCCCAGAGAATTCTCTCAAGACCTCTTGTAATATTCGCGCTCTCAAATTTATGAGGCTCATAAAGCTGATGTGCCAGTCTGCTGTATCTTCCGATCGGTCCCTGAAGGATCTGCGGGAAGAAGGATACAAACAGCGCATATTTCAAGGGATGATGTTCTGCTTTGCATCGTTTCCAGTATACATCCAGAATATATCCCGAAGACTGAAAGGTATAAAAGGAAATGCCCAGTGGAAGCAGAATCTGCATTCCCCTCAGATTCATATGAAACAGGGCATTCAGATTCTCTATTGCAAAGTTTGTGTATTTCACAAGACCAAGCATTCCAAAATTAAGTACCAGCCCAAGGATCACAAATTTCCTTGCGGTTTTGTGTTTCCCTGCTGTTTCCATTTTTTCTATGGCAAGCGCAGTCAGCCAGGTTACAAACGTGGAAAACAGCAGAAAGCCAACATATCTGATGCCTCCCGCTATGTAATAAATATAACTGAAAGCCAACAGCACCAGCCATTGCCACTTTGCAGGCACAAGATAATATACAATAACTCCTGCCGCTACAAACAATAAAAAAAGATTTGATACTAATGACATGATATTTTCTCCTGCATAAGCCAGAATAAGGCACTGCACTAATTACTTAATGCAGTGCCCCTGCCTGACTGATTAATTCAAAATCGCATTGTCCAGACATCCATCATCGCTTCCGCCGTCAGAATCTCCGGAATCATCGCTTCCGCCGTCAGAATCTCCGGAATCATCATAACCGTAGTCATCGTAGCTGTAATCATCATAGCTGTAATCATAGCTGTAATCCTCTGTCTGTGAGGATGTCTGCTGTGCCGGTGCTTCTGTCGGTTTCGGTACCAGTGCCTGCTCTGTTTCCTTTGTATTGACAGATTTCTTCAGATCCTTGCTGTCAAATACAATATAAGCAACTTCTCCTTCAAGATGAAGTTCCGCTTCCTCTGTATCGCCAAACGGAAGTGTATGAAGTGTTGCAGTTGTTCCATCTTCGAATGTAATCTGCATATCATATTTCTGAACTTCCGGCTCAGATGTTTCAGATGCTTCTTCTGTGTCCTTGTCATCTGCTGTCTCTGCTGCATCTTCTGTGTCTGCATTCGGGTCAAACCAGAGTGTTCTTTCTTCATCTGCTGCAAACTTGTCATCTTTTTCGAGGAAATTATCCGGATATTTCTCATCTTTCTCATTCTTGACAGTCACTTCTGTAATCACCTTACCTGTAAGGTTCTTGAATTTCAGGCTGAAAACACCCTCTGCGTCTTTATCTGTTTCCGGTTTTTTACCGATTGTTTTTTCTTCTTCTGTTTCTTTGGAATCCCCGGTATCATCTGCTTTGGCTTCTGTCGCTGTTTCTGTGTCTGCTGCCATAACAGCCTGGCCTGCTAACAGACTGGTTCCAATTGCCGCTGTCATTAAAATTGTTACGATTTTTTTCTTCATTTACCTGTCCTGCCTCTCTTTTTAGTAGACTTTTTTCTTGATATACTTCAAAGTACCTTTCTGTCCGTATTTGACTGCATATCCTGTGTAACCTTTCGGTCCGTATTCCTTCTGGAAGTTTGGATCATATACATAAGTGTTGTTTTTGACCTTAATTTCAACCCATGCATGAGGTCCATTGCCTTTACCTTTGTTTACGTAACCAGTTACATAATGTGCATTATATCCCGCAACCTTTGCCATCCAGTAAAATGTACTTGCCATCACATAGCAGTCACCACTTCCTGTACGGAAACCATAAATTCCATAATATGTCTGGTTTTTCTTTGCCACTTTGTAGTTTCCATTGTAGCGAAGAGATGCTGACCAGTTAAACGCTTTTCTTAAGTTACCGCCACATTTCTGAAGACGGATTGCTGCCAGTGTCTCTACCTGAGACAGTTTGGTTGCACGTCCCCGAGTATCGATCCTGTAGTAAGTACTTGCGTTGTATTTGTAATATTTCTTGTTTTTCACAAGTGTATA
Source organism: Blautia sp. AF19-10LB (assembly GCF_003461245.1). Classification (GTDB taxonomy): domain Bacteria; phylum Bacillota; class Clostridia; order Lachnospirales; family Lachnospiraceae; genus Blautia_A; species Blautia_A intestinihominis. The sequence goes on from NZ_QTWS01000009.1 coordinate 57,464, forward strand.
TTTGGAATCAAAGATATAGGTATATTTGCCGATCTTACGGATTCCTTTTACTTTTTTGCCGTTTTTGTCATAATAATATTTATGATCTTTGCTCCATGTATTTTTCAGAACAGCTGCTTTGGTTGTTGCCGCTGACACGGTCTGTACATTCATAACCGGAGCTGCTGCCGGCATTGCTGCGATCACAAGACTTAAAACGAGTGCTGTTAATTTTTTCTTCATGCTAGATTCTCCCTCTTCTTTCTTAGTAGCGTGAAACAAGGCTCTCTACAACATCATATTTATAGCTCTTACCCTTTGGACGGAATACAGATAACTCTACATTATCATAAGTATAGGTGATATCCACTCCGTTTCCATTTCTGAAACAACTGTTTTTGGAAATTTTGTATTTTTTGTATTTTCCGAGAAGTTTCTTGATTGTTGTTGCATTTTTGTTTGTTCTGGAAGCAGCTCTCAACTGTGCTGTTTTTGTTTTGTTGTAAGTCCCGTTTGCGTTGAAGTAATATACATATGGCATTCCATATGCAGAGGTACTTCCCACACGTACTCCCTTAACTCTGTGTCCCAGATAATCAAAGCCATAATACTGACCCTTGATCTTTTTGACAATTACACTGTATTTTCCCATCATTTCTTTGTCGGCCTGATAGGCTGCACCATTTGCTCCAAAGTAATAGGTATAGCTGACCTTGCCGCTCTTGATCTTACGCCAAGCATTACACAGTTTCTTGCCATTCTCATAAGCGTAATATCTGCCGCCTGATTTCTTCAGGGTTGTTTTTGCAGCAGCCTGCACAGTGACTGGCTGAGAAACTGAAACAACCGGTGTCAGCATGAGCAGCAGGAAAAGTGCTACTGCCAAGATTTTTCTGGTTTTTTTCATGTTGATTCTCCTTTTTTATTTAAAATTTTATTTTATACTGTGCTACATAAGACGGGCGTGAAGCCGCATCAAATAAAGCTCCATACATGTTATCATAATAGCGTCCATTTATCATCACAAAGCTGTGTCCCTCTGCCAGAGTGATCACATACGGCTGATATCCCAGTTCCTTTGCAACTGCTGCGACTGCACTTGCCATTCCATAACAGTTTCCTGTCAGACCGTTTTCAAACATCTGAACTGCGTATTTATATACCCATCTGCGGCTTCTGAATTCAGCAGGGGTAGGATCCATGCTTCCTACAAATCTATTATAACCTATAATATAATTAAAGCATGCCCGCAGTTTCTGACGATTGGTCATACCTGCTGTTGTATGATTTGCAATAAATCTCCTTGCTGCCATCTTACAGCGTGCCTGCATGGTATCCACCGCATATCCGTTCTTGCCAAGCCTGAGACCGCTTATAGTCCTGTTGACTATGCATCTGCCGCTTTTGTAAGCATAATAGACTCTGCCGTTTACTTCCTGCCATCCGCCAACGCCTTTACCATATTTGTTGACGATAAACCAGTATGTGTTTATCTTTACGACTTTCGTGCTTCCAGGTGTCACTTTGTGAGAGTTCATATCAAATACATAATATATCCCTCTTACATTGCATGCCCCACCTCTGGCTGCTACGCCATTTTCACGAAACCAGTAATATTTACCTTTGATGATCTTCCATGTATTCCGGACAGGTTTATTATTGACATAATAGCGATAACCACCCTTTTCCCAGATAAGTCCCTTCTTGACTTTCGAAGTACTTCCCTTACCAGTGGATGCTGAAGTCTTCGCGCTGCTATTCACTGCCGCATGAACATCCCCTGCTCCACATGAAAGGATCAATGCAAAAAAGAATACCACCAGCATCGTTCTGCCAGCCCAACTACTTCTTTCCAATTTCATTCCCTCCTCTCCTTTCCAGTTTTTTTACATTATAATATATTCTTTGGACAATTTCAATCAATTGACCATCAAAATAAAAAAAGCAGTTGCAAAAGTATTTTCTGCTTGCTATAATACTACATATTCTCGGGGTATGGCGTAGCTTGGTAGCGCGCACGGCTGGGGGCCGTGAGGTCATGGGTTCAAATCCCATTTCCCCGATGTTCTTATTCAACAGGAAAGGCTTCTGGACGTTATGGTCGTTCGGAAGCCTTTTTGTTTTATTTTATTCTTTTATGCGACTGGTATGATATTTCTCACGACATCTGTATGACTGTAGCCGTCATAACGTGTTTTCAGATTGGTAAAGGTAACTGCTGCTGTCTCATTTATACTGTCCAGAACTGCTGTTCCTTCTCTGCCTGTAATCTGTACATTGGGAGTATTTGCTGTGATACCCTGAAATTTATAACGCAGCGTTTCTTTTTCACTGATCGTGTAACTTCCAAATGGAACTTTGGCTATTGTGCAGCTCAAAACGGCATAGTCTCCCTGTTTTTCGTAATTTTCCTGTCTGAACTCTACATAATTTTCGTAACTGTGCGCTTTTCCTTTCCGATCTGTTCCATTTACCACAAACCGGAAAACCGGATTTCCATGCGCCCAGATAATATCATTCTCCAGGATCTTTTTTGTTATCGTTATCTCACCATATGGCGGACGTATTCCTTCATTTGACACTTCCAGCGCAAAGTCCTGGTTTTCGTCCAGAATAGAGATATCTTCTTTCCAGTTCCCAAGGTATCCTTCTGGTGCCTGTGTCTCGACCAGTCTGAATTTTCCTTTGTTCTGGTCTGTATATTGCAGTTTTTTCGTATATAATTTCGTTTTCTCCGTATACGCAAACTGCTCTCCCGTAATGGCATAACTCTTTTTCTGTTCATCCCATGCATATGCCTGAAATACTGCTCCTGTCAGGTCTTTCGTGCTGTCTGCCGCATCTGTTTTGCGGATGCTGCAGTTCCTTTCAATAATCCCACGTACCCATGACATATTTGTTTTCTGGGTGTCTGCCATCTGTGAGGAATCAAGACGTCGTTTTGCCTGGTTTGAAATATGATAATAAATACCGTCTTTATAATGCCCATGAGCGGCAATCACACTGTCTGCTTTGGCTTTTACATGGATCCTGAAATAATAGGTTACATTATTGCAGGCCGCATCAGTCTTCAGAAAGCTGCTCGCAGCCGCAAACTTCACTGTATTCTTCGTAGCAGTGATCGTGAACTGCTGCGTGACATCATTCCCCTGAGCAGTTTCGACAGAAGCACTTTTGTACTCCAGGCAGGAATCCAGCTGATCCGTGACCTCAAATTTTTTGTAATCTCCCGGAAGAACTGTCTGTGAGATCATATAATCAAATTCCTTGGTCTTTGGGATAGTATAAGGTTTTTCCGCTGCTGTATCCGATTCCGATTCACGTCGTTTCATGCTGCTATAAGACGAATCAACAGCTCCGACTTTCTTCTCAGGTTCCGAATTCGGCTCATAGGTTCCAACTGTCTGTGCCCCTGACATAAAAAACGCTGAATACGGAGTTTTTCCTGTCAGTCCACCCGCACCTGCAAGCCAGTTTACTGTAAAGGACTTATTAAAATCTACATGACACCAGCCTTTTACATCGTTGTTATCTGTTGATGTTCCTTCCGGAGCACATACTTCTGTGTATACCGTTCCATTACTTGTAGTTCCGGTCGTCGCCTGTAGATGCTCGTACCCGCTTCGGATATACATGGCATCTACGCCCCATCCGTCATAAACACGAAATCCCTGACCTCCGTCAAGGTCCATCATCGTCACATGCCCTTTAGGAGAAATCTGATCTCCGGTTTCATGATCGAAGAACTCAAACTTAAAGCGCACAATTCCTACAGAAAGTGTTGAAAAGGCAATCCTGTCATTATAAAACAGAATACATGGAGAAATCACAGTATTGTCAACACCCATATGTGTATAGCTTACCGTACCCCATTCCGGCACTGTAATTTTCAGGTCTACAATTTTGCCCTTATATTCCCCTACATTTGTATACTTTGCAGAAATTTTTCCCTTCTGTGCAGCATTCTGAATACTGCATGCCGAAAAGGTATTCTTGTAATTTGTTGCACCATTCTGGGACCAACCAAACTGCGCATCCAGTTTAGCCGGAAGGCTTGCAGAAGCCCCCTGCACCTCCGTAAGTTTCGTCTTACCTTTTCGAAAAGCATATGCAAAGGCATACTCTGGTCTCATCTTATAATTTGCTGCCACAGCCTTGACTGCTGTAGACCTGGCAGAAGTACTTACTGCTTCCGCTTCTTCTCCGTCATTGAAAATCTCTGCTTCTTCATTTTCTTCCCCGGGAATTTTCTCAAACTCTGCATTCAGAATCACAGAACTTTCCGGCATAACAAACTCATATCTCTGATCTTCTCCCAGAGTTACCGAAACAGCTTCTCCTTCACTTTCTGCTGTTACTTCTGTGCACTCATATCCTTCAAATGGATGGATATAGAAACCCACTGCTTCTCCTGCCACAAAAAGATGTTCTCGTTCCTGCATCTGCAAAAGTTCATCGGCACTCAGCTTTTCCTGTTCTTCTTTAAGCTGCAGAAGATCCGTTTCAAATACAATCGTTCCCTGTTCTGCTCTGACTGTCACATCGAAAGAATCCGGTTCCATATTTTCTTCAAAATCTGTCTCGGATATCTCAGCAGAATCTCCGTCCGCATCTTCTGAAAAATCTTCGTCATCAGCTTTCTCTGTTTCGTCTCCGGGCATAAATATATCTTCATCTCCATCTGCATCCTGAAACTCATCCTGTATTTCTTCCTGAAACACAGAATCTGAGGCAGCAGAGATTCCCGTAACAGCAGAAACAGCAAATAATGCAGCAAAAATTCCTGATATTATTCTTTTTTTCATACTCCTCTGCCTCCTTTCCATGCTTTGATTACAAGAACCATGCCACCAGAAGCAAGAAGAAGGATCAACAGAAGTTCTGTTGCTGACGAGTCACCTGTTTTGACATGGTCTGCCTGTTTGCTTCCGTTATCTCTGGTCACTGCCGGCCGGGCAGTACTTTCCCCGCTTTCGGATCCTCCTGTTGAATCGGAAGATGATGTCTTTTCTTCTTCATTAACAGTAAAGATCCATGTGACATCTGTTTTTTTCTGTGCCATACGGTTATCCCACTCTGCCGGAATCTCCAGCCGAAACTTCATACTTCCTTTCTGTCCGGCTTCCAGAATTCCCAGCGTTTTGTTTCTGGCAAGACCCGTGGAATCCAAAGTCCCGCTGTACAGAATCTTATTTCCCATTGCCACGGTAAGTTTTACATCCTTAAGCATCGCAATCTGCTCACTGTTTCTTCCTTCCGTGCTGGTTCGGAACAAAATTTCCGCCGCACTGTCTGTAGTATTGGACACTGTGATCGTATCTGTAAGCACATCTCCCGGCATCGCAGTTCCGAGATTTGTAAAAAAATCTCCCGGCACAGACAGGAGTTTATGCGCCTTTCCGTTAAATTCCACTGACAGCTTCGTCTGCGGCTTTTTGCAGGTCATTGCTCCGTCTTCTTCATGGATACACTGCCGAATCAGCTGATTTCCCCATGGCGACATGGCACTGAAATCCGGTGTGAAATTCGCTGCCTGGATTGCTTCTGCCTGAATGGTCAGCCCCAGTTTCTGAAGCTCATGCTCCTTTTTCCAGGATGCCGGAATATGTACACTCTGGAACAGATCGACCGTCTCTTTTCTCTTCAGGATACTGGTGTAATAATAGTACTCTCCGCGTTTGATCCATTTAGAAGAAAAACCGGAAAGTTTCGTATCGTCCAGACCTTCCAGTTCTTTTCGGTCATTTGTATACAAGATTCTGGCGCGCACCCAGCACGGAAGAGCACGGTTTGTGATCCTTGGGATCTTGGATACCACTGCCCCGGGAAGGACATCTCCTTTATTGTTGTAAAGAACTTCTTTTGTTCCCTTCTTTTCAAATTCTTCCACACTGATCTTGATATCCCCCACAGAGATATGGTTCACAACCTGCAAAGTGTCCGAAAAATATCCATACACGCCTGATATCCCCAGGATGCTCAAAGAAAGAATTCCTGCCGCTATCTTTGTTCTTTTCCTCATAGTTCTTCCATCCTTTAAGTCCGATAAAATTCCCAGGCACTTCTGTAATCCTCAAATCCGGCAGCCTGCACAGACTCCTCATAAACCTGTACTTCAAATGCATCGATCTGATCCAGATATGTCTTTTCAAGTTTCGAAGAATCTACGGAGATTCCTGAAAAGAGAGGCGTTGTCTTCTCTCCTTCCCGGAGGACTTTTTTGTAATAATAAAATCCGTCATCTGCTTCCACCCAGTTTGTCCGATCTATCTGCTTCAATGTCACTGCCCTGCCTATATCAGAGTTGGAATACCCCAGTGATACCCTTACATAACAGTCGACCGAAGCCTCTTCGCCCTGCACATTTCCATTTGCGACCCATACTATTTTTGGAAGTTCAGAATCTTCATCTCCGGGCAGAGGTGATGGTGTGGGAAATTCTTCTACGATATTTGTCGTGTTCTTCCCCACGCCAACCACGTTTACTACCTGGTCATAAGAAGTCAGATATGCATTCGTACCACCGATTCCAAGGATGAAGCCCAGTGTCGCCGCACATGCGACAGCCAGTTTCTTCCTGTTTTTCATGTCTTACTACCTGCTTTCTTTCTGCACTTTCTTACGGAGTAACCTGACCTTCCTGTCCTTTATTCTGATTTACATATTTCTCATACGCTGTTCTTGCCTGGTCAACAACACTTGCAGAATCTCCTCCGGTATACGATGTCTGAATTGCATAGGCTCTGATCGGAATACTCAGATTTTTCTCATCGATCTGCCCCTCAATGATATTGAGGAATTTTACAGAATCAAACAAAGTGTTTGTTGTCTGCTCCGGCTTCAACACTTCATTATATGCATAGACATAGACCTGATTATCTCCTGTTTTTTTGGAGCTTAATTTTGTCCAGTTTGTCGGCGTCTGGAAAGAAAACAGTTCCTGTTCTCTTTTGCCTAATCGTGTTCCATCTTCTGATGCTGCCTCTACTTCTGCCATCGGAATGGATACTTCCAGATAGACGAATGCATCATTTACTCCTGTATTTTTGATCTGTGGATCTTTTTTTACGTCTTTTCCCGGCTCGATTTTTGTCTGTTCTTCCGGTTTAAATCCAGGCTCGTCCAGATCAATAGATACTTTGCCGACGGTAAACTGGTTATCTGCTTTATCAAAATCTGTCAGGTAAGCAGATACACCACCGATAGATGCCAGACATAAAACTCCTGCTACAAATCCTGCTTTTTTGAGGTTTCTTTTTTTGTTTGTTTTCATATTTTTGCCCGCGCTTTCTTTCGCGCTCTCCTTTCTGTCAGTTCATTCTGAACTATAAAAATCAATTCCTGCGAAATCATCAGAATACATATGGCCCAAATTGTCTTTCGTCTCATAAAAGCTGCCATATATCCAAGAAACGGTATTGTAAACACTACCGTTCCGAGCACCTGCTCTGCACTTACCGGTGCCAGGTCTTCCCCGTCATTTGCATCGCCCTTTGTGATCAGCATACTGCCTTCTCTGCGTATAACACGATGTGTCACAAAACTGTCATTCAGGCTGTATGTGATGATATCTCCGATCTGAGGGTCTTTCCGGCTGGTATCTGTAAATACAAGTCCTCCCGTCCTGATCTTTGGTTCCATGGAACCGGACAGAACCATATCTACAGAAATTCCGGCCCGGGGAAGTATCAGCAACAGCAGACCTGCAAGTCCAAGCACCGCGAAAAAAAGCCGTCCTGCTTTTTCTGCTGTTTTCATAAATCCTGCCTTTCTTTTTATGTAGGATATTTTATTGATCTTACGGCGGAGGCCTGCCCCGCAAAAGTCCCGTCATAGAGTACGCCCCTTTGCAGTTAAAATTAAAAAATAATAAAAATGGAATTCTAAAGATCCTCTTCAGAAGAAGAGTCCGTGGCAGAGATGTCTGCCGTTGTTTCAGATGGTCTTATCATACGCTGTGAGCCAAAGAAAGTCAACCAGATTCGTTCCCCCTGTTTCGACAGCCAAAAGTCAGAAAACATCAAAAAAAGACGCACCCTGACGGGTGCGCCTTAAAATTTCCTTAGTTATTGATGAGTTTATCCTCGCCGTTCCAGCTGTACAGTTTACGGATCTCCTCGCCGACTTTTTCTGACGGATGCTCGGAAGCCAGTTTTCTCATTGCTTTGAAATGAACCTGTTTTCCAGCGTCAGACATATCAAGCAGGAATTCTTTTGCGAATGTACCATCCTGAATGTCTGTCAGGATCTGTTTCATAGCTTTCTTTGTTTCTGCTGTAACGATCTTCGGTCCTGTGATGTAATCGCCATATTCAGCAGTGTTGGAGATAGAGTATCTCATTCCTGCGAATCCTGACTGATAGATCAGGTCAACGATCAGTTTCATCTCATGGATACATTCGAAGTATGCATTTCTCGGGTCATATCCAGCTTCGCAAAGTGTTTCGAAACCAGCCTGCATAAGTGCAACAACACCACCACAGAGAACTGCCTGCTCACCGAACAGGTCTGTTTCTGTTTCTGTACGGAATGTAGTCTCAAGAAGACCAGCTCTTGCTCCGCCGATTGCAAGACCATAAGCAAGTGCTTTGTCAAGTGCTTTACCTGTATAATCCTGCTCAACAGCTACCAGACAAGGAGTTCCTTTACCTGCCTGATATTCGCTTCTTACTGTATGTCCTGGTGCCTTTGGTGCGATCATAGTAACATCTACGTTCTTTGGTGGAACGATACATCCGAAATGAATGTTGAAACCATGAGCGAACATCAGCATGTTGCCTTCTTCAAGGTTCGGCTCGATATCTTCTTTGTAAAGTTTAGCCTGTTTTTCATCATTGATCAGGATCATGATGATATCAGCCTGTTTTGCTGCTTCTGCTGCTGTATATACTTTAAAGCCCTGCTCCTCGGCTTTCTTCCAGGACTTGCTTCCCTCATACAGACCAACAATGACATTGCAGCCTGATTCCTTTAAGTTCAGTGCATGTGCATGTCCCTGGCTGCCGTAGCCGATAATCGCAATGGTCTTACCATCCAGTAATCCTAAATTACAGTCTTCCTGGTAAAAAATCCTGTTTGCCATCTTTGTTTCCTCCTAAGCTATTTGTAAATTTTTTCATAATTTATCGTTAAGGGTATCTGCCCTTAGCAAACATGTTTAATGTAAAATCCTTATAAGAATTTTACGTCACTGGCACCTCTGGAAAGTCCGGTAATACCAGTTCTTGCAAGTTCCAGTATCTCATACTCTCCCAGAAGGTCGATCAGAGCACTCAGCTTGCTCTTGCTTCCTGTCATCTCAATGACCAGAGAAGTCTTGCCGACATCAATGACGTTGGCACGGAAAATATTTGCGATGGAAATGATTCCCTCTCTCTGCTCCGGTCTTGCTGCGACCTTCACAAGAACCAGTTCTCTGCTCACACTGTTGTCCGGCTCAAGAACCTTGATGTCTCTTACATCTACCAGCTTGGCAAGCTGTTTGGTGATCTGTTCCAGGATCATGGAATCTCCACTGCATACAACTGTCATTCTGGAATAACGCTCATCTGCAGTCACACCAACTGTCAGGCTGTCAATATTGTAACCGCGTCGGCTGAAAAGTCCGGAAATACGGCTCAAAACACCTGCGGTGTTATCTACTAACAGGGACAAAATTCTCTTTTGCATAACCCACCTGCTTTCATCACTTTAACCTTGTAAACAATTCCATTGTAAAATCGTTTGCATGTTTTACATTATAACAACATTAGCCCGTTTGTCAACGTCAAATTTTGCTGTATTTGTATATCTATGCATATATTTCGTGGTTTTTCTTACCTTTTTTGTATTTTATACAAGATATTTTTTGCGAAGAGAGTCGACTGCCTTTGGAGTCATGTAGAGAGCCCTCTTCAAAAACATTTCTTCGGAACCATAATCTTGTCTGATCGCGTCAAAAACCGCCTCCAGATATTCTTCCTTGACACGGTACAGTGCCTTGATCTTGTCCATCACTTCATTGTCCACGATCATCTTGGTTTCCAGAAGCCGGATCATATGCTGCTGGTCTTCCTCCAGGCAGCGGTTGGTACGGAGATAGTCCTCCATGATCGTCTCCATCGGTACCCCAAGCGCATAGAGAAGAAGTGCCGTTCCAACGCCGACCCTGTCTTTACCCATGCTGCAGTGCCACAGGACGGCACCCTCTTCCTGCTGCAGGATGACATCCAGAAAACGGGCATACTGTTTGACCGAAAAATCATCCCGCACAAAAGAAACATACTGTTTCTGCATGAACTCATCGATCGGCTGGTCAAATTTCAGAAGCATTTCCAGCAGATTTCCGGAACGGGTAATGCCAAGAGTTTCTTCATCCACGATTGAGATCTCATGGTACTCCACTCCCTCAAGAACGGTATCCGGTTTTTCCAGGACTTCCATTCTGGTACGAAAATCGACAACCGTCGACAGATGATACTCATCGAGGAGCGTATCCTGGTCCTGAAGAGACATATGATACAGATTACCACTCCTCAGAAGCCTGCGCGGAAGGATATGTCTTCCATCCTTCGTGGCAAGCGCTCCGAGATCGCGGGTATTCGGAAGGCTCTGGAGCGGAATCCTCGCACCCTTCGGAAAACCTGTTGCAAGTTTCGGATTCAGGACTTTGAGAAGCTGGATGCAGTCTCTGATCTCTTTGTCCGTCATCTCAAATTCATAGCGTTTTTTTCGCCGGGTGATGATCACAAGAGAGCTGGTGCTGAACTGCTTCTGCCGCCCACCTTCCACACCTTCTCTTCGCATATACGCCCACAAAATGTCCTTACATGGCAGATAATTGATCAGCATTCTTTTTGCGAAGATAAGATTGCCGTCTTCGATTCTTATTTTTCCATATTTCATAACTTTTTCTCCTGCCTTCTCAGATCAGACCGAGTTTTGTGAGACCGTTTCGGATTCCATAGTGAAACATATCTGTGGTCACATAATCTGCCAGTTCACGGATCTTCTGGGAACCATTTCCCATGGCCACCTTTGTCGCTGCATATTCAAACATGGACAGGTCATTGTTGCTGTCCCCAAAGACTACAGTGCTTTCCCACGGAATGTCAAAGATACGGCAGACTGCAGCGATTCCGACAGCCTTATTGCAGCCCTTCGGAACCAGCTCGATCGTTGTTCCCACAAACGCATTGTTCTCATGGCGGATCACGTCATAATACTGTGACAGTTCCCTGCATGCCTCTTCGTCGTTGCAGCCCTCTGTCATCTTGGCACTGATCTTGTTGATATGCATGCTGTCCTCATAGCCGCGGATCGGCCGCCATTTCGGTCCAAGAGCCTCTGTGATCAGGTCACGGTACCAGTTGACTTCATTCGTATACTCATCCTTGTCATAGTACATGAAATCTGCACCTTCCATGACCGGGATCAGACCGTATTTACGCAGAGTCTCCACGGAAAGTTTCGCCACTTCCACCGGCATCTCTTTGTTATAAAGCCGCTGTCCGTCTTTTTCAATAGTCGCGCCACATGCGCTGATCATACCGGTAAACGGGATCTGTTCCAGATAGCCCGGGACAAAAGCCCTGCTTCTTCCGGTGCACAGCCACGCCTCATGTCCGTTTTCCCTTAATTTACGGATCGCCTCTACCGCACTGTCCGGAACTCCTTTTTCAATATCGCAGATCGTACCGTCTGCATCAAAAAAAACTGCTTTTTTGTCTGTATTCATTCTCTTTCCCTCTTCTTATGCCTGTTTATGCAAAAAATTCCTTTGCTGCCTTAACAAAATACTCTGTGTCCCTCACCCCTGCTGTCTCATACGGAGAATGCATGGAAAGCTGTGGCAGGCCGATATCCACCGTATTCATCGGGACCTGCGTGTTGGAGATATTTCCAAGCGTGGAACCGCCCGGAATGTCAGAACGGTTGACAAATGTCTGCCACGGAACACCTGCCCCGTCGCAGAGATCTTTGAACACAGCCGCTGACACTGCATCTGTGCAGTATTTCTGGTTTGCATTGTATTTGATCACGATTCCTTTATTCAGAAGCGGATGGTTGACCGGGTCTGCCTTATCTGTATAATTCGGGTGGAGCGCATGGGCATTGTCTGCGGAGATCATAAAGCTGTCCGCAAGTGTCATCAGATATTCCTCGTATGTCCTTCCAAGCCCGCTGTTGATACGGAGAAGTGTGTCTTTGAGGAAGGTGGATGCCGCTCCCTGCTTCGTGCCGCTTCCGACTTCTTCATTGTCAAGGACACAGTGCACCGCAATGCAGTCCTGCTTCTGTGCGCCCAGAAAGCCCTTCAGAGAGGCAAAAGCGCACTGCAGGTCGTCCAGTCTGGCGCTGGATGCGAATTCGTTCTCTGCGCCCCATATGGAGCCTTCCATGCGGTTGTAAAGAAAAAGATCATGGCTCAGGATATCTTTTTCTTCTACATCAAGCTGTGTGCTCAGAAGTTTCTGCAGTGACACATCAGAACCTCCCATGCTGAACAACGGCAGCATATCCTTCTGCGGATTATAGGAAACGCCGCTGTTTGCCTCCCGGTTCATATGGATCGCGAGGTTCGGGAGCATCACGAGGTTCCTGTCGAAATCGATCAGTTTTTCTTCTAACTTTCCATCTTTTCGCACGATCACTCTTCCGGCAATGGACAGCGGACGGTCAAACCACGGTGCCATCAGCATCCCGCCGTACTTTTCGACATTCAGTTTCACGTAAGTCTTCTCTACAACGATCTCCGGGTTTTCTTTGATCTTAAAAGACGGTGAATCGCTGTGGCTGGCGATGATATGAAACTTCCATGATTCCTTCTCCGGTATGGTAAAAGCGATCAGCGCAGAATGGTTCCGCGTCACCACATATTTCCCTCCCGGTGTAAGCTTCCAGTGTTCCTTCTCCGAAAGCACCTGGAATCCATCTTCCGTCAGTCTCGCCTGCATTTCTTCTACAGCGTGGAATGCCGTAGGGCTTTTTTTGATAAAAGCAAGCAGTTCTTTTGTTGTTTCATAGTACATAATCAGCCACTCCTCATCTGTCGTTTATTCTGCACTTGATTATACGTTATTATCTTCTTTCTGGCAATGCCAATCTCACCAGGGGGGGTATCACGCAAAAAGCAGGGTGCCACTTCGACACCCTGCTGCCAGTTTTCCTAAATAAATTTTTATAAAGCTGTGATCCTGCGGATCGCTTCTAAGGTATTTTCGTAGGTTCCGAATGCGGTCAGACGGAAGAAGCCTTCTCCGTGTGCTCCGAATCCTGATCCCGGAGTTCCGACAACGTGTGCTGTCTTCAGAAGATAATCAAAGAAATCCCAGGAGCTCATGTTGTTCGGTGTTTTGAGCCAGATGTATGGAGCGTTCACACCGCCGGATACGGAATAGCCCGCTTCTTTCAGACCGTTGTAGATCGTATGGGCATTTCTCATATAGTAGGCAACCTGCTCTTTTAACTGTGCTTTTCCTTCCGGGGAATAGACAGCTTCGCCGGCGCGCTGTACGATATATGGGGCACCATTGAATTTGGTCCCATGACGTCTTGCCCAGAGATCATGAAGTGCAACACCTTCGCGGACAAGGTCTTTCGGAACAACAGTGAATCCAAGACGAACGCCGGTAAATCCCGCATTCTTGGAAAAGCTTCTCAGCTCGATCGCACAGGTACGTGCACCTTCACACTCATAAATGCTGTGCGGCACATCTTCCTCTGTGATATATGCCTCGTAAGCGGCATCATAGATGATCACTGCACCGTTCTTGTTTGCATAGTCTACCCACTCCTGAAGTTTGTCCTTTGTGATCGCTGCACCACTCGGGTTGTTCGGGAAGCAGAGATAGATCAGATCCGGTGTTTCTACCGGAAGTTCCGGCAGGAATCCGTTGGATTCCAGACACGGCATGTAGATCACGCCGTCAAAGTTTTCGTTTTTCTTATTGTATTCGCCGGTACGTCCTGCCATTACGTTTGTGTCTACATAAACAGGGTAAACCGGGTCGCAGACTGCCACTTTGTTGTCTGTGCCAAAGATCTCCTGGATGTTTCCGGAATCACTCTTTGCTCCGTCAGAAACAAAGATCTCATCTGCACTGATCTGGCATCCGCGTGCCTCGTAATCATTTTTTGCGATCGCGCTTCTTAAGAATTCGTATCCGAGATCCGGTGCATAGCCGTGGAAAGTCTCGGCATTTGCCATCTCATCGACAGATTTGTGAAGTGCATCAATGATCGCCGGTACAAGCGGCTGTGTGACATCACCGATTCCAAGACGTACGATCTCTACATCCGGATTTGCAGCCTGATATGCGGCTACTTTTTTTGCAATTGTGGAAAAAAGATAGCTTCCCGGCAGTTTCAGATAATTTTTATTTACTGTTACCATAATATATTCTCCTCATCTCTATGTTTGCGCTTCTCTTCTGAAGCATTATTGATTTTTTCTTTTCTCCACTTCTTTTACAAGTGCTTCACGGACTGCGTCCGGGCTTGCCTTGCCTTTGAGTTCTCTCATCATCTTACCGACAAAGAATCCGAATACTTTTTCTTTACCGCCAAGAAGTTCTGCGAGCGGTCCAGGGTTCTCATCCATGATCTTCTGTAAGATGTCGTTGAGAAGTCCTGTGTCTTCTACGATCTTGAGGCCGTGTTCTTCGATATAGGATACTGGTTCGATATCCTCATCAAAGACTTTTTCGAAGACTTTCTTTGCATTCTGTGCGCTGACTTCTTTTTTCTCTACCATCTGGATCAGGTCGGCGAGGTGTTTCGGTGTAAAAGAAACTTTTTCCACATCAAGGCCCTTGTCCTTGGTCAGACGGAGTACTTCACCCATGAACCAGTTGGCTGCTTTCTTCGGGCTGCCGCAGAGGTTTGCAACTTCCTCAAAAAGCTCAGAAAGGTGTCTGGACTCGGTAAGGATTCCTGCATCGTATGCCGGAAGCTCAAATTCTTCCTGATAACGAAGCTGTTTTTCCTCGCGGAGTTCCGGCTGGGAAGTGCGGATCTCATAGATCCATGCATCGGAAATATGGATCGGCGGAAGATCCGGGTCCGGGAAGTAACGGTAATCTTTGGCATCCTCTTTGGAACGCATGGCATGGGAAGATTCTTTGTTGTCATCCCAGCGGCGGGTTTCCTGGACAACGGCTCTGCCTTCTTCGATCAGCTCGATCTGACGCTCTCTCTCGCCCTCGATGGCTCTTGCGATCGCCTTGAAGGAGTTCAGGTTCTTCATCTCGGTTCTTGTTCCGAATGTCTCACTGCCGACTTCACGGACAGACAGGTTGACATCGGCACGCATGGAACCTTCCTGTAATTTACAGTCAGATACACCGAGATACTGCATCATGCAGCGAAGTTTCTCGAGGTATGCGATAACTTCCTCAGAACTTCTCATATCCGGCTCGGATACAATCTCGATCAGCGGCACGCCGCTTCGGTTATAGTCAACCAGAGAGCAGTCTTCCCATTCATCATGGATCAGCTTTCCGGCATCTTCTTCCATATGCATTTCGTGGATACGGATCTTTTTCTTTCCGGCGGAAGTTTCGATCTCTACCCAGCCATCGTGGCAGATCGGCAGGTAAAGCTGTGAGATCTGGTAGTTCTGCGGGTTATCCGGGTAGAAATAGTTCTTTCTGTCGAATTTGCAGTACTGGTTGATCTGGCAGTTTGCCGCGATACCGGCTTTGAGTGCAAATTCTACGACCTGACGGTTCAGTACCGGCAGGGAACCCGGCATACCGGTGCAGACCGGGCAGGTATGTGTATTCGGTGCTCCACCAAACTCTGTAGAGCATCCACAGAAGATCTTTGTTTTTGTTGCAAGTTCTACATGGACTTCAAGACCAATGACGGTTTCATACTGTTTCATGCCTCTTTGCCTCCTTTCAGAGGAGTCGGGAATGCCCCTCTTTCTGCTTCATAAGCAGCCGCTGCACGGAGGATCTTGTGTTCTCCGAAGCAGTTTCCGATCATCTGGATACCGATCGGCATGCCTGCCTTGTCCTGTCCGCACGGAACGGTGATCCCAGGCAGACCGCAGAGGTTGACGGCAACGGTATAGATATCGCCAAGATACATGGCAAGCGGGTCCTTGAGACTTTCTCCGATCTTTGGTGCTGTGTACGGAGCAGCCGGTGCAAGGATCACATCATATTTATCAAAAGCACGATCAAATTCCTGTTTGATCAGGGCTTTGGTACGAAGTGCTTTCAGGTAATAAGCATCGTAATAACCGGAACTTAAAACGAAGGAACCAAGCATGATACGGCGTTTGACTTCCTCGCCGAATCCTTCTGTTCTGGTCTTTTTGTACATATCGTGAAGTCCCTCGTACTCTGCTGCACGATAGCCATATTTTACACCATCGAAACGTTCCAGGTTGGAGCTTGCCTCCGCGCTGGCAATGATATAATAGGCAGGGATCATATATTCCATTGTCTCTACGGAGAAAAATTCTACGATCGCACCCTGTGAGGTGAGGACTTTGAGCGTCTCCATAAAAGCATCTTTGACTTCCGGATCAAGACCTTTGGCGAGGAATTCTTTCGGCACGCCGAACTTCATTCCGAGAAGTTTCTTCTCCTCAATGCTCTTTGAGAAATCAAGGTCTTTGCGGTCGAGGGAAGTGCTGTCTTTCGGGTCATGTCCTGCGATCACTTCAAGAAGTGCGGCACAGTCTGCCACGTCTTTTCCGACCGGTCCGATCTGGTCAAGAGAGGAAGCATAAGCTACCAGTCCATAACGGGATACGGTTCCGTAAGTTGGTTTGATCCCGGTCACGCCGCAAAAAGAACTTGGCTGACGGATAGAACCGCCGGTGTCAGAACCTAAAGCCATAAAGGCTTCTCCTGCTGCAACTGCCGCACAGGAACCGCCGGAAGAACCTCCCGGAACGTGTTCCAGATCCCACGGGTTCCTTGTCACACCGTAAGCAGAAGTTTCTGTGGTACTTCCCATGGCAAACTCATCCATGTTTGTCTTTCCGATCACGATCATTCCGGCTTTTTCCAGACGGTCGATGACTTCTGCATTATACTGTGGTACGAAGTTCTCTAATATTTTTGATGCGCAGGTTGTTTTTTTGCCTTTGATGCAAATGTTGTCTTTGACTGCGATCGGCACTCCGGCAAGCGGTCCGGTGTAAATGCCGTCCATGATTCCTTTTTCGACTTCTTTTGCTCTTGCAAGGGCATCTTTCTTATAAAGATCAAGATATGCGTGTACTTTGCCCTCTTTTTTCTCTATCTGATCAAAAACCTCTTTGACACCGTCTGCTACTTTGACCTGACGCTGTCTGATCTTTTTTGACAGCTCCAGGGCTGTCATTGTCTGCAGTTCCATCCTCATTCTCCTATCCTATGGTCTTCGGTACCTGATACTGTCCTTCTTTTTCCTTTGGTGCGTTTGCAAGCATTGCTTCTTTGTTGTCTCCGTTTGTCACAACGTCATCACGGAATACATTTTCATCACCAAAGATATGGGACAGAGGCTCCACGCCATCTGTATCCAGTTCGTCCAGTTTTTCTACATAATCCAGCATTTTCTGCATGTCCTGCTTTGCTTTTGCCTTGGCTTCCTCACCTAAGGAAAGTTTTGCGAGGATACATACGTTTTCGATTGTTTCGTCATCTATGATCTTTGCCATCTGGCTTTTCCTCCTTCTCTTACGGCTCCAGTCTGTTCAGGTCTCTCGGGAACAGACACGCTTCACGGACGTTTTCTTCTCCAAGAAGCTGCATGGTCAGACGTTCCAGACCAATACCAAGTCCTCCATGTGGCGGCATGCCATGTTTGAAGGTATCCAGATACTGCTCCATTCCTTCTTCTTCCATGCCTCTTGCTGCGATCTTGGCTTTGAGCTGATCGTAGTCATGGATCCTCTGTCCGCCGGTCGTTACTTCCAGTCCGTGGAAAAGAAGGTCAAAACTTAAGGTAAACTTCTCATCACTCGGATCATCCATTGCGTAGAACGGACGTTTCTTGGACGGATAATGAGTTACAAATACAAAGTCCGCATCGTATTCTTCTTTGAAGTATCTTCCGATCAGAGCTTCTTCTTCTGGCTCCAGATCGTATGGGTTGCGGATCTTACGGTTATATTTCTCGGAAACCAGTTCTTTGGCTTTGTCAAAACGAACGGCCGGGATCTTGTCGACTTTTGGAAGCTGTACTTTAAGGATCTGAAGTTCCTTTGCGTAGTCTTTCTGAAGAAGTGCTACTGCATACTGAAGAAATCCTGTTTCCATTGCCATGATCTCTTCAAAGCTGTCGATGTATCCCATCTCAAAGTCAAGGCTGGTATATTCGTTTAAGTGACGTTTGGTATTGTGTTTCTCTGCACGGAATACCGGTCCTGTCTCAAATACTCTGTCAAACACACCGACCATCATCTGTTTGTAGAACTGCGGGCTCTGTGCGAGGACCGCCGGTTTGTGGAAGTAGCTGAATTTGAAAAGGTTTGCTCCACCCTCGGCTCCTCTTGCCCCGATCTTCGGTGTGTGGATCTCTGTGAAACCGTTCTCATAGAGGTAATCACGGAAAGCACGTGTCAGCGCTTCCTGGATCTTGAATTTGGAACGTTCCTGGATGTTACGGAGTGCGATCGGACGTAAATTCAGTTTTGCCTCCAGAGATGTGTTTAATTTCCATTTGTCGATCGCCAGCGGCATCGGCTCTGCCGGCTGTGACAGGATCTCAATTTCTCTGATGCGGATCTCTCTTCCATGAGGCGCACGTTCTTCTGCATTCAGGATCCCTTTCACGCGAAGTGTCATTGCCTCTTTGAGATCATGAATGGAAAGATTTGCCTTTTCATTTTCAAAAACAGTCTGAAAAAGTCCCTCTCTTCTTCTGAGGATCACGAACGCAACATCGCCCATATTTCGGATGCTGTGAACGGCTCCTTCCAGAACAACTTCCTGATCCAGAAGTTCCTCTCCTAACAGTGCTTCCCACGAAGTAACTTCTTTTTTCCATGTACCATCCAAAAACTCCATTTCCTCATCCTCCATATTATAAGTCTCTTAAAAGTTTCTATTATTATTCATCATATAAAAGCATCAAAAGCATCTGTGCTGTTTCTACCATGTTCGTTCCGGAATCCATGCTGGATTTCTGGATATAACGGTAGGCTTCATCTTCACTTAAATGATTTCGCTGCATCAGCATCATTTTTGCATTGGATATATAGTTCTGTTCTTTCCAGGATCGTGCCTTTGGTTTCTTTTTTTCTTTTCTTTTTCTTCGCTCCTGCTGCGTCAGGATCATATTTACTGTGTTGACAAGGTCGCTTGCCTTGACCGGCATCTGTACCGACAGGATCGATGTCGGCACTTCACAGATCACTCTTGCAGACGCAAGAAGCAGCATTTCAAAATCTCTTGGCATACACTCTGAAAGATCAAGATAATTCATATCCGGAAGCCGATGACTGCAGATCAGTACGCCGCTTCCAAGTTCGGAAGCACTTGACAGAGCATTTGATGCGGTTGTACATACAGATGCAACGGTAAATCCGTGCCGCGCCAGAACCGCACGGATTTTTTTTGCATCTTCGATTTTGGGTAATGCGATCACAATGCTGCTCATACAAGTGTTCTCCTATTTTTTGTCTTATGCTTACAGGCGATACAGGTATTCTTCTACTTCCCAGTCAGTTACCTGTCTGGTATAACGCAGCCACTCATCTTTCTTCTGTGCAAGATAAGTCCTGCAGAATTCTTCGCCCAGTATTCCCCGGATCCAGGTGCTGTTTTCAAAAAGCTCGATCGCATCTTTGAGTGTTTCCGGAAGATGCTCTGTCTCCTGATCCTGTGTTGCGATATTTGACGATTTTGTAGGAGAAATTTTGTTTCGGATCCCATCCAGTCCGGCTGCAAGACATACTGCAAACACCAGGTACGGATTGGAAGATGCATCCGGACTTCTCAGTTCCACTCTTGTTCCCTCTCCTCTTGTCACAGGGATGCGGACAAGTGAATTCTGATTATTCTCTGTCCAGGTAAGTTCTGTCGGTGCATCATATCCAGGAACAAGACGCTTGTAGGAATTCACGAGAGGATTAGTGATCAGTGCCATCTCCTTGCTGTGTGCAAGAAGTCCTCCGATAAAATAACGGGCCTCTTCACTTAATTCTCCCGGATGATCTGCGTCTTCAAACAGATTTCTTCCATTTTTGAATACAGAAAACTGGATGTGCATTCCGGAACCATTTACCTCTGCTCTTGGCTTCGGCATAAAAGTTGCATGAAGGCCATGACGCTTTGCAACAATACGGACTGCCATCTTGAATGTCATGATGCAGTCTGCGATATCACGGATCTCACCATAGCTGAAATCAATCTCATGCTGTGCCGGAGCTGCTTCATGATGGGAGGATTCTACTTCCATTCCCATATCCTCGAGAGTCAGCACCATGTCACGTCTTGCATTCTCGCCAAGATCCAGCGGACTCATATCCAGGTATCCTGCTTTTTCGTGTGTTACGGTTGTCGGATTGCCATTATCGTCTGTGTGGAAAAGAAAAAACTCACACTCCGGATCGATATAGCAGGTGTATCCTTCCTGCTCCGCCTCTTCGGCTACTCTCTCAAGAATATATCTCGGGCTGTTTTTGTATGGTGTACCATCCGGCCAGTAGAGATTGCAGATCATTCTCGCAACTTTTCCCTGCTGCGGACGCCACGGCAGGATAGCAAACGTATCCAGCACCGGACGAAGATAAAGATCAGATCCCTTTTCAGGATCCATCCCTGCGATCTGTTCGCCGTTGATCATACACTGATTCGCTAACGCACGGGGAAGTTCCCGGGTCGTAACAGCGATATTCTTGATCGCACCGAACATATCAGTAAACTGAAGGCGGATGAATTCTACGTCTTCCTCCTCAACCATCTGTAATATTTCTTCTCTGGTATAATTCCCCATGCCATTCTCTCCTTATCTATTGAAAATAAAAACAAAAAAGGCGTACTTTCGGAAGGTTTACCCTCCAAAAGAACGCCTTTGTTCATGCAGGTATTATAGCAACCGGCATGGTCTTTGTCAACGTCTTTTTTCAGAGATTTGTATAACCCATCAGGGATTCATCTACGGCTTTGGCGGCTTCGCGGCCCTCGCGGATCGCCCATACGACCAGAGACTGTCCTCTGTGCATGTCGCCAGCTGTGAAGACTCTCGGTACAGAAGTTGCGTAGGCATCCGGTTTTGTCTCAACGTTTGTTCTTCCATTGATCGCTACGTGAAATGCATCGGTTACGTATTTCTGGCTTCCGAGGAATCCTGCTGCGATCAGGACCAGATCTGCAGGGATCACTTTCTCGCTTCCCTCAACCGGAACCATCATCATCCTTCCGGTCTTTTCGTCTTTTTGTGCTTTGAGGTCTACGATCTTTGCCTTGCACACATTGCCTTTTTTGTCAGCGATAAATTCGGTGACGGTTGTCTGATAGATCCGTGGATCATGTCCGAAAACTGCGATCGCTTCTTCCTGGCCGTAGTCTGTCTTGAGGACTCTCGGCCACTGCGGCCACGGGTTGTTTGCAGCACGCTCAACCGGCGGTTTCGGCATCATCTCAAGCTGTGTCACAGATTTTGCACCAAGACGGACGGAAGTTCCTACGCAGTCATTTCCTGTATCACCACCACCGATGACAAGGACATGTTTGCCTTTTGCCAGTTCATATGGAACTTTTTCGAAGTTGCTGTCGAGAAGTGTCTTTGTGACCATTCCGAGGAAGTCTACTGCGAAATAGATCCCTTTTGCCTCTCTTCCAGGCACTTTGATGTCACGCGGGTTGGAAGCTCCGCAGGCAAGCACGACTCTGTCATACTGTTTCAGCAGGTCTTCTGCCTTGATGTCCTTGCCCACGTTTGTATTGAGGACAAATTTTACTCCTTCTTCTTCCATGAGACGGATTCTTCTGTCTATTACAGATTTCTCCAGTTTCATGTTCGGGATACCGTAGCGGAGAAGTCCGCCCGGGCGGTCGCTTCTTTCATAAACTGTAACACTGTGGCCTCGTCTATTGAGCTGCTGTGCTGCTGCAAGTCCGGATGGACCGCTTCCGATCACGGCGATGGTCTTGCCGGTGCGGACATTCGGTTTCTGCGGCTGGACCCAGCCTTCTTTGTAAGCGGTCTCAATGATCGCTCTTTCGTTTTCCTTTGTGGAAACCGGCTCTCCGTTTAAGTTACAGGTGCAGGCTGCCTCGCAGAGTGCAGGACACACTCTGGAAGTAAACTCCGGAAAACTGTGCGTCTTGGAAAGTCTCAAATATGCCTGTTTCCAGTTTCCTGTATATACCAGATCGTTTGTCTCAGGAACAAGGTTGTGCAGAGGACAGCCGGATGCCATTCCTCCGAGCATCATTCCTGACTGGCAGAAAGGAACGCCGCATGCCATGCAGCGTGCCCCCTGAAGTTTCTGTTTTTCTTTGCTGAGTGGAGTCCGGAACTCATTGAAATTGGCAATCCGGACCTTTGGCGGCAGTACTTTGGCTGTCTCTCTGTTATATTCTAAAAATCCTGTTGGCTTTCCCATGTTTCCTCATCCTCCTTAATGCTTTGCTCCGATGCTTTCGTAAAATGCTTCCATCTGTGCCTGCTCACTTGTCAGTCCTTTTTCTTCCAGTTTGGCGCTGAGTGTAAGCATCTTTTTATATTCGTTCGGAATCAGTTTCTTAAAGTGCGGCAGGTAAGCATCAAAGTCAGCAAGCACTTTTGCACCCAGTTTGGAGCCTGTTGCCGCAACATGGGCTTCGATCAGATCACGAAGTTCTTTCTTATCATATTTGTTCTCTACTTTTTCGATAGAGATCATTGCCTTGTTGATGTTTTTGTAAAGTTTGTTCTCAACATCAAGTACGTAAGCGATACCGCCGCTCATACCTGCTGCGAAGTTCTTTCCGGTGCGTCCGAGGACTACGACACGACCGCCTGTCATATACTCGCATCCGTGCTCGCCGACACCCTCTACAACTGCGTAAGCACCTGAGTTACGGACTGCAAAACGTTCTCCGGCAACACCGTTGATAAATGCATATCCACTGGTAGCACCGTAGAGTGCAACGTTACCGATGATGATGTTTTCTTCCGGTTTGTAAGCTGCTTTTTCCGGAACTTTGACGATCAGTTTACCACCGGAAAGTCCCTTTCCGAAGTAGTCGTTGCTGTCACCGGTAAGGTTCAGTGTAAGACCCTTAGGGATAAAAGCACCGAAACTCTGTCCGCCGGCTCCGTGACAGTTGATCACGATCGTGTCATCCGGAAGTCCCTTTCCGGTCTGTCTGGTGATCTCTGCACCGAGGATCGTACCAAAGGTACGGTCTGTGTTTGTTACGTCTACATCGAGTTCGATATGTTCACCTTTGGCGATCGCTTTGCCGCATTTCTTGAGAAGGACTTTTTCATCCAGAGTTTTTTCCAGTTCGAAGTTGTAAACTGCCTTTGGATCGAAGGTCACTTTCTGTCCGTTTCCGGCATATGGGTTATCGAGGATCGCGCTTAAGTCAACTTTGCCTTTGTGCGGCTCTGCCTGGGAAGCTTCCACAGACTGTCTTAAGAGGTCTGTACGTCCTACCATCTCATCGACAGTGTGAACACCAAGGCGTGCCATATATTCTCTCAGCTCCTGAGCGATAAATCTCATGAAGTTTTCTACGTATTCCGGTTTTCCACGGAAACGTTTACGAAGTTCCGGGTTCTGTGTTGCTACACCGACCGGGCAGGTATCCAGGTTGCAGACACGCATCATGACGCATCCCATGGTTACAAGCGGAGCTGTCGCAAAACCAAATTCCTCTGCACCGAGAAGTGCTGCAATGGCAACGTCACGGCCACTCATCAGTTTACCGTCTGTCTCGATGCGGACACGGTTACGGAGTCCGTTCATGATCAGAGTCTGGTGTGTCTCGGCAAGACCAAGTTCCCACGGAAGTCCTGCATTGTGGATGGAACTTCTCGGTGCTGCACCGGTACCTCCATCATATCCTGAGATCAGGACTGTCTGTGCTCCGGCTTTGGCAACACCGGCTGCTACAGTACCTACACCTGCCTCAGAAACAAGTTTTACAGAAATATCTGCATAAACGTTTGAATTTTTAAGGTCATAGATCAGCTGTGCCAGGTCCTCGATAGAGTAGATATCGTGATGCGGCGGCGGGGAGATCAGACTTACGCCAGGTGTTGAATGACGGGTCTTTGCAATCCACGGATAAACTTTCTTTGCCGGAAGATGTCCGCCTTCACCTGGTTTTGCACCCTGTGCCATCTTGATCTGGATCTCTCTTGCGGATACCAGATAGCTGCTGGTAACACCGAAACGTCCGCTGGCAACCTGTTTGATCGCAGAACAGCGGTCATTTTCACTTCCTGCGGAAGCGATACGCTCATCACTCTCTCCACCTTCACCTGTGTTGGATTTTCCATGGAGATGGTTCATAGCGATCGCAAGTGTCTCATGTGCTTCCTGGGAAATAGATCCGTAGGACATCGCACCTGTCTTGAAACGTTTTACGATCTCATCTACGCTTTCTACTTCGTCGATCGGGATCGCTTTTTCCGGATAATTGAATTCCAGAAGTCCACGAAGGGCTCCATGGCTTTCCTGGTCTACGACTTTTGTATATTCTTTGAACAGTGCATAGCTTCCTGTTCTTGTAGATTCCTGAAGGAGATGGATCGTCTGCGGATTGTAGCGGTGTTCCTCTCCCTGGCTTCTCATCTTGTGTGCACCGACACTGTCAAGTGTGAGGTCTGTATTCAGTCCCAGCGGGTCAAAGGCTTCAGAGTGAAGTCTGTCTACGTTCTCCTCGATATCTTCCAGTGTGATTCCGCCTACACGGCTTACAGTTCCTGTAAAGTATTTATCGATAACATCCTTAGAGATACCGATTGCCTCAAAGATCTGAGATCCCTGATAAGACTGGATCGTGGAAATACCCATCTTGGATGCGATCTTGACGATGCCACTTAAGACTGCGTGGTTATAATCCTCAACTGCTGCATAATAATCTTTATCCAGCATATGGGTATCGATCAGCTCGCGGATCGTTTCCAGTGCGAGATATGGGTTGACTGCACTTGCACCATAACCGAGAAGAGTTGCGAAATGATGGACTTCTCTCGGCTCGCCGGATTCTACGATCAGACCCAGGGAAGTACTCTTCTTGGTTTTTACGAGATGCTGATGTACTGCGGATACCGCCAGAAGAGACGGGATCGGCATATGGTTTTCATCTACTCCACGGTCAGAAAGTACGAGGATGTTTGCGCCGTCACGGAATGCCTTGTCAACCTCCACGAAGAGACGGTCGATCGCTCTCTCCAGTTTCGTACTCTTATAATAGAGAGTAGATACAACAGCAACTTTGAATCCATCTGCCTTCATGTTTTTGATCTTGAGCATGTCTGTATTTGTGAGGATCGGATGAAGGATCTTGAGTACATGGCAGTTTTCCGGCTGCTGTACCAGAAGGTTTCCGTCCTTACCTACATAAACGCTTGTGGAGGTAACGATCTCTTCACGGATCGCATCGATCGGCGGGTTTGTTACCTGTGCAAAAAGCTGTTTGAAATAGTCGAATAAAGGTCTGTGCTCATTGGAGAGGACAGCAAGCGGGGTATCTACACCCATGGCTCCGATACTCTCTGCTCCGTTTAATGCCATGTTGCGGATAGAGGTACGGTACTGTTCGTAAGTATATCCGAACGCTTTCTGAAGGCGTGCACGGTGTTCCGGTGTGTACTCTTCCATACGGATATTCGGGATCTTGATGTCTTTAAGCTGTACGAGATTACTGTTCAGCCATTCGCCGTACGGCTGCATTTTTGCGTATTTTTCTTTCAGTTCATCATCGTCGAGGACTTTTCCCTGAACAGTATCTACCAGGAGCATTTTGCCCGGATGGAGACGTTCTTTGAGAACAATCTTCTCTTCCGGAACCGGCATGACACCGACCTCAGAAGAAAGGATCATATAGCCGTCGGAAGTAATATAATATCTGGATGGACGAAGACCATTACGGTCAAGGACTGCACCCATCACATCACCATCGGAGAACAGGATGGAAGCCGGTCCGTCCCATGGCTCCATCATGGTTGCATAATACTGATAGAAATCTCTCTTCTCCTGGGAGATCGTGTCGTTGTATGCCCATGGCTCCGGGATCGTGATCATGACTGCAAGCGGAAGTTCCATACCACTCATTACAAGGAATTCCAGTGTATTGTCAAGCATTGCGGAGTCGGAACCGTTGCGGTTTACGACCGGAAGGACTTTGTGAAGCTGGCCTTTGAGGTATGGAGATTCCATATTTTCTTCTCTGGCGAGCATCTTGTCGGCATTTCCACGGATGGTGTTAATCTCTCCGTTGTGTACGATGAAACGGTTCGGATGTGCTCTCTCCCAGCTTGGGTTTGTGTTGGTACTGAATCTGGAATGTACCATTGCGATCGCGGATTCATACTCCGGATTCTGCAGGTCTGCAAAGAAAGTACGAAGCTGTCCGACCAGGAACATACCTTTGTAAACGATCGTTCTGCTGCTCATAGAAACAACATAAGTGTTGTCATTACTCTGTTCAAACTCACGACGTGCGATGTAGAGCATACGATCGAATGGGAGACCCTTTTCGACATCCTGTGGTTTTTTGATGAATGCCTGCATGATGCATGGCATGCACTCTCTTGCCTTGTGTCCGAGGACCTCCGGGATCACAGGAACGTTTCTCCATCCGAGAAGCTCCAGTCCTTCTTTTTCCACGATGATCTCGAACATTTTTTTTGCCTGGGCGCGTTTGATCTCGTGCTGCGGGAAGAAGAACTGTGCGATACCATATTCTCTTTCCTCACCGATATCAAAGCCCTCTTTCTTACAGGCTTTTTTGAAAAATTTATGGGAGATCTGCAGAAGGATACCAACACCGTCACCGGTTTTTCCCTCTGCATCCTTACCTGCACGATGCTCCAGATGTTCTACGATCCTGAGAGCATTCGCAACAGTTTCATGTGTTTTCTTTCCTTTGATGTTGACAACTGCGCCGATACCACAGTTGTCATGCTCAAATTCCTGGCGATACAGGCCCTGTTCTTCTCTCGTTACTTCCTGCATAATCTTCGTCCTCTCTATCAAAAAAAATTATATTATTCTTTATTTTGCTGTTTCCTGCTTTCTTTCTCCTTTACGTATGCGTCTGCTGCTTTTACAAAGCCGCGGAATAAAGGATGTGCATGGTTCGGTCTGGATTTGAATTCCGGATGTCCCTGGGTTCCCTCATAGAACGGATGATCCTTGATCTCGATCATCTCTACGATATGTCCGTCAGGGGAAGTTCCGGCGATCGTCATGCCTTTCGCAGCAAGCTCTTCACGGAATGCGTTGTTGACTTCATAACGATGTCTGTGACGTTCCTGGATCTCTTTCTTTCCAAAAAGTTCCAGTGCTTTGGAGTTATCTGCAAGTACACATGGATAGCTTCCAAGTCTTAAAGTTCCTCCAAGGTCTTCTACACTCTCCTGATCCGGCATCAGTGCGATCACCGGATGTTTGGTAGCTGGGTTCAGCTCGATGCTGTTTGCATCTTCGTATCCTAATACGTGGCGGGCGAATTCTACGATCGCCATCTGCATTCCAAGGCAGATCCCAAGGTACGGGATCTTGTGGACACGGGCATACTGTGCTGCCAGGATCATTCCCTCTGTACCTCTGTTTCCAAATCCTCCCGGAACAAGGATACCGTCTACATTATGAAGTGTCTGGTCGAGATTCTTCTCATTTAATTCTTCAGAATCCACCCAGGTCAGTTCTACTTTGGCTCTGCAGGAAATCCCACCGTGTTTCAGAGCTTCCACAACACTTAAGTAGGCATCATGGAGCTGTGTATATTTTCCTACCATTGCAATGTTTACTGTGCTCTCCGGATTTCTCAGATCGTTGACCATCTCTGTCCACTCGGTAAGATCCGGTTTGCGGTTCTCAAGTCTCAAGGATTCCAGAACTACATCGGCAAGTTTTTCTCTTTCCATTGCAAGAGGAGCTTCATATAAATATTCTACATCAAGGTTCTGTAATACATGGCTGACCGGTACGTTACAAAACAGTGCGATCTTGCCTTTGATCTCATCTGTCAGCGGATGTTCGCTTCTGCATACCAGAACGTCCGGCTGGATTCCCATTCCCTGAAGTTCCTTGACACTTGCCTGGGTCGGTTTGGTCTTCATTTCCTCAGAAGCTTTGAGGTATGGGATCAGGGTTACATGAATGAGGATTGCATTGTCATGTCCCACATCATGCTGGAACTGACGGATAGATTCCAGGAACGGCTGGCTCTCGATGTCACCAACGGTTCCTCCGACCTCGATGATCGCGATTCTCTCTTCTTCCGGTGATTTGGCGCGGTAAAAACGGCTCTTGATCTCATTTGTAATATGAGGAATGACCTGTACTGTCCCTCCTCCAAAATCTCCGTGACGCTCTTTCTGCAGGACTGACCAGTAGATCTTACCGGTTGTCACGTTGGAATTTTTATCAAGGCTTTCATCGATAAATCTCTCATAATGACCAAGATCCAGGTCTGTCTCTGTACCGTCATCAGTAACAAAGACCTCTCCATGCTGGATCGGGTTCATGGTTCCCGGATCGATATTGATATAAGGATCAAATTTCTGCATGGTCACCTGATAGCCTCTTGCCTTGAGAAGCCTTCCCAGGGACGCTGCCGTGATCCCTTTACCCAGTCCGGATACAACACCGCCTGTAACAAAAACATATTTAACTGACATTGTGATTTCCTCCTCCATCTGTGTTACACATAAATGTCTGATAAAAGAAAAAGCACCAGAAGCGGATGAAGGGGCTGGTTTACCCTTATCTGCCTCTGACGCCTTTGTCAGACACGACTCTTAAATATGTGCATTACTATACCGTATTTTGGACACTTTGTAAATATGTAATTTTTATATAAATCGCATTTTTTTATCTTTTTTTCCTGCACATTCTGCCAAAATCAGTGACAGTTTAACAGCCGCAGTCGATCTTCTTATTCAGTTCTGCCTCAACATCCAGCGGATAATTTCCGTCAAAACATGCCTTGCAGAGAGGAAGTCCTCCTGCCATTCCCTCCAGGAACTCACTCTGCATGTATCCAAGGGAATCTGCACCGATCATTTTACGGATCTCTTCGGTGCTGTGATTGGAAGCGATCAGCTGGTCATTGGACGGTACATCTGTTCCGAAATAACATGGATGAAGGAACGGCGGGGAGCTGATACGTACATGCACTTCCAGTGCTCCGGCTTTCTTGAGCATGCGGATCAGGTTTGCGATCGTGGTTCCTCTTACGATGGAGTCGTCGACCAGAACGATCCTCTTACCCTTAACTGCGGATTCCAGGACGCTCAGTTTGAGGTGAACGCTGGATTCACGCTCCTCCTGGGTCGGTTTGATGAAAGTTCGTCCGATATAGCTGTTCTTATAGAAAGCAAATCCAAATGGAATTCCGGATTCTTCGGAATATCCCTTGGCTGCCGGGATGCCGGACTCCGGTACACCAGCCACAAGATCTGCTTCTACAGGATAAGATTTTGCAAGAGATTTACCGCCGCGGATACGTGCATCGTAGATCTTGACGCCATCCATCTCGCTGTCCAGTCTTGCAAAGTAAATATATTCAAATACACAGTGTGCATGTTTACCGCCGGCGAGTTCTTTGTTGGATTCGATGCCTTTCTTTGAGATGGTGACCATCTCTCCTGGTTCAATATCTCTTACGAACTCTGCGCCGACAGAGGTCAGTGCACAGCTTTCGGATGCGAGGACATAGGTATTATCCCTCTTGCCAAGGCAGAGCGGTTTCAGTCCAAGCGGATCACGGATACCGATCAGTTTACGCGGGCTCATGACCACAAGTGCATAAGCACCTTTGAGTTTGTGCGCGGTCTTGAGAACGGCATCCTCTACTGTCCTAGTGTGTACACGCTCTCTCGCTATATGGAACGCAATGACTTCTGAGTCCGTAGTCGTATGGAAGATCGCTCCATTCTGGATCAGTTCCCATTTCAGTTCCGGTGTGTTGATCAGGTTTCCATTGTGTGCAAGTGCAAGTGTTCCCTTAATATAGGACAGGACAAGCGGCTGTGCATTCTCTGCTACCGATGCTCCTGTCGTTGAATAACGTACATGACCGATGCCAAGATCTCCTTCCATATTGCGGATAGTATTCTCACGAAGGACTTCACTTACAAGTCCGAGATCCTTATGAAACTGGATGTTTCCTCTTTCGCCCTCTGTGCGGGAAACTGCAAGTCCGCAAGACTCCTGTCCACGGTGCTGCAAAGATGTAAGACCATAATAAATAGAGGGAACCACATTCCCTCCATCCAGATCGTACATACCAAATACGCCGCAGGCTTCCTTTAATTCTGCCATCAGAATTTCCTCCCATTCTTTTCAAATGCTTTCTGCTTTCTGAAGTGCTTTTCACAGTGAAATTATAATAGAAGAAAGTGATTTGTCAACCCTTGTCCCCTCAAAAAAGCATACAAATAAATTCATCCGTCCAAACAAAAAATTTGAAAAAATTTTCGAAAAAGTTGTTGACATCCCGATTTTTTTGTGTATACTACAACACATAAGCAACGGCGCTTTGGAAAACAAAATCCAAGGCGCCTTTTTTGTTTATCTGAGAGTTTTTATTTTAATTACGAAAATTAAGATTAATGGAGCATTGAAAGGAGATTTTATTATGGCACAGAGCATTCCTGAAATCTACGGCAGTCTTGTTTTTAACGACAAGATCATGCGTGAGAAATTACCGAAAGACATGTACAAGGCACTGAAAAAAACGATTGAGAACGGTACACACCTGGAACTTGATGTTGCCAACTCCGTTGCAGTTGCCATGAAAGAATGGGCTCTCGAACATGGAGCTACCCATTACACTCACTGGTTCCAGCCAATGACAAACTTCACCGCAGAAAAACATGACAGCTTCATCTCCCCGACAGGCGACGGACAGGTGATCATGGAATTCTCCGGTAAAGAACTTGTAAAAGGCGAGCCGGATGCATCCAGTTTCCCGTCAGGCGGTCTTCGTGCTACATTTGAAGCAAGAGGATATACAGCATGGGATCCTACATCACCGGCATTCATCAAAGACCGTACCCTTTATATCCCGACTGCATTCTGCTCCTACAGCGGAGAGGCACTGGATAAGAAAACACCTCTTCTTCGTTCCATGGATACCCTGAACAAAGAGGCTGTCAAGATCCTCCGCCTTCTCGGAAATACAGAAGTAAAACATATCGATACCACCGTTGGTCCGGAACAGGAATACTTTCTGGTAGACAAAGACCTCTATAATAAGAGAAAAGACCTGATCTTCTGCGGACGTACCCTGATCGGTGCTCCGGCTCCAAAAGGACAGGAAATGGAAGACCACTACTTCGGAACCCTGAAACCTCGTGTATCTGCTTACATGCATGACCTGGACGAAGAGCTCTGGAAACTTGGAATTCCGGCTAAAACAAAACATAACGAAGTTGCTCCTGCACAGCACGAGCTGGCTCCTGTATTCGATACCACAAACGTAGCAGTTGACCACAACCAGCTTACAATGGAGATCATGAAAAAAGTAGCTGCCAAACACAACATGGTATGCCTGCTTCATGAGAAACCATTCGAAGGAATCAACGGAAGTGGTAAACACAACAACTGGTCCATGAGCACAGACACAGGTGTCAACCTTCTTGATCCTGGCAAAACACCTGCAGAAAATACACAGTTCCTGGTATTCCTTGTAGCAGTCATCAAAGCAGTGGATGATTACGCAGATCTTCTCCGTATCTCTGTTGCAAGTGCAGGAAATGATCACCGTCTTGGTGCAAACGAAGCTCCGCCGGCAGTTGTATCTATCTTCCTTGGCGACGAGCTGACAGAAGTACTCAAAGCGATCGAGAACGACGAATTCTTCGTTGGACACGGTGCTGTTCAGATGGATATCGGAGCAAAAGTACTTCCGCACTTCGTAAAAGACAACACAGACAGAAACCGTACTTCACCGTTCGCATTCACAGGAAACAAATTCGAGTTCCGTATGCTTGGATCTTCTTCTTCCGTAGCAAACCCGAACATCATCCTCAACACTGCTGTTGCTGAAGTATTAAGCCAGTTCTATGAGGAACTCAAAGATGTTCCGGCTGACGGAATGGAATCCGCTGTTCATGAATTACTCAAAAAGACCATCAAAGAACACAAACGTATCATCTTCAACGGAAACGGTTATACAGATGAATGGATCGAAGAAGCAGAAAAACGCGGTCTCTACAACCTGGTATCTACTCCGGATGCACTGCCGCACTTCACCGATGAAAAGAATGAAAAACTTCTTACCAGCCATCACATCTTTACACATGCAGAGCTTCATTCCCGTTATGAGATCAAGCTTGAGAACTATGTAAAGACACTTCATATCGAAGCCGGCACTATGGTTGAGATCATCCAGAAAGATCTTCTTCCGGCAGTTACTACATATATGGAAAAACTGGCTCAGACTGCAGCACTTAAGAAATCAGTCGTTCCTGATATCTCCGTATCCACAGAAGCTGCACTTCTTACCAGACTGACAGAACTTTCTGAGACCATGGTCAAAGATCTGGAAAGACTCAAAGAGGATACTGCAATGGCAGAATACGAAGTCGACAAAGATCTTCTCAAGAGTGCAAAACTCTATCAGAGTGTTGTACTTACCGATATGGAAAAAGTTCGTGTTTCCGCTGATGCAGCAGAAGCTCTGATCCCAGATTCTATCCTTCCATATCCGACATACGGCAAACTGTTATTCTCCATCTCTGACTGATTCAGAGGATAACAGACAATTTCATACCGGTAAAACCAGGGGATATCTCATGAAACATGAACTACTTCATAATTCATTATCGATTTCCTCATCCATTAATCACACGATACGGTATCCCCTGTTTTACATATACTTGATTCGTAAAGGCGCGAAAATGATGAAATTTCATTCTCGCGCCTTTTCTGAATATTGAAGCCACACTAATCTTGTCAACTTTTTAGGGAAAGAGAGGTAACTTTATGTATTCATCAGTAAACACTATATGGGTGCTTTTTGGCGCCGCGCTTGTCTTCTTTATGCAGGCCGGATTTGCAATGGTAGAAACCGGCTTCACCAGAGCAAAAAACGCTGGTAACATCATCATGAAAAACCTTATGGACTTCTGTATCGGTACTCCTACTTTCTGGATCGTCGGATTCGGGATCATGTTTGGAGCAGGAAACGGATTCTTCGGAAAGATCGGCGGCATTGCCACAGAGGCAAATTATGGTTCCGCAATGCTTCCTGACGGCGTTCCGTTCTGGGCATTCCTGATCTTCCAGACAGTATTCTGTGCAACCTCCGCTACGATCGTATCCGGAGCCATGGCAGAACGTACTAAATTTTCTTCCTATTGTATCTACAGTTTCCTGATCAGCCTGATCGTTTACCCGGTATCCGGACACTGGATCTGGGGCGGCGGATTTATCAGCCAGATGGGCTTCCATGATTTTGCAGGTTCCTGTGCAGTACATATGGTCGGTGGTGTTGCAGCATTTATCGGTGCCATCATCCTTGGACCTCGTATCGGCAAATACGGAAAAGACGGCAAGTCCAAAGCGATTCCTGGACATAACCTTACCATCGGTGCTTTAGGTGTATTCATCCTCTGGTTCTGCTGGTTCGGATTCAACGGTGCATCTACCGTCAGCATGGAAGGCGATGCTATCGTAAGTGCAGGTAAGATCTTCGTAACTACTAACCTTGCAGCAGCTGTTGCAACTGTCACTGTTCTTCTTATCACATGGGTAAGATACAAAAAACCTGATGTTTCCATGTCCCTCAACGGATCTCTTGCAGGTCTGGTAGCGATCACAGCAGGTTGTGATACCGTTTCTCCTACATCTGCAGCTATCATCGGTATCGCTTCTGGTTTTGTTGTAGTATTTGGTATTGAATTTATTGACAAAGTACTCAAAGTCGATGACCCGGTTGGTGCTGTCGGCGTTCACGGATTAAACGGTGCCTTTGGTACTCTTGCTGTTGGTCTTTTCTCCGATGGTACAGGTACGGAATGGAAAGGTCTCCTCGTAGGCGGCGGTTTCCACGGATTTGGTGTACAGTTTATCAGTATGATCATCACCATCGCATGGGTTGCTGTTACTATGACGATCATTTTCCAGGCGATCAAACATACGGTTGGTCTTCGTGTAACTGCTGAAGAAGAGATCGAAGGTCTGGACTCCAAAGAACATGGTCTTACAAGTGCATACGACGGATTCGTTGTACACGACACTATGACTGTTCCAACACCTATGGGTGTTACAAAAGCAGCTCCTTCCGCAAACACTTCCGCAAATGTTGCACCTGCTGAAGTTGCAGCCACCATTCCAGAACTTCCGAAGGAAGGCGTACATAAACTGACAAAAGTTGTTATCATCACACGACAGAGCAAACTTGAAGAATTCATGCATGCAATGAATGAGATCGGTGTTACCGGTATCACCATCACAAACGTTATGGGATGCGGTGTACAGAAAGGTTCCCGTTCCTACTACCGTGGTGTTGAGATGGATATGAACCTGCTGCCGAAGATCAAGATCGAGATCGTAGTCAGCCTCGTTCCGGTAAGAACCGTCATCGAAACAGCCAAGAAAACACTTCACACCGGTCAGTACGGCGATGGAAAAGTCTTCGTATATGATATCGAAAACGTTGTCAAGATCCGTACCGGTGAGGAAGGATTTGAAGCACTTCAGGATACTCAGCCGCTGGAATAAGATTCCCCCGGCAGTATTAATAGATTTTCCTCTAAGCAAAAGCAGCTCTTCTTTCTGTGTAGAAGGGCTGCTTTTCTGTCGTCTTTTATTCTTCTCTTGTAAGTTTTGGCAAATTCCACCGGTAATGCGCTGCCAGATAACGGATCAGTATTACCACCGCTGAGGCTCCCACCATCGCTGCGACTGCCCCAAAATTCCGGTACAGTACCACACAGACGATTGCTCCGACGATAGACGCGCATGCATAAATATGGCGCACCAGGATATACGGCGGCACACCTGCCATGACATCACGGAGAAGTCCTCCGCCGACACCTGTGACGGTGCCAAGGAACACCAGCAGGAAAGTATAATCCATATATCCATGGGCGATCCCTGTATTCACACCTACCACAGTAAAGATTCCAAGCCCGATTGAGTCCATGACAAGCATTACTTTGTCATAAGTCTCCCTGTTATGTCCCTGAAGGAGTTCCTTCTTAAGATACAGGATCATAAAAACAACACAGGATGTGACCGTTGCGACGACCGTATAAACCGGATGCTGGAACATTGCCGGCGGCACGATCCCGAGGATCACATCACGCACTGCCCCTCCTCCTACAGCTGTCGTGACTCCCAGCACGATCACACCAAAAATATCCATTGCCCGATCTACCGCAACCATGGCACCGGATGCCGCAAAAGCGATCGTCCCGACCATTTCCATAATAAATGTAATGAGCTGCTGATAATCCATAACTTCCCTCTCCAATTCCCCTTTATTTGTTTACTTTCTCACAAGAACTTCTCCGCTTCCTGTGTTTGTCCATCTGTCATCCCTGACTGCGATCTTCCCTCCTGTCAGAACGTAGTCAAATCCCTCGCAGAACTGATCCGGATCATCAAAATCTGCTTTCACCTTGAGATTCTCCAGATGGAAAATATTGATATCTGCTGCCTTTCCTGCCTCCAGAACGCCACGGTCCAGATGCAGAGGTTTCGCTGCTCTTCCTGTCATCTTGTAGACAGCCTCCTCGATCGTAAAGATCTGTCTGTCACGCACATAGTCCGTAAGCACCTTCGGAAATGCGGCATAAACCCTCGGATGATATTTGCCACCTGCCGGATAGATCGCATCTGAGATCAGATTTGCATATTCATCCTTCAGAAAATGCAGCATGTCTTCTTCCGATGCGATCGTGTCAAGCATTGTGACCTGACAGTTTTCTTCGATCAGAATGTCATACAGTGTATCATACGGATCATTTCCTGTAAAGTCTGCGATCTCCTGGATCGTTTTTCCTGCATAGGCTTTGTATTTCTCTGTATGGAGCGTGCTTGTATAGATCTGGTCAAAACCTGCCAGTTCCACGATATTTTCGAATTCATCAGATGGTGTTTTGAGGACTTCTGTCAGATGTTTACGGTATGTTCTGTCCTTCAGTCTCCGGATGATTTCATCCGTACCGCCTTTCTGGCATTCCGGTGGAAGCACATGCACGAGCTGTGTGGGACCTGTCAGATACGGATACAGGTCAAAATCAAGCTGCACACCCTCTGCCCTCGCCTGTGCAAAAAGCCGGAGGGCTTCTTCACATTTCGTTCCCCAGTTTTTCTTTCCGATGCATTTCACATGACTGATGTGCAGCGGGATATGAAGTGCCTTTGCTGCATGGAGGACTTCTTTCTGTGATTCGATCAGACTGTCGCCTTCGCTGCGCACATGCGTCGTGATCGGGATCCCGGTATCTTTGAGCGGACTTAAGACTTCGATCAGGCTTTTTTCATCGTATTCAAATTCCGGCGCATAGGCAATACCAAGACTGATACCGAGTGCTCCTGCGTCCAGGCTCTCCTCGATCTGCTTCCAGGCTGTTCTTAATTCTTCTTTCGTCAAACTTCCTGTCCTGTAGCCGGCTGCACAGGCACGGATCGTTCCGTTTCCCGCGAGCATTCCTGTATTCACGCTCCGCTTCGTCGCTTTCAGGGCATCCATATAGGCGTGGAAGGACTCTGCTGCCGGGCAGCTTTTGTCTTCCTTTATATATTTCTCCGGCGGATTTCCGGTAACGCTACTGATAAAACCAAGAATCTCCTTCTGATGTTCTGTTCCGACCGGTGCGACCGAAAGGCCGCAGTTTCCATTCACAACTGTCGTAAGTCCCTGACGGTTCAGAAGTTCATCGTCACCGTTTTCCAGTGCCTGCCAGTCTCCATGTCTGTGGATGTCAATAAATCCCGGCGTCACATAGCCGCCCTTCGCATCCAGGATCCGCTCCTTCGGAAAATCAGAAGGAAACTCCGTCGTCTTTGTGATTTCTTTGATCCGGCTTCCTTCTATTATGATATTGCCCTCAAAAGGAGCCTCGTTTTTTCCATTTACGATCTTTCCATTACAGATGATATAATCTGCCATTTTGCTCACCTCTGCCGTCATTATAACCGTAATCATGTATTCTTGCAATTGGATATTGCAAAAACTTTTTATTTGCCAAAATATTTTTATATTGTTATAAAAAAGCAGAAAAAAGCGATACACACCCGCTTCCTTTAAGAAACAGGCTATATCGCTCTGTCTGTGATCGTGTATTTTATTGTGAGGATCACATTCCCAGGGAATCTGCCCATACTTTGAGAGCATTCTTGTCCGCACTTCCGAAACGTTTGCCTTCTTTCCAGTTGGCAGATGGTGCGGCTCTTTTTGTTCATCCAGTCAAGGTCTGCATTGGTGTACGGTACTGCAGGCTGGATTTCAAAAAGATCTGCTCCTGTAACTTCTGCCAGGGCTTTTGCCATCTTTGCTGTTACTCCGCTTGCTGAAAAATATGCTACTAATTTCTTTGCCATGATAAAGTTTCCTCCATTCTGTTTGACATTAAAATTTTAATTTGTTACTATGAGTATAACACTTAAACCTGACTTTAGGTCAATACCTTTAGGTAAAATATAGAGTAAATTCCGGTTTTATTTTACGGTTTTACAGATTATGGAGGAATGTAATGGACGTTATCAGTATCAAAGACTTTCCGGGGATCCGCATTGGAAATGCACAGAATGTCGATGGAGGAACAGGATGTACCGTTATCCTGAGCGAAGGCGGCATGTGCGCGGGACTTGATGTCCGCGGGGGCGGTCCTGCTTCGAGGGAAAGCGAACTTCTCAAGCCGCTTGCCAATGCACAGACGATCCACGCCGTACTCTTTGGTGGAGGAAGTGCATTCGGGCTGGATGCCGGCGGCGGTGTCATGCAGTTCCTGGAAGAAAAGGACATCGGTTTTGATGTAGGCGTGACTAAGGTACCGCTTGTCTGCCAGTCGGATCTTTTTGACCTGACCGTAGCTGATCCACACTGCCGCCCGGATAAGGCGATGGGATATGAAGCCTGTAAGAATGCTTATCTTGACAATTACCAGGATGGAAACTTCGGTGCAGGTACAGGAGCAACCGTCGGTAAATTTAAAGGGATGGATTTCTGCATGAAATCCGGCATCGGAAGTTACGCCGTGCAGATCGGTGAGCTTAAAGTCGGCGCGATCGTTGCGGTAAATGCA
This sequence comes from Blautia sp. AF19-10LB, assembly GCF_003461245.1. Lineage (GTDB taxonomy): Bacteria > Bacillota > Clostridia > Lachnospirales > Lachnospiraceae > Blautia_A > Blautia_A intestinihominis. The sequence goes on from NZ_QTWS01000009.1 coordinate 95,804, forward strand.
CTTGGTGATATTTACGATCACCACTCTGGCAGGATCATCGCCGGTCTACTCAATGAAGACCGTAATTCTTTTGCTGATTCTGCGAAACTGCTCTATCAGTCTTATGAAGTACGCGAAAACAAATTTACAGGAAATACTACGATCGGTACCATCATCACCAATGCAAAATTCGACAAAAGCCAGCTCTGCAAGATCGCCGGTATGACACACAATGGCTATGCCCGCTCCATCCGTCCGGTGCACACTTCTGCTGACGGCGACAGTATCTACGCCCTTTCCGTCGGAACCGTTGCTGCAGACTACGATATGGTCGGCACGCTTGCAGCCGATGTCATGTCAGAAGCGATCCTCTGTGCTGTTCATAGTGCGAAGTCCGCTTATGGTTATCCTGCGCTTCGCGATCTTAACTTTTAATCGAAATATCTGAATTCAGGAGGTTTTTATTATGTATTCTATCGGAGAAGTATCTGAAATGTTTGACCTGCCGGTCTCCACGCTCCGCTACTATGACAAGGAGGGGCTTTTTCCGGATATGATGCGTGTCTCCGGGGTCCGCAAATTCAGCGACCGCGAACTGGAGACTCTGCGTGTCATCGAATGCCTCAAAAAATCCGGCATGGAGATCAAGGACATCCACCAGTTCATCGAATGGTGTGCCATGGGAAAGGAAACTTACCCGCAGCGCCGTGCCATGTTCCAGCGTCAGCGTCAGAATATCGAGGCAGAAATTGAGCGTATGAACCAGGCACTTGATATGCTGAAATACAAATGCTGGTTTTATGACCAGGTAATGAAAGGTGTCAGCGAAGATCAGCTTCATGCGATGATCCCGGATTCTATGCCGGAAGAGATCCAGGTAGCCTACGCTCACGCCCACGAAACAAAATCCGCATAATTTTTTATTCATAAGCAGCACAAAAGCCATACTCCGGGATCATGGCAGTAATCCTTCGGTATGGCTTTTGTTATGGCAAAATTTTGATTTACTTATTAAGTACGTTACTTATATATGTCTGAACATTTAATTCTAAGGAATTATTTGATAAAGCTTACGTGCTTGCAGATTTCTTCTACTGCTTTATCTTTTCTCTGGTTGAAGATTACTTTGTTCTCTTCGAAGAGGTTACGTCCTTCTGTGTCGATGGATACGATCAGAGGTCCGAATTCTTTGACACGGCAGTGCCACAGTGTCTCAGGCATTCCGAGGTCTCTCCACTGAGCATCTACGATCTCTTCTACTTCTGTTGCTGCTACAACTGCGTTTCCAGCCGGGAATACACAGTGGATCGCACCGAATTCTTTGCATGCACGCTCTGTGTTTTCTTTCATACCACCCTTACCGATGATAACACGAACGCCTGTCTCTCTTACGAATTCGTATTCAAATTTTTCCATACGCATACTGGTTGTCGGTCCTACAGATACCATTTCGAACTTATCATTTTCCAGTGGACGGATGATCGGGCCAGCGTGGAAAATTGCTGCATCTCTTACGTTTACAGGAAGTTCACGGCCTTCTTCAACAAGACGTCTGTGAGCAACGTCACGACAGGTTGTCATGCTTCCGTTTAAGTATACGATATCTCCTGCATGGATATCCTTCAGATCTTCTGCTGAGATCGGTGTTGTTAAAATTTTCTTTCCATCTTTCATTTCCAGCATTATAAAGTCACCCCCGAATGTGTTGTGATTGTGTAGTTAAGGTCTTTATCAAAGATAATATGTCCACGTCTGTGGGACCAGCATCCAACGTTTACGGCTACACCGATGGTGGATGGATGTCTTGCTGTGTTTTCGATGTGAACACCCATTACGGAATATTTACCGCCCATACCCTGAGGTCCAAGGCCGATCGCATTGATACCGTCTTCGAGCAGTTTTTCCATGGATGCAGCACGCTCGTTTTCGTTGTGGCTTCCAAGCGGTCTCATAAGAGCTTTCTTGGAAAGCAGTGCAGCTGTTTCTACGGATGTTGCAACACCAACACCTACAAGGAGTGGCGGACAAGCATTTAAGCCATAAGATGTCATGACATCCATAACGAATTTTGTTACACCTTCGTAGCCTTCACCTGGCATCAGGACCATAGCTTTTCCCGGAAGAGTACATCCGCCACCGGCCATGTATGTGTAGATCTCGCATTTGTCGCTGTCCGGAACGATATCCCAGAATACGGTAGGAGTTCCTTTACCAACGTTTTTGCCTGTGTTGTACTCGTCAAATGTTTCTACACTGTTATGACGAAGTGGTGCTTCGAAAGTAGCTTTGACAACTGCTTCTTTGAGGAGTGCTTCCAGTTCTCCGATGAGCGGGAAGTTTGTTCCACATTTTACCCAGAACTGTAATACACCTGTATCCTGGCAGCTTGGTCTGTTGAGTTCTTTTGCCAGAACCTGGTTTCTCTGCATGGTCTGGTAAATTACTTTAGACAGCGGGCTGTCTTCTTTCTCTGCAAGTTCGTTGATCTTTGCCTTGATGTCGTCCGGCAGCACTTTACCAATATAGGAAACAAAGTTTGCCATATAAGTGGTAAGCTGCTCTACCTGTTCTTTCTTACCCATTTGTTTGTCCTCCTGGTTATTATAATTTTAAAGTTAATAATTGAGTTTGAGTTTATTTATCAAATTCCTTTCGCGTTTCTCATTCTCACGGGAAGAATGGGAAAGCGATCGGAAGAATGATCATACTTACGATTGTTGCGATGATGATGAGCGGGAATCCGGATTTTACATAGTCCATGAACTTGTATCCGCCGGCACCTACTACCATTGTGTTTGCTGGCATTCCGATCGGTGTTGCGTATGCGCAGGAACCGCCGATCACACATGCCATCAGTACTGCTCTCGGGTCAGCTCCCATTCCCTGTGCGATTGACAGGCAGATTGGAACCATAAGAGCGGTTGTTGCTGTGTTTGACATGAAGTTTGTCAGGATACAGCAGAGAATGAATACTACAAATGTCAGGATGTATGGAGATGGATTTTCACCAAGTGCTCCAATTACTTTGTTGGCGATCAGTTCACCGGCTCCTGTTTCCTGCAGTGCAGCTGCAAGAGAAAGTGTACCGCCAAAAAGGAAGATCGTCTTGAGATCGATGGATTTGAGTGCATCTTTCTCAGAGATAACTCCTGTGAGGATCAGAAGCAGTGCTCCGATTCCACCGGAAATACATAATTTAATACCAATTTTGTCTTCAAAGATCATTGCCAGCAGTGTCAGGATCAGGATGATCAGGGATAACCACTGTTTCCATGCCGGAACGTCGCTGAAATCTTTTTCTGTATCGAATGCTCCCTCATCTTTGACATCGTGATTTGGAAGAAGTCTGTAACCGATGGTTGCGTAGAACAGAATTCCTACGATCAAGATCGGAAGACCTACGATCGCATACTCGAAAAATCCGAATTTCATTCCAATTTCCTGAAGTGCACTCTGTGCGATCAGGTTTCCTGGTGCTCCGATCAGAGAAAGGTTACCGCCCATAGCTGCTGCGAATACCAGCGGCATCAGGAGACGGGATCTCTTGTATCCGGATTTTGCTGCGATACCGATCACTACCGGGATCAGAACTGCGGCTGTACCTGTGTTGGATAAAACACCACTCATAAAACCTACGATCACCATGATCGCGATGATCAGCATTCTTTCTGATTTTGCAAATTTTGTTACAATACCTCCGACCTTGTTTGCCATGCCAGTTTCAAATAATGCCCCACCTACGATGAACATGGATACAAACAAGATGACGTTACTGTCGATGAATCCTGCAAAAGCTGTCTTGACATCCAGGACTCCGGTTACGACAAGACCGATACAGACGATCATGGATGTAACTCCCAGCGGAATCTTCTCAAATACGAACATGATTACCGCAAACAGGAGAAACAGCAGTGTAATTGTTGATGGACTCATTGCCACACCCTCCTACTTTTTCGTTATGTAATTTTTCAGTAATCGTTCGGCCGATTCATTACTGTTTTGTTATGAGCTTATTATATACAAGGGTTTCAGGATTGTACATTTATTAAAACATATGGTACTATAAGTTTTTCCTATTGAAAAATTCATCTCAATAAACGTTTCTTTATCTTTTCATTGCGAATCTTTTTTTCTCATGCTATTATGAATTTTAATAAAACTACAGATACAAGGGGGAATTTCAGCATGAAATTAACTCAGTTAGAATACTTTTGTGTGGCGGCCAGGTATCACAATATTACCAAAGCCGCCAAAGAGCTTTTTGTGACTCAGCCTTCGATTTCCAATGCGATCAAAGCACTGGAGGAGGAATTTGGTGTGAATCTTTTTTTCCGGAATAATAATAAGCTCACCCTCACACCGGAAGGCGAGCTCTTTTATAAGAGTGCAGAAGGACTTCTTGCGCATGCAGATTCTGTCGAGATGGAATTTCATGAATTAAGGAAAAAAATCACACCGATCCGCATCGGGATCCCGCCTATGCTGGGGACGATCTATCTGCCTGAATTGTATTTATCCCTGAAAGGAAATTTCCCGGAAGTCGATTTCCGGCTTTTTGAGTTTGGTTCTATCAAAGCGTGTGACCTTGTTTTGGAGGAAAAACTGGATATCGCGATCGTCAATGCGGAACAGCCTGCAATTGACAAATGTAATTCTCGCATTATTGATACAGAGGATCTTTATTTCTGTGTTGCACCAGATCATCCTCTTGCCGAACAGAAGACAATTCTTCTCACTATGCTCGCAAACGAACCTCTGATTCTCTTTAACACAGATTCTGTGCAGGTCATGACACTGACCCGGCAGTTCAAAGCAGTCGGTGTAACCCCGCGTGTTATCCTAAACACCAGCCAGATCACGACACTCATCAATATGGTCAAATCCGGTCATGTAGGAACCTTCCTGTATCGTTCTATTGTGGAAGCACATCCAGATATTGTCGGGATCCCGGTCATGCCATCGATTGAGCAGCGTATCGGTGTCATCTGGAAAAAAGGCAAATACCAGAACACCACTGCTGAAAAAGTGATCAAATACATAGAGAACTTCTGAATTTTTCCATAAAAAAAGATAGCCGAACTATTTATTGTCAGCTATCTTTTTTTATTGCTATTTCCAGGCTCCGGTCTCATCTTCGATTCCGAATTCTTTCGGATCGAAGGCTGGATCTTTGCCTTCTTTCTTTTGTTTCTCATAATCTTTAAGAAGTGCGACGGCTTTTGGTGCGAGAAGTGCAATCGCAATGATGTTTGCCCATGCCATCAGGCCATAGCCGATATCGCCCATCGCCCATACTGCATCCGCATTTACAATGGCTCCCATGAATGATGCCGCAAGAAAAATTGCCCGTGCGATTGCAATGGCTTTCTTGCTGTTGCCGGTGAGATAACGGATATTGGACTCTGCCTGATAACAGTATCCCGTCATGGATGTGAATACGAACAATACAATGATGATCGCCAGCGCCTTGCCGCTCCACGTTCCAAACGTGCTCATCAGCGCATACTGTGTCCATTTGATTCCGGCTTCGATGCCGCCGGTCTGGCTCATTAGAAGATTTCCTGCACCATCGGTGACATCAAAGGTTCCTGTCAGAAGAACGATCAGTGCAGTTGAAGTTCCGATAAATAAAGTATCTACATAGATAGAAAATGACTGGATCAGTCCCTGTTTCACCGGATGGGAACATTCTGCCGCTGCGGACACAATCGCACCACATCCCATTCCAGCTTCATTTGAGTAAATTCCTCGTTTGACACCCCAGGAAACAGCAGATCCGAGAATACCGCCAAGTACTGCATGTACACCAAACGCAGACTGCACGATCATCAGAAGGATCCCCGGAAGTTTGGTGATATTCAGTCCGACAATGATCAGCGCTGCCAGAATATAGATCGCGCACATTGCCGGTGCCAGCATTTCCGCGATATGGGCAATACGTTTGATACTTCCATATACTACGATTCCAAGTACGATACAGCAGATCGCGCCCACAAGGATCTTATTTACAGAAAAAGCTTCCTCAAACACAGTTACCAGTGAGTTAATCTGCACACCCGGCATGAGGAATCCAGGTCCCAGAAAGGCAACTACTGCAAACACGACCGCATATGGTTTGCACTTCAGGCCTTTTTCTATGTAATATGCCGGGCCGCCGGTGAATTCTCCGTCAGGACTCTTGACTTTGTATGCCTGGGCAAGTGCCGATTCAACAAAGGCAGACGCTGCTCCGATCACAGCGATCATCCACATCCAGAAAACAGATCCCGGTCCGCCATAAAAGATCGCAGAAGCGACGCCGGCAATATTTCCCATACCTACGCGGGCACCTACTGTTGTAGCAAATGCCTGAAATGGAGTGATTCCGCTCTCACTCTCTTCTTTGGATGTCAGAAGTTTGACCATTTCTTTCACTAAGCGGATCTGTGGAAATTTAAGACGCAGTGACAGATAAAGTCCAACTCCAAGACACAAAACAACCAATACCATGCTCCAGACTATCGCATCCATCTGGTTTACAAACATTGAAAATTTCTCCATAAGCCCCTCTTTCCTAATACTATACTTTAATACTACTATATTACGCTAAATCGTGAAAAAGCGCAACGAAATATTGATATTATCTATGTTTTACTTTCTTTTTTTCTATATTTCTCCCGATATCTCATTTTTTCACAAAAAAAGAACAAAGAAGTTCTATTTAAAACTTCTTTGTTCTTCTTAAATAGCAGGGGATGAGAGAATCGAACTCCCACCAAAGGTTTTGGAGACCCCTATCATACCATTTGACCAATCCCCTAGAAAATTTATCGTACCTACAAAACTACATACATGTTGACTAAGCAATCGAATTTTAACCATGCTTCCGTTCGATAGCGGTCACCTCATGACCTTTCTCGAACTAGTTGGTCAAGCCCTCACCCTATTAGTAGCAGTCAGCTCCATGTGTTACCACACTTCCACCCCTGCCCTATCAACCTCGTCGTCTTCAAGGGGGTTTACTCCTTTCGGATGGGATATCTCATCTTGAGGGGGGCTTCACGCTTAGATGCCTTCAGCGTTTATCCCTTCCGGGCTTGGCTACCCGGCTATAGACTTGGCAGTCTAACCGGTGCACCAGCGGCCCGTCCATCCCGGTCCTCTCGTACTAAGGACAGCTCCTCTCAGATATCCTACGCCCACGCCGGATAGGGACCGAACTGTCTCACGACGTTCTGAACCCAGCTCGCGTACCGCTTTAATGGGCGAACAGCCCAACCCTTGGGACCTACTACAGCCCCAGGATGCGATGAGCCGACATCGAGGTGCCAAACCACTCCGTCGATGTGAACTCTTGGGAGTGATAAGCCTGTTATCCCCAGGGTAGCTTTTATCCGTTGAGCGATGGCATTCCCACTTAATACCACCGGATCACTAAGCCCTACTTTCGTACCTGCTCCACCCGTCGGTGTCGCAGTCAAGCTCCCTTCTGCCTTTGCACTCTTTGGATGGTTTCCGTCCATCCTGAGGGAACCTTTGGGCGCCTCCGATACCCTTTCGGAGGCGACCGCCCCAGTCAAACTCCCCGTCTGGCATTGTCCCACCGCCGGATCACGGCGGCTGGTTAGAAACCCAATACTGCAAGGGTGGTATCCCAACAGCGGCTCCATGGCAACTGGCGTTACCATTTCATAGCCTCCCACCTATCCTGTACATGCAGTACCGGATCCCAGTACCAAACTGGAGTAAAGCTCCATGGGGTCTTTCCGTCCTGGCGCAGGTAACCAGCATCTTCACTGGTACTTCAATTTCACCGGATGCATTGTCGAGACAGCGCTCAAATCATTACGCCTTTCGTGCGGGTCGGAACTTACCCGACAAGGAATTTCGCTACCTTAGGACCGTTATAGTTACGGCCGCCGTTTACTGGGGCTTAAATTCAAAGCTTCGCTTGCGCTAACCTCTCCTCTTAACCTTCCAGCACCGGGCAGGCGTCAGCCCATATACCTCACCTTACGGTTTCGCATAGACCTGTGTTTTTGCTAAACAGTTGCTTGAGCCTATTCTCTGCGGCCACTTCTCAGTGGCACCCCTTCTCCCGAAGTTACGGGGTCATTTTGCCGAGTTCCTTGACAATGCTTCTTCCGCCGGCCTTAGGATTCTCTCCTCATCCACCTGTGTCGGTTTACGGTACGGGTATGGTATGAACAATAGCGGCTTTTCTTGACGCACAGCTCACGGACTTCGTTACTAAAATTCACTCCGCATCACGTCTTCCCATTGCCACACGGTTTTTCCAATGTGACTGGTACCTCGCTTGCACCGGGATACCGTTCCCGGCTTCCGCTCTCTGCACGTGTCCCCACAGTTCTGTCATATCATAGTACAGGAAT
>NZ_QTWS01000009.1:104164-105834 GCF_003461245.1 Blautia sp. AF19-10LB
TATTTCACTCCGCATCACGTCTTCCCATTGCCGCACGGTTTTTCCAATGCGACTGGTACCTCGCTTGCACCGGGATTCCATTCCCGGCTTCCGCTCTCTGCACGTGTCCCCACAGTTCTGTCATATCATAGTACAGGAATCTCCACCTGTTGTCCATCGGCTACGACTCTCGTCCTCACCTTAGGCCCCGACTTACCCAGGGCAGATCAGCTTTACCCTGGAAACCTTGGATATTCGGCCTAGAGGATTCTCACCTCTATCTCGCTACTCATTCCGGCATTCTCTCTTCCATGCAGTCCACAGCTCCTTACGGTACTGCTTCATCCCGCATGCAATGCTCCTCTACCAATCTATTACTAGATTCCTTAGTTTCGGTGGTGCGTTTCAGCCCCGGACATTTTCGGCGCAGGACCTCTCGACCAGTGAGCTATTACGCACTCTTTGAATGAATGGCTGCTTCTGAGCCAACATCCTGGTTGTCTTCGAAATCCCACATCCTTTTCCACTTAACGCACACTTTGGGACCTTAACTGAAGGTCTGGGCTCTTTCCCTTTTGACCACCCAACTTATCTCGTGTAGTCTGACTCCTGGTAAGTAATTACACGGCATTCGGAGTTTGATATTCTTCGGTAGGCTTTGACGCCCCCTAGGAAATTCAGTGCTCTACCTCCGCAAATCTCTACCAAGGCTAGCCCTAAAGCTATTTCGAGGAGAACCAGCTATCTCCGGGTTCGATTGGAATTTCTCCCCTATCCACACCTCATCCCCACCCTTTTCAACGGATGTGGGTTCGGTCCTCCACTGCCTCTTACGGCAGCTTCAACCTGGACATGGATAGATCACCCGGTTTCGGGTCTGCCCCCACTGACTCTGGCCCTGTTAAGACTTGGTTTCCCTACGGCTCCGATCCTTAAGATCTTAACCTTGCCAGTGAGCGCAACTCGCCGGACCGTTCTACAAAAAGTACGCGGTCGTGCATGTAAAGCACTCCCACAGCTTGTAGACACAGGGTTTCAGGTTCTCTTTCACTCCCCTCCCGGGGTCCTTTTCACCTTTCCTTCACAGTACTATGCGCTATCGGTCACTAAGTGGTATTTAGCCTTAGGGGGTGGTCCCCCTTACTTCCCGCAGGGTTTCTCGTGTCCCGCGGTACTCTGGATCCTGCTCAGTCTGCTCTGTTTTCGTGTACGGGGCTTTCACCCTCTCTGGCCGGCTTTCCCAAAACCGTTCTACTAACATCACAGAATCTTAAATGCAGTCCGTAACCCCAGATCGCACGCGATCTGGTTTAGGCTCTTCCGCGTTCGCTCGCCGCTACTTACGGAATCGAGTTTTCTTTCTTTTCCTCCGGGTACTTAGATGTTTCAGTTCCCCGGGTTCCCCTCCATACGTTATGGATTGGCGTATGGATACACGAGGTTTCCTCGTGTGGGTTTCCCCATTCAGAAATCTCCGGATCAATGGATATTTGCTCCTCCCCGAAGCTTATCGCAGCTTATCACGTCTTTCTTCGGCCCTTAGTGCCAAGGCATCCGCCCTGTGCCCTTTCTGCTTGACCTTTGCATTCTGATACCCTAGCGTAGGTATCAGCGGTCTTGATTCTCATTGCTTGTTTGATAAATAAATTTATCGATGTCTTCCTATCTTACGTTTGTATATCAAGGATATT
>NZ_QTWS01000090.1 GCF_003461245.1 Blautia sp. AF19-10LB
AAAAAATTGTTTTCTTTTTTCATATGATTTCTTTCACCTCTTCCCATAATTTGTTTCTGCTTCGAAAAAGACTGGATTTAATTTTAGTCTCAGAGCATCCATGTCTTTTTGCAATGTCTTTAATATTATCCATATACCAATATCGCCTGACAAAAATATCCCTGTCCCCTGCTTTTAAATCACTCAAAAATTTTTCTAAAATATTCAAAATTTCCTTTTTCTTTATATCCTCTTCCACATAATCCTTTATTGTATTTTCCAGTTTTTCCACTTCACCACAAATATCCATCATGTGTGTATCTGCTCTTTTTGAAGCATTTTTCTTTCTGAAATTGTCCAATGCCAAATTTCTGGTTATTTTTCCAAGAAATGCAGATAACTTTGTTGGCGTTTTGGGCGGAATCTTATTCCACGTTATCAGCCACGTATCATTTACGCATTCTTCTGAATCTTCTGTGTTATATAAAATATTCCATGCAATCTTAAAGCAAAATTTTTCGTACTTTACTTCTATCTGGCGAATTGCATCTTCTGATCTTTCTAAAAATAAATTTATAATATGTGTATCTTCCATATCACATTTCTCCCCTGTATATTAGTGTTTTTATGCGGATAGGTTATTTGCAGTGTGCCATATTAATGTTTTCTATTATATAGAACGTATTTTTTTCTGTTTGGTTGCACTTTTTTTATAAATTTTTTTGTTACCATAATTCCATTATCACTATAACATATTATCTAATCATTCTTCTCTCCCTGGTCAACTATTAATATCGTAATCTACTTCTGCAAATAAAGCTACATGCAAAAAATGAAAAAAGGGAGCTGTCGGTAAATAACGTTTTTTAGAGCTGACAGCACCAAACAAAAATATCCTGACAGTTACAGAGCTTTCTGGCTCTGCAACTTGTTCAGGATATTTTTATTTTGATAAATACTTTTTGTTTTTGGCCGCAAAAAATCCTTGTTTGGATTTTTTCAGCTGCATTTTTTTCTAGGCAGTTTTTCCTTCAAATTTTCTCAGTTTTTGTATAAAAAACGATGATATTTATTTATATTTCTTCCAATAGCATACAGCATGAATTCTT
>NZ_QTWS01000091.1 GCF_003461245.1 Blautia sp. AF19-10LB
ACCTGCCGTATCCGGCATGGAAAATGCACGTAATTGTGCACCTAAGTTACAGGCGTATCCGCCGATATTTAGTCTGACGCCTAAAGCGTCTGGAAGCACGTGGCTTCAGTCATGTGAGGATAGAGTTTTTAATTCACTTATGATTGCAATAATAACTCCTGTCGGTTATTGGCAGGAGAGCGTTACATTCTTTATATAGAACGTTTACATAAAACAGTAGAATTAGTGTTGGATATAATTAAAGAGATGAGTCCGGGGACGGATGTTGAAATGTATCAGCAGCTAAAAGAGTTGATTTGTGTTGATGTATTAAAAGCAATCCAGTTTTTGGGATTCAATTATAAAGAAGCAATAGGAGAGCCTTTAACACAAATATGTGCCAATGCAATATTAAGCAAAAGTAGAAAGACCGGTCAAAGTAAAAGAAAGTAGGTGTAAGGATTTTGGAGGCAGAAGTTTCTGTTTCCATTGGTATTTGGGAATGCGATAGTTAAACGAGGGTAGTGACCAGTATGAGAAAACTTATTGCAGGGGGAAACAGTTATGGATTTGATTAATGAAAATGAAAATTTAATTCATTGTTTGAAAGAATTAAGAGATGAATTAAAAATAGAAGAACTAGAAAAAGCGATTAGAAATCAAGAATTTAATGATACTTCCTATGAAGAGTTAATATACAAGAAAAATCAAGAGTTAGCACGATTATTTAATCGCATATATGCGGTTAATCAAAAAATTATTGATGCATATGAACCGGTAAAAAATAGAGTAGCATGTGTGAGCAATATGGGAAATTTACCCTGCGGCATTATTTATATGGATCTTCCTTTAAATAGACAAAATTATTTAGTACAAAAGTTTTATCAGGAATTATTTAATAAATATGTAAATAATCCTGGTAAATATATATTATTGGGATTAGTACCCGCTTCTAATGGAAGGGTGCTAAAAATAGAAAGGCTGGATGACTATAATGGTATCGTAATTTAAGACACTTCAAGAGACATTTCTTAATGAATCTGATATAC
>NZ_QTWS01000092.1 GCF_003461245.1 Blautia sp. AF19-10LB
ATTATCCAGAAAAGCAAAAATTGTAATGAACATAAGGCTCTTCAGGAAATGGTTGATCGATCGACCATACCAGAAGCTCTTATTATAGCAGACCGGGGTTATGAATCTTATAATAGTATGGCACATATTCAGGAAAAGGGCTGGTACTTCTTGATACGTATTAAAGATGGACATGGAAGTATAAAAAGCAACCTGGAACTTCCAAAAGAAAAGCTTTTTGATCTGAAGATAAATCTTAACATTACAAGGAAACAGTCAAAAGAAGTAAAGGAACTGCTAAAGGATAAGAACCATTATCGGTATCTTCCTTCCAATGTGAATTTCGACTATTTACCTGCAAAAAGTAATTATAAAGATCCAGCCTCGTTTTATGGATTGTCTTTTAGGATTGCAAGATTCCAAATTTCAGAAGATACTTATGAAACCGTCCTTACAAATTTGGATAAGGAACAATACCCTCTTGAAAAATTAAAACAGCTTTATGCTTTAAGATGGGGAATTGAAACATCTTTCAGAGATTTAAAATATACTATTGGAATGTTGGATTTTCATTCAAAAAAGGTGATGTGTATCCAACAGGAAATCTATGCACATCTAATCATGTATAATTTTGCACAAATGATTACCTCGCACGTAGTCATTGAAAAAAAGCAAAGAAAATATACATATAAAGCCAACTTCTCAGTTGCGTCGCACTTGTGCCGATTATTTTATCGTGGGAAAACGACATCACCTGATTTAGAAACCATTATCGCAAAGAATGTGATTCCCATACGCCCCGATCGTCATGGGGAACGGAAAGCAACTACTAAGATATTTCATGGTTTCTTATATAGAGTAGCATAAATTTGAATAAGTGAATATAGTTTTTTGAGGCAGATGAAAATCTGTCTATTTGTGTTTGGCAAAAATAGAAAACAGGCTGAAGAGAACTCCTCAACCTGTTTCTGGGCAAA
>NZ_QTWS01000093.1 GCF_003461245.1 Blautia sp. AF19-10LB
ACTGCGCGCCGCATTCTCGTTACTTCTAGTGATGAGTTAGGCGCGCAAATTTTTTACAAAAAATATAAAAGAGAGTTTTATTGGACCGAAAAAGAATTATAATAGAATAAGAAAGAACAAATAGGACTTATTTATATCCAGTACAAGTCAGAAAGGCAGGAAGCAACTGTGAAGATTACATCCAGCTATGGCGTAGAATTGAGAAAACAGAATATCCCGATCCGTCAGACGCTGGATATCTACCGGTCTGCCGTTGGCTATCTGACAGAGATTTATGAGCAGGTATGGGAAGAGCTGGAAAGGATACCGGAAACGAAGAAACGTTTTAATGAAGCGGAGCACCTGATACATACAACAAAAAAGAATCAGGCTCGTTTTAGCTTTGATCTCCATTTTCCAAAGATGCCTTCTTACCTGAGAAGGGCAGCCATCCAGCATGCGCTGGGAACTGTATCCTCTTACAAAACCCGACTGAGCTTGTGGGAAAAATCAGGTCAAACAGGAGGCTGGCCGAAACTTGTATATGAGAATCATGCCATGCCGGTCTTTTATCGTGATGTGATGTACCGGGAGGATAAGGAAGGGAAGGATGCTGCTTATCTGAAATTATATGATGGGCATGACTGGAAATGGTTCCATGTACGGTTAAGCCATACCGACATGGAGTATTTGAGAAAGAACTGGTCTGGGGAAAAGGCATCTGCCCCGACATTGGAGAAAAGACACAGGAAATATTTTCTGCGTTTTTCTTATACAGAAGATGTGATACTTACAAAAATACTAGTCAAAGAACAGATCATCTGCAGTGTGGATCTGGGGATCAACACTGATGCAGTCTGTACCATTATGCGGTCGGATGGAACTGTCCTGGGAAGAAAGTTTATCGA
>NZ_QTWS01000094.1 GCF_003461245.1 Blautia sp. AF19-10LB
CTTAACTTGACCCATAAGTAATCATAGATATTTATATGTTCCCATGTTATACTAAAGAAAAAGGGGAGATCCAAATGACGGCGGAATACAAGAACTGGCAAGAAGAGTTTGTGGACATAAATTTTACTGACCAGCGTTTGAAGTCACGTTTCTTCAAGATCATAGACGCTTTTGCAGCATCGCCCGGAAAATCTACTTGGGCAGCTACCGGCTCCAGAAGTTCTGCCAAAGCGGCATACCGTTTCTTTAGTAATAGCGAGATATCCAAAGATGAATTACTTGACAGCATATCCAGAGCAACTATAGAAAAAATAAAATGTGCAGATGCAGAGTGGATCTTAGCTGTTCAGGATACTACCGCTGTTGGATTTGGAGACCGGAAAGCGATCCAGGGAATGGGATACTATTGCAGTACGGAGCAAAGGGGAATGCTGGTCCATTCTTGCATCGCCGTGACAGACCAGGGGATCCCTTTGGGTATTATCTACCAGGAGACAAATACACGGGAAAAGCCGAAGGACGATTCCCAGACAAAAGAGCAAAAACGTTCCAGACCAATAGAGGAAAAAGAAAATTTCCGATGGCTGGACAGCATGCGTGAGACACTGCTGAGAATGCCAGCGGATATCCCAATATTAACAGTATGTGACCGGGAAGGTGATTTCTATGAATTTTTCTCAGAAGCAGCGGATCTGAAAGCAAATTTTCTGATCCGGATCGTACAAAATCGTATGGTAGATGATGGGAAAAAGATCTTTCATGAATTACGTAGTTCCCCAGTGGCAGGAAGCATGGTTGTCCGGATGAGCCGGAATCCCAGAGAGCATATCCCATCAAGAAATATAAAAATGG
>NZ_QTWS01000095.1 GCF_003461245.1 Blautia sp. AF19-10LB
GAGAATCGAAAGCTGCTGCTGTTTCTCAGTTATTACTGGGAAGCTGCTATTCCGAAGAAATCGCAACAGGTTCTGGGACTGATGGAATTGTAATCGCTTCTAATCTTTGTGGTACCAGAACTCTTACGGATTCTTCTGGACATTCCAAACTTGGTGAACTGATTGGAAAATCCGTGAAATCTGCCGTAAAACAAGCTCTTCTTAACCAAACAGCGGCCTCTGGCCCGAGGCAATTTCTTTTATCTGCACGCACTGCAAGATATAAGATCACACCTGCTACTTTATGGGAGTTTTATATAGAATACAGAGAAATTTTTAATGATTTTAAGATTTCTTTTGAAATGCCCTCATTATTGGAGCAGAAGTTTCTTACACACAATCGTACCAGTAACCTGGTTCTATGTGTATCACTTTATCTTCACCTTATGGATCAGGTTCGTTGGGAGTTGATTATGGAGCCGGAAGCTATCCGGGAGGGGAAACGTCTTCTAATTTATGGACTCTATTGGAAAGATGGAGACTTTTTTGAAAAAGCATATCCGGCAAAAGCATGGGAGCAGCCTGGATTGCTGCATTTTTCATTAAAAGAACAGCTTATGTATCTGCTTTTATTGTATATTGCTATTTAGAATTGTTGGACATAGTGCTCAAAATTTCTAACTTTTAATATAAATGGGTAAGTCGAAAACCGACTTACCCACTATAATATCATTTTTATTTACTTCGCTACACACATGTTTTCATCAATCCATTT
>NZ_QTWS01000096.1 GCF_003461245.1 Blautia sp. AF19-10LB
TTTTTTCTCAACCTTCTTTCTCGGAATTCCCTATATTTGAATTATACAAGAAGCTCCTTCAAATAGTTATTTTATTTTTCATGATTTTCAAAAAAAGTTCTATTATATTCATGAAGCTTCTCTATTTCTATTACTTCTTCATCTGTCATATCTGATGTACGATAATATGGATACAACTCATAACCATCAACACTATAATTATTTGCTTCATCCGTATCTGTATTGTTATCTGAAAAATCACTTTCTGCCTCGATTCCCAACGGTGCATCCACATTGTCTTCGCGGCTAGACATTTTGGGAATAATTTCAATTTGTAAGTTATCATTTTCATTTGAAGCAAACACACCTAATGCAGATGTTATAGTAAAAAACACAGCAAGTATAGTAATAAAGGGAGTATGCTTTTTGAATTTCATAATTTTCACAATTCTTTCTTTTACAGAATTTCCTCCAAATCTGTTGGCAACTGAAAAAAATCTTAAATCATAATCTGCCATCTCATAAATGCAAAGAGCATATTCCTTCCGGTTTTTATAATCCATATTTCTAATAGCTTCCTCATCACATGCAAATTCCATGTCCTTTGATAAAAAATAATATAAAATCCAGACAAATGGATCAAACCAATAAAGGCAAAAAATAAAAGCTGACAATGATTTTACTAAATTAACCTATTGTGCTACTTCAAATAAATTATATGAAAACCTGTAAATGCGCAAAGAATC
>NZ_QTWS01000097.1 GCF_003461245.1 Blautia sp. AF19-10LB
TTTGCAAGAACTGGACTGTGCATTTCATCCGCATTCTTACAATGCAGATCATGCATAAGTCTCCCAAGTTCTGTGTCTTCCTGTTTTCTGGAATTCACATATATAATATGTGCTTCGTCCTGAAAGCTATCATCGGCTTCTTTGATATGCCTGTCAATATGGTAAATAGGAAAGCCATACCCAAGGATGTCATCCCTGGTAATAAAGATCACATAGCTTTCCGGTAATTCATCAAAATCCTGACCCGGATTTAAAGTGTTCATGTCCATCAAACCACTATGGTAACGTGCCCTCTTAGGTGATGCACCTTCATTATCCTGCTGGATCTCCACATCAAACTGTTTGCCTTCGGAATCTCTGGCAACACAGTCCATGATTGCGGATCGTCCCTGCAGATTCTTATAATCCTTCTGGATGATCTGATCAATTACTCGCAGATCCTGTTTTTCCATAATGACCTGCAGAACATATTCCAGGCATTCTCTCTGTTTGAAAACATTTCTCATAAATATGTCACTCATGAGTGTAAAATTCTTAATAATACCTTTATATCTTTCGTAACGTACTTCCAATCCGTTCTCTGGCACAATTTTTTCATCTGCCACGTTCGCTGTCACCTCCCACTTTATTCTTTTTATGTTATGAAGAAATTTTCGAAAAAGCTTTTGTTTATTTTATCTTAGCATCAATGAATGACCTTTACAAGACACTTTTT
>NZ_QTWS01000098.1:0-371 GCF_003461245.1 Blautia sp. AF19-10LB
ATTGCAGCAGCAGGAGTTGTAATAGCATTATTGATAGGAGGCTTGGGACATCCGCATGAGATAAAGGCGGCCTGGGAACAGATTACTTCGTGGATTCAAACTGCATTGGGGATTAATGAAAATGTAGAATCATATATAGATAGTGTTGGAAAAACGATTACTAAAAATGGAGTTTCTATTACGTTAGATGAAATTGCTGCTGATAAGGAGAATTTATGGGTGGCAATATCTGATAATATAAATGCTTCAAAAGAAAAGGAGACTATTCTACTAACAGAAGTAGAGATAAATGGAAAAGCGGCACAGTTAGATGGAACATATGCTATGGAGAAAAAGGAGAACGGAACAGATGGTCAGGTTTGTCATTATAG
>NZ_QTWS01000098.1:381-702 GCF_003461245.1 Blautia sp. AF19-10LB
AACGGAACAGATGGTCAGGTTTGTCATTATAGGTTGGAAGATACAACTATTAAAGATAATACAGCAGATATAAAAATGAAAGTATGGTTATTTGATCCAACAGAAATGGATACTGCAGATACAGAAGATACGGATGACTATATTTTTGAATTTTCATCAAATTGGGAAGAATTAGAGAAGAATACAATATATGTAAATGTGAATAAAAAAATAAAGATATCTCCAAATCAAAATCTGACGATTTCAAAAATGAGCTTAAACGATTTGGCAAGTACAATTTATGGAAATTTGGATAATAAAGAATATGAAGATTATTATTTA
>NZ_QTWS01000099.1 GCF_003461245.1 Blautia sp. AF19-10LB
CTTAACTTGACCCATATTTATACAAGATAATTTCGATAAGCAAGCAATGAATATAGTACATCCAGTCCTTGCCAGATAGAACGTACTCCGGGCATACCATCGCTCGGTGCACCTTTCGTCCCTCCAAGAACTCCCAGATCATAAATTGCTTCTTTAAGTGAATACGATTCAGGAATTTCCTTGCTTTTTCTTGCGCAACAACATAATACTTTCCATTCCTCTTCAACAAATACGATCCCACTTGAAATTTCCGGACATATTTTCCCAAGATAAGTCAGATTTAATATCTGCATTGCAATGACAGAATATAATAACGTTAGAAAGCTTAATCTCCCATATTCCCTTGCCTGGTTCTTTTCTATTTTGCACCCACTCTTTAATATAAAATGAAACCGTTCTATCTTCCATCTGTGTGCATAACACTGTACCAGCTTTTCTATTTCTTTTTCGCTCTTTACCGTTACCGTTGTCAGCAGAAACCATTCTGTCCCCTTTTTCCCGGATTCATGCACATAGATCGCTGTCAGCTCCAGCTTTTCCCGTAAATGCTTTTCCTTTCTCCTTTGAGGACGGTAGATTGTAACCTTTTTGCAATGGTAATCCATTTTTATATTTCTTGATGGGATATGCTCTCTGGGATTCCGGCTCATCCGGACAACC